>DATAPW010000370.1:0-57696 GCA_036265005.1 Acetobacteraceae bacterium | reverse complement strand
CTCCGCGCCCATCACGCCGGGCAGCAGCCGGATCGCCGCATCCAGCAGGACCAGCGCCGGGAGTTCCCCGCCCGACAGCACGTAGTCGCCGATGCTGACCTCCTCCATGCCGCGCGCCTCGATCACCCGCTGGTCCACGCCTTCGTAGCGGCCACAGAGCAGGATGACGCCGCTGCCGCCGGCGTAGCGGCGGACGTCCTGCTGGGCCAGCGTGCGCCCGCGCGGGGTCAGGAAGACCAGCGGACGATCGTCGGCCACCGAGGCGATGGCAGCATCCACCACGTCCGGTCGCAGGACCATCCCGGCGCCGCCGCCGAACGGGGCATCGTCAACGGTGCGGTGGCGATCGGTGGCGAAGTCGCGGATGTTGACGGTCTGCAGCGACCAGATGTCCGCCTTGAGGGCGCGGTCTGCCAGCGAATGGCCGAGTGGCCCGGGAAACATCTCCGGGAACAGCGTCAGGACGGATGCGCGCCAGGTCATGGCGGCAGCCCCTCCCCAGCCCTCGCCGGCTCCGCGGGAGGGGTGGAAGCGGGCGCCGCCAACTCGATCTCGTCCGGCGGCAGCAGCGTCAGCCGGCCGTTCGCGACATCCACCTGCGGCACTGCCGCGCGGGTGAACGGCACCAGCAGCGGTGGCTCGGAGTCACGCGCGATCTCCAGGCTGGCACCGGCGCCATAATCGTGCACCGCGCTGACTGTGCCGATCCGCCCGCCGGCGGCATCGCACGCCGCCAGTCCCACCAGATCAGCCAGGTAGAACTCGTCCGGCTCCGGCTGCGGCAGGCGCTCCCGCTCCACGTACAGCCGGGTATTGGTGAGCTTCTCGGCCGCAGTCCGATCGCTGACCTTCACCTCGGCGCCGCCGACAATTTCGGCAACCTCGGCGACACCCTCGCCGCGCGGGCGCAGCACGAAGCGCCGTCCCTTCGCGTCCGACAGCGGCCCGTACGCCGCCAGGTCCTCGGCGTACGACGTGACGCGCAGCAGCCCGCGCACGCCGTGCGGCCTGCCGATGACGCCCATCAGGATGCGGCTATCCGGCACATTTCCCTCAGGCTGCCGGCGCCGCCGCAGCCTTGGCGCGCTCCTGTGCCTTCTTCTTCGGCGCCGACTTCACCGGCTGCTCGTGCACCGATGGCATCGGGCCGAGCCCGGCCTTGCCGAGGAAATGCGCGACGCGGTCGGTCGGCAGCGCGCCGTGCGACATCCAGTGCTGGATACGCTCGCCCTGCAGCCGGACACGGTCTTCATGTTCGGCCGGCAGCATCGGGTTGTAGCTGCCCAGCTTCTCGATGAAGCGCCCGTCGCGCGGGCTGCGACTGTCGGCCACCACGATATGGTAGTACGGGCGCTTCTTGGCGCCGGCGCGGGCAAGGCGGATCTTCAGACCCATCGATCGGTAACTCCTTGGTTCAGCGTGTCGTCGGTTCAGTACATGTCGTCGGTTCAGTATGGGCGTCGGTTGGCGGACATGCCTTTCGGCATCAGGGCGGCAAGCCCGTTGCGCATCAGGCCCTTCTGCCCGAGCTTGTTCATCCGCTTCATCATTGTCGTCATATCGTCGAACTGCTTCAGCAGGCGGTTCACTTCCTGCACGGAAGTCCCTGATCCTGCTGCAATTCTTTTCTTGCGGCTGGCCTTGATGATGTCCGGAACCCGGCGCTCCTTGGGCGTCATCGACGAGATGATCGCCGCCTGGCGCTTCAGGATCGCGGTGTCCAGATTGGCGTCCTCGAGCTGCGCCTTGATCTTCCCGACACCCGGCAGCATGCCGAGGATGCCCGACAGGCTGCCCATCTTGCCGATCTGCCTGAGCTGGCTGGCGTAGTCCTCCAGGTCGAACTTCCCGCGCATCATCTTGTGGGCGAGTTTCTCGGCCTCTTCCTGGTCGATCGTCTCGGCGGCCCGCTCGACCAGCCCGAGGATGTCACCCTGGCCGAGGATGCGGCCGGCGACCCGCTCGGGGTGGAAGTCCTCCAGCGCGTCCTGCTTCTCGCCGACGCCGACCAGCTTGATCGGCGCGCCGGTGATCGCGCGCATCGACAGCGCGGCACCGCCGCGGGCGTCGCCGTCCATCCGGGTCATCACGATCCCGGTGACGCCGACCGCCTCATTGAACGCCTTGGCGGTGTTCACCGCGTCCTGGCCGGTCATCGCATCGACCACCAGCAGCGTCTCGACCGGCGAGGTGGCAGCGCGGACCTGCCGCACCTCCTCCATCAGCGCCTCGTCGATCGACAGCCGGCCGGCGGTATCCAGGATGACGATGTCGTAGCCCTCGCGGCGGCCGACATCCATGGCGCGCTGGGCGATCTGCACCGGCGTCTGGCCGGTGACGATGGGCAGGCTGGGCACGCCGGCCTGCTCGGCGAGCTGCGCCAACTGGAGCTGCGCGGCGGGGCGCTGGGTGTCCAGGCTGGCCAGCAGGACCTTGCGGCGCAGCCGCTCGCGGATACGCCGGCCCAGCTTGCCGGAGGTAGTGGTCTTGCCGGAGCCTTGCAGGCCGACCATCAGGATCGGGATCGGCGCCGGGGCGTTGAGGTTCAACGGCACCGCCCCCTCGCCGCCCAGCGCCTCGATCATCACGTCGTTGACGATCTTGACGATCTGCTGGCCGGGGGTGACCGAGGCCAGCACCTCGGAGCCGACCGCCCGCTCGCGCACTTTGGCGATGAAGTCGCGCACCACCGGCAGCGCCACGTCGGCGTCGAGCAGCGCCAGGCGGACCTCGCGCAGTGCCTCGGTGACGTCGGCCTCGGACAGCGAGCCACGACCGCGCAGCCGGTCGAAGACCCCGGTAAGCTTGTCTGACAGCGTTTCAAACACGGCCCGCACTCCGCGAAACGACGAACACGCCGCTGCGCGAACCCTCGCGGAGCGGCGGAGCCCCCGCTTCAGGCGGGGACCGGGTGGATCAGGGAACCCGGATGTGGCGGGTTATGCGGGGATTGCGGGGTGGAAGTCAACGCGAGGCGAGAACCGCGCGGGCCCGGCCCACGCGGCACGACATTCCAGCACTCGGGTAACCGCCGCGGCCGTCAGCCCTGGTATTGCGCGTCGGTGACTTTTTCCATCCAGTCGACGACCTTGCCATCCAGCGCTTCCTGGATGGCGATATGGGTCATCGCAGTGGTTGGCCCGGCGCCGTGCCAGTGCTTCTCGCCAGGTGCGAACCAGACCACGTCGCCCGGGCGGATCTCCTCGACCGGGCCGCCCTCGCGCTGCACCCGGCCGCAGCCCGCCGTGACGATCAATGTCTGGCCCAGCGGATGGGTATGCCAGGCAGTCCGCGCACCGGGCTCGAACGTGACGCTGGCGCCGCGGCCGCGTGCTGGATCCGGTGCCTGGAACAGCGGGTCGATGCGGACCGAACCGGTGAAATATTCGGCCGGCCCTTTGCCGGACGACTGTGAACCGTTGCGCTTGATTTCCATCGCTCTATCCTCCTTGGTGTGCGACTGAATGCCACGTGAGCCAATGCTCGCCCAGTCGGCGCCAGTCGTCATCGGCATTCGTCCTGCTGTCGATGCGCTGCGCTGCCCAGGCGGCACAAACGCGTCGCACGATTCCCGAGTTCCCCGCCGCCCCGGAGCCTTGCGGGACCTCGCCAAACTGGTCACGCTTGGCCACCGAAAGCCGACCCAACGGCTCATCGCAGCATGGGAGTGTAATCATGGCGGTTATCAAGGTGCGCGACCTCGCCTACGGCCGGCTCCGGTCGCCCGACCTGGATGCGCAGGAAGCGTTCCTCACCGCGTTCGGCATGGTGCGCGCGGCGCGCACGCCGACGGCGCTGTACATGCGGGGCACCGATCCTGCGCACCACATCCACGTCACCGAGAAAGGCGACGCCGGGTTCATCGGCTTCGCCTGGACGGTCAGCAGCGAGGACGACCTGCGGACGATAGCGAAGTTCCCCGGCGCCTCGGGCATCGAGACCATCGACGAGCCCGGCGGCGGCAAGCGGGTCCGCATAACGGAACCCAACGGCTACGCCATCGAGATCGTGCACGGGATGCAGACCGTGCAGCCGATCCAGGTGGTGCGCCAGCCGCTCAACACCGGCGCCGAACCGCTGAACCGCGCCGGCGAGGTCATGCGCATCGACTCCGGTCCATCCAGTGTGAAGCGGATCGGCCACGCCGTCCTCGGATCGCCGAAGAACCAGGAAACTGTTCGCTGGTTCCGCGACACGCTGGGCCTGGTCTGCTCGGACGATGTGTATGCCGGCGACAAGGAGAACATCATCGGCCAGTTCAGCCGGATCGATGCCGGCGACGATTACGTGGACCACCACGCGTTCTTTTGCATGAAGAACGAGCGTGCCGGCCTCAATCATTTTTCCTTCGAGGTGCAGGACGTCGATGACGTGTTCATCGGCCACGAGTACCTGAACGGCCTCGGGAAATACGAGCACATGTGGGGCATCGGCCGCCATCTGCTGGGCAGCCAGGTGTACGACTACTGGGCAGATCCATGGGGTCGTGTCCACGAGCACTGGGCCGACACCGACCGGCTGAACGCTCATAACGGCGGCAACCTGGTGCCGGCCGAGGAGGGCCTCCGCTCGCAATGGGGCACCAGGCCGCCGGAGAAATTCAGGGGCCACGTCAGCCCCTGACATTTCCGCCCGCTATTTCGCCGGCACGCTCTGTGCCTGCGGCTCCATGCCGGGCACGCCAAGCCGGCGCAGCAGGCGCTCCGCGCTCCCCTTGAGGTCCTGGCCGATCCAGGGCTGCGCGGCATCGGTAGCGGGTCCGGCGAGCCGGTAGCGAACCAGCGCGTCCGGCGTGCGGTCGAGATCCAGCGCGAGCGGACCGTCCGGTACCGGCAGCGGCAGGTTGCCGACCGCGCGGAACCGCACCAGGACGCTGCGCGCCTTCGGCAGCTGCTCGGCCAGGATGCCGGCATCGGCCTTGGCCGGGGCGCAGATCACCGAGGTGCCCTCCAGCGCACAGGGCAGTTCCACCATCGGATTGCCGTCGAAGCGAAGCTGCGCCGTGGCAGTCAGCGTCAGCAGGCCGCTCAGAGCGGTGCCGAGAGACAGGTCCCGCACGGTCACCGCCGGCACAAGCTGGTCGAAACGCTGCTGCACCTCGAATGCCATGCCGGGATGACCGTCACTCGGCACCACGAGCCAGAGCTTGTGGCGCATCCGGCAAACCTGCGCGTCGGTCATCGGGTCCATCGCACAGCTCAACAGCCAGGAACCGATCTCCTGGTCGCTGTGCGGAACATCGACCTTGCGAGGCTGAGCCGTCGCCACGAGCGGACACAGCAGCAGGCCCAGGAAAACAACGGCGGTCTTCATGCCGCAACAATTAGCATGGTCGCGACGACAAGGCAGCAGCCGAACGATCCCGCCCGAGCCCGCTATTGATGACCGGTGCGAGACTGCCACCTAACGGGCTTACCGGAACCGCTGGAGGATACATGCGGCTTGCCACGTTGCCTTTGCTCGCGTTTCTGTCCCTGCTGCCTGCCTGCGCCTACCACGATTCCCGCATCTCGGTGCAGGCCCAGCAGAGCCTGATCGGCACGTCGGTAGCCGATCTCGACATGTGTGCCGGACTGCCCACCAAGACCGAGCGGATCAATCCGGCGACGGAATTGCGCAGCTATGAGCGCGCCGAGTCAACCAACGCCGGCCTCAACATCACCTTCCCGGTGATCGGCGGCGGGATGAATATCGGCAATGGCGGCTATTGCCATGCCACGTTCAAGCTGGTGAACGGTACGGTGGCGGCGCTGGACTACTCCGGCGATACCACTGTTGCCGGCGCCACAGATGCAATCTGCGCGCCGATCGTGAAGACCTGCGTCGCCCAGCTTGCCGGACACAAGCCGGCCAAAGGCCAGACAGTGGCATCCACGCCGTAGGCCGTAGGGCGGAACAGCGCAGCGCATTCCGCCGCTCAATCCGCAGTACCGGATACGACCTGCTTCGCCTCCGCGGATCGCAGGCGCACCGCGAAAAACTCGAACAGCGCCAGCATCGGCAGCGGCACGAGAAACAGCGCAGTGCCGAACAGCACCGCCGCGGCGCCGCCGGCATTGTCGTGGATCCAGCCGGCAACCGCCGGACCGCTGGCCTGCAGCAGGAAATGGCAGGTGTAGAACACACCAAACCCTGTCGCCCGCTGCGAGGGCGCCAGCACGCGCGCCGGCAGCGACGTGATCAGGCCGGGCGGCGGCCCGATCGCCACGCCGAACGCAATGCAGGCCAGCAATGGCGGAACGCCGGCCGCGACCAGCGCCAGGCACGCAGCCGCCAGAGTACAGAATACCACGATGGTTACGGCCGGCCGACCGACCCGCTGCACCACATAGCCGCCGAACGGGATCGAAACCATGCCGACCCACAGCGCCAGGCTGGTCATCGCACCGGCCTCCGCCAGCGTCATGCGACCGCCAGCCGCGAGAAACGACGGAACGAAGCTGAAATAGGCCACCAGTCCGGCATTGAACGAGCCCCACATCACACCGGCAGCAACGACCGGTGCGAGCACCCGCGACGGCGGCAATCCGAACGGCTGTGCGGCGACCGCGTGCGGCTCGTCGCCCGGCTCCTCCGGCGGGGTGCGATAGCACAGCGCCACCAGCAGCAGCGACGCCAGGCAAATGCAACCAGCCAGCAGCATCATCGAGCGCCAGCCGAATGCCGCGGCGATCAGCGGCTCGGTGAACAGTCCGAGCGCGATGCCGAACGGCCAGGTGGACAGGATGACCGCCATCGCCAGCACGATCTCGCGGCGGGCGAACCAGTCTGTGGTCATCTTGGTGAGCACCAGGTTGAACAGGGTGGCGCCCATGCCGCTCGCCAGTCGTCCGGCGAATGCCACGCCATAGCTGTCCGACAGCGACATGACCATGCCGCCGCCGGCCATCAGTGCCAGTCCGATGGCGCACAGGTTCTTGTCGCCGATACGCCGGATGATCAGGCCGCCGGGCAGCGACAGGAGCACGCCGGTGATGTGGTATAGCCCGATCAGCGTGCCGATCTGCGCGAAGCCGACATGCAACTCGGTGCTCAGCGACGGCGCGACGGAGCCGACGGTCTGGTACTGAAACCCCATCGCGGTGCGCGCGACGAACAGCACGACGAGGATGACCCAGCGCCGGTGCATTCACACGGCCTCGAGCGAGTGCTGAGCGATGCGCTAGGCCGGAGCGAACACATCCTCATGTGTCGCCGTAACGCGCTGCGCCGGCGTAGCCGCGAACAGCGCATCGCGATGCAGCACCGGCACGACGCGGTCGGCGAACAGGCGCATGTTCAGCTCGCCTTCCTCATGCGGCATGCCGCCATAGGAGAAATCGGCGATCAGATGCTCGGTGCCGGTCAGCGCGCGCAATTCGGCGATCTGCTGGATACAGTCATCGGGCGTCCCGACGATCTGGATGCGCACGTAGAACTCGGTGGCTTTCTTGCGCGCGGCATCCTCTTTCATCTTGGCATAGGTCTTCGCCATCTTGCCGTAGGATTCATAGCCTTTCACCGAACCGAGATGCCCGTCGGAGAAATGGTAGTGGTTGTCGATCGAATCCCACTTCCGACCGAGATACATCATGGCGCGCTCATGCGCCTCGTCGCGGCTTTCCGCGCACGAGACGTTGGTCAAGATGATCGGCGGCGGCGGCACATGGCCGACGCTGTTGGCGATAGCGCGGAACCGATCGATGTCCTCGGCTGCCTTCGGCCATTCGTTCTGCATGATTACCATCATGCCGAAGCCCAGCTTCGCCATGATCTCGGCTGACTCGGGCGTGACCGAGGAGACGTAGAACCGTCGCTCCGGATTGGAGACCGGCCGCGGCCGGATCGAGGTGCGTGGGATCTGGTAGTACTCGCCCTGCCATTCGAACTCGGGCTGGCTCAATGCCAGGCGGACAAGCTGCGCGGATTCGGCGAAGCGGCCGCGTGCTTCCTCCATGGGGATGCGGAACCCTTCATATTCCACGCTCGCCGCACCGCGGCCGAAGCCGAACAGGCAGCGCCCGCCGCACAGCACATCCAGCAGCGCGATCTGCTCGGCCACGCGGATCGGGTCATGCCAGGGCAGCACGATGACCGCGGTGCCAAGTGCGATGCGCCTGGTGCGCCCGGCGAAATAGCTCAGCAGTTGCGTCGGCGCCGGCGACATCGAATAGCCGGTGAAGTGGTGCTCCAATGCGAAGATCGAATCGAAGCCAAGCGGTTCGGCGAGATCGCCGAGTTCGAGATGCTCCTTGTAGACGGCTACGTCCGAGCGTCCCGCCTGGGCCAGGATGCTGAGCGAAACACCAATTTTCATGGACGCCTCCTGCGCAATCGGCCGGAGTGTGTCAGGATGCCAGGGGAAGGTGAAGGGCCTGACGCATGACACACCATTTCGGCGTTCTCATTCCATCCACCAACACGACGGTCGAGATCGAGTACAACCGGCTGCTGCCGCCAACTTTGCAGGCGCATGTCGGCCGGCTGCTGAGCAGTGGCGGCGGCCCGTTCTCGCCGAGCCAGGACGCCGACATCGACTACCAGGCGCGCCTGCTCGGCACCGCGAAGGTCGAGGTGGTCAGTCTCGCGCAGACCTCCGCCAGCCTGTTCGCCGAGAACTACGACGGCAACGTCACGCAGCGCATGAGCAAGGCGGCCGGCGTGCCGGCGATCACCTCCGCACAGGCGATCGGCGAGGCAGTGCGCGCATTGGGGGCAAGGCGGATCGCCCTGGTATCGCCCTATTCGCAACAGGTGATCGAACGGGCCCGGCATTACTACCAGACCAAGTACGGCCTCGACGTGCTGGCGGTGGAGCCTTTCGCGGCGACCGATTCCTACATGATCGGCAAGCTCGGTCCGGAGAATGCGCGCGATGCCTTCGCCCGCATCGACCGGCCGGAGATCGAGGCGTTCGTCGTGCCCGGCGGCAACTTTCCGACAATGTCGTTCGTGCCCGAATGGGAGCGCGAGTTCGGCAAGCCGGTGATCACCTCGAACCAGGCCGCGCTGTGGGCGATGCTGCGCATCATGCAGGCGGATGAAACCGTGCCCGGACTGGGGCGTCTGTTGCAGGCGATGCCGTCGGCATGATGCCTGGCAGTACGCAGTACCCACCAAGAGATTGGCATGCATCCGGACAGCAAGAATTACCTGGGCCTGCAGCGCCTGAAATCGTATGGCTTCTCGCCCAGCGGCATCCTCGACATCGGCGCTTATGATGGTGACTGGTCGCGCGGCGTCCGCCGTATCTACCCCGATGCCTACGTCCTCATGGTCGATGGCCTGACCGAGAAGGAGCCGATATTGCGCCAGGTCTGCGCCGAGATCGGCAATGCGGATTATGTCCTGACCCTGCTCGGCGCCGAGGAGCGCGAAACCAGTTTCTTCGTGGTACTCGCTGGCAACATCCAGACCGGGTCGTCAGTTTACAAGGAGAACACGGGCTACCCGACCGAGGAGCGGAACCTGTCGCAGCGGACGTTGAATTCGGTGCTGAGCGAGCATCCCAGGCAGCAGTTCCAGCTGATCAAGCTCGATGTACAGGGCGCGGAGCTGGACGTGCTGGCCGGCGCCAGCCAGCACCTGCACCGCGCCGAGGCGGTGCTGATGGAGGTATCGACGCTTCAGTACAATCGCGGCGGCCCGCTGGTCGCCGATGTCATCCCGCGCATGCAGGCCCTGGGGTTTGTGCTGTTCGATATCCTGGACGAGATCCGCTTCGGCAACGGCTACCTGTTCCAGTTCGACGCATTGTTCGTCCGGCCCGACGCAGCGTTCCGGCCGCAACCGCCGTTCTGAGAAGGGTCGGCGGCATGCGCTACGCCGTTCCGCCCCACGGTTGCCGGATGCTCCGGACCGTAGGGCGGAACAGCGCAACGCATTCCGCCGCCTACAGACCCGCCGTCACTACACCTTGATATACTTGTGGAAGAATGCTGCCGCCGGATCGTACGACGGTGCGCCGGCCTTGGTCGCCTGGTCGATGTACAGCAGTTCGATATCGCCGCCCGCCTTGCGGTAGTTGGTGGTGAACCGCTCCGGCTCGTTGGCCGGGATCGGCGATTCCGGATCACGATAGTCGTGCACGATGTCCGGACGTCCCTGGATCCAGATCGCCGGCGGCGTCAGCACCTTTTCACCGCGCTCCAGGATCAGCATCGGATTGCCCTCGGCCATGTTGGCCTCGGTCTTCCAGTACTGGTCATGCCGCTGCGGAATGTTGCCGACCCAGGCTGGCGGATTCGCCGAATCGCGCGCCCGCAGGGCGTGCCGGTAGCGCGACAGCGGGTTGATCACCGGCCACAGCATCGCCACCGCGCGCAGCGTCCCATCCACCGCCGGCGACCCGGACGGCAACGGGATCGCGGCGTAGCGCGGATCGTTCGGGCGCATCGCCGCCAGCATGGCAAGATGGCCGCCGCTCGACTGCCCCGCTGCGCCAACCAGGTCGGCGCGGGTGTTCAGGTCCGCCGCATTCGCCTTCACCCAGCGGATCGCATAGTTGATGTCGGCCAGCGAGGTCGGATAGCCGTCGCTGGCATGGCGGAAATCGATCGACGCAACGGCGATCCCGGCGCGAGCGAATCCTTCGGCGTAGATCTGGCATTCGTTCAGGTCGCCGTTGCACCAGGCGCCGCCATGGATCTCGATCACCGCCGGAAACGGCCCCTTGCCCTGCGGCTTGAACAGCCGCGCCATGAACCGCCGGTCGCCATGGCGGAGATACTCGACATCCTGCGTGGTATATTCGTAGGTCGCCATTGGACTTGCTCCTCCTTCGTCATGGCCGGGCGAAGTCCCGGCCATCCCAAGCGGCATTATTGCTGGCACGGATGCCCGAGACCCGCCCGGGCATGAGGCTAGGCTTTAGCCTGCGGCAGATCGAGCCGTACCGCAACGGCAGCCGATGCGATCACCGCCACGTCGCTGGACGTCTCGTCCGGCACGTCCAGCCCGCCCTTCACCACCTTCACGGTAACCTCGCCGTGCGGCAGCGAGGCCTTGACCGCCGCGGCATCGACCTTTTCCGGCTTCTGCACGCCGATGATCACCTCCACCTGCATGCGGCGGGACTCCAGCCCGAAGCTCCGGATCAGGCTGAGCGAACTGTGGTGGATGGCGTCCTGCACCGCCCGCAGCGCGGCCTTGGTGTAATCACCGCCATGCAGGTCGTTGCCGCTGCCCATCTCCAGGATGACGCGCTTTGCCATGGTCCCGTCCCCCTCAGACATCCAGCCGCACCACGGCGGCGGCATGAGCCATCACCGTGGAATTGGTGCCGGCGTCATTGAAGATTTCCAGCCCGCCCTCGACGACGTTCACCGTGCCCGTGCCGTGCGGCAGCACTGCCAGCACCTGCGCCTTGTCCACCAGGTCCGGCTTCGGTACGCCGATGGTCACCTCGACCCGCATTGAGTCGACATCCAGGCCGACAGCGTCGGCAACGCTGAGCGAATTGTGCCAAAGCGCATCGCGCAGCGCGCGCACGGCCGCCTTGGTGTAATCCGCCCCGCGAATATCGGTACCCATGCCGATCTCGAGCACCATGCGTTTCCAGGCCATGCCCCATCCTCTCCTTGTCGGACGCGTTCGTCATGGCCGGGACAAGCCCGGCCATGACGCTACACCACGTTGTCAAACCGAAGCGGGCGCCGCTCCTGGCCGCGCCGTCAAGGCCTCGCGCGCCGCGTCGGCGAATGCCGCATCCCGCGGCAGCACGACCGCCGCCGACCGCACGCGATGCGTGGCAGGATCGGTGCCCGGCGGGGGTTCGCCCTTCTCAAGCGCCCGCGCCGCGCGCAACAGGCGCTGCCGCGCCATGATGATGCCGTTGTCGGTGGACAGCAGGTGCTCGCGCGAGCGGTCCATGATCGGGCCCATGCTTTCCTGCAGCGAGGCATCCTGCATGGCAATGCCGGCAACGCCGCTATAGGTCGCGCCGCGCTTCTGCGCCGCGCGATCCATCAGGTAGTCGTTGTCGCGGTTGGCCACCGGAACATAGCTGCCGGGAATGGTCGCCGTATGGATGCCCTTGCCGTCGCGCATAGCCTGCACCTCGGCTGCGGTCAGCGCCCGCGTCGGGTGATAATCGAAGCTCCACGCCCAGCAATTCTCATCGTCGATCGGAATCCAGAAATGCCCGTGCACCGGATGGTTGCCACGTGGCGGGATCATGGTGAAGGACGGCATGCACCAGGGCGTGATTCGCCAGTAGTAGTGCCCGTCCTCCGCGTTCCGCCGGGCGCCGATGAACAGGCCGGCCGGCTGGTCCACCACCTCGAACACCGGCATGGCGTCGCCCAGGTTGTACTGGTTGCCGCGCGAGCCGACCATCAGCGGATCAGTGCGCAGCGCGTCGCGATGCAGCCATGACACGTGGCTGGAATCGATGCCGCCTTCCATCGCCTGGAGCCAGTTGCAGTATTGCAGCCGCTTCGATGTGTAGGTCTGCCCGGGCGGCACCATGGCGAATTCGAATTCCGGCAGCGCCGGCTGGTGCTCCGGCGCACCCATATAAGTCCACAGCACGCCGCCACGTTCGACCAGCGGATAGGAGCGCAACCGGATCTGCGCACGGAATCCGCTCTCCTCCGGTTCGGACGGGATTTCCATGCACTGGCCGGTCACGTCGTATTTCCAGCCGTGATATGGGCAGCGCAAGCCGCATTCCTCGTTGCGCCCGAACCACAGCGAGACGCCGCGATGCGCGCAGAACTCGTCCAGCAGCCCGTAGCGGCCTGCGGTATCGCGGAACGCGATGAGCTTCTCCGACAGCAGCCGCACGCGCACCGGAGGGCAGTCGTCCGAGTGCGCCGCCGTGTACAATCCCCCTGCGTGTGTGGGACGCGCGGGTGATCGACGGGCAGGTGTGCATCGACGTGGATGGCAGGGCGAGCCGAAGGCGACTGACAACGCGAAGGAGACAGCGATGCTTCGCAAGGAACAGAACGAGCTGCTGACCCGCACCGGGGCGGAAACACCGATGGGCGAAATGTTCCGCCGCTACTGGATACCGGCGCTGCTGGCCGAGGAACTGCCGGAGAACGTGATGGAACGGACATTCGATCTCGTCGCCATCGACATATCCTTCGGCCAGTGAACCAGGACCGTGGGTACAGGCATCCTGCGTCACGTAGTGCCGTTCGCCGATGCGGAAGATGGCGAACGCAGCCTCGCCCTTTGCCACGCGCACGGGCCTGTCGTCGGCGACATCGGCGGCAGCGCACAGCACCGTGAGTTGCGCATCGTCCGGCATGGCCCGGCAGGCTAGCCGCAGACAGGCGAAACGCCTAGCGTGCGGCTCCGCATCGCAGGAGGCTCCGGATGCTGCACTCGGGCGGCTGTCACTGTACCAATATCAGCGTCAAGCTGCGGCTGTCGCGGTCACCCGAGCAGATGCCGTTGCGCAGTTGCTCCTGCGCGTTCTGCCGGTCGCATGGCACGCGAACGCTGTCCGATCGCGACGGATTGGTGGAGATCTCGGCCGCCGACTGGTCGCAGGTGGAACGCTACCAGTTCGGCTCGCGCACGGCCGATTACCTGTTGTGTCGCCGCTGCGGCGTCTATGTCGGCGCGATATGCGAAACCCGCACCGGCCTGCGCGCCGTGCTGAACGTGAACTGCCTGGACGATCGCGCCGCCTTCACCCAGACCCCGGCCGCGCCGGATTATGACGGCGAAGCCACCGACGCGCGGCTGGATCGCCGTTCGACGAACTGGATGCCGGCCGCGGTCATGAGCGATAGGGGGTGAAGCTGACGGGTTTCGCTGCGCGCTACCCGTCCCACCCAGCCGCTCCGTTACAGTAGGATTGGTAGAGCGCAGCGAAACATCACTGCACCGCAATCCGTCCTATCGTCACCACGATGCGCCAGCCGGCGCGCACGCTGCCGCGCAGCGATCCGGCAACCTTCGAACTGCCGCCCGCGCGACAACGGTATGGCACCGGCAACTCCAGAATCCGCAAACCCGCACGCGCGGCCTTCATCTGCATCTCGATGTTCCAGCCATATGTGGCCTCGCGCATGCCGAGCCGGTCCAGCGCGTCGCGGCGGATCGCCCGGAAAGCGCACATGTCGGTGTAGCGGACGCTGTAGAGCGCCGAGATGATCCAGCCGGCCAGCCGGCCGGCCAGCACCTGGTGCCAGCTCATCGATCCCGGTTCGCGCTCGCCGCGCACGCGCGAGCCGATGACGAAGTCGTGCGTGCCGGCACGGATCGGCGCCACCAGCATGTCGGCGAGGTCCACGCGATCGGCGCCATCGCCATCGAGGAACAGGATGATCCCGCACGCCTCACTGGCGCCCGCCGCACCTGCGGCGCAGGCCCTGCCATAGCCAGGCTCGGTCAGCGTCACCACGCGTGCTCCGGCGTGCTGCGCAATCGCCGCAGTGCCATCGCGGCTGGAACTGTCGGCGACGATGATTTCATCGACCACGTCGCGCGGGACGGCGGCAATTGCGCCGGCGATGGTCGCCGCCTCGTTCAGTGTCGGAATGACCGCAGCGACGCCGTTCACCTGGCAGGACTGGCCAGCAATTGCCTCACAGGCTCCAGCGCATGCCGCAACTGGCGCATGGGCGCGGCGGAGCGTCGCTCAGCAATGCACCGCGAAAATCCTGGTACGCGGCGCCGTTCCAGATTTCCCGCAGCGTCTGCTGCGTCGCATCGCCCAGCGTGTAGCTGTCATAGCCACGCGCTGAGAACGGCGCCATGCAGCACGGCAACGCGCGGCCGTGCGCGGTGAAGTACATCAGCGACCAGGGACGTCGGCACGCCGACCAGGGCTGAGTCTCTGCCTGCTGCTTCAGGCTCAGTCCCGGCTCCGTGGCGCCCGATGCATCCAGCGCAATCCCCAGATCGCGCGCCAGAGCGGTCGCTGCGTCGATCGCCCGCGATTCAGCCTCGCGCACCTGCTCGAACAGCGACGATTCAGCGCGCGCCAGCCCGTAGCCTGCCTCGTCATAGACCAGCCGCTGCAGATAGACCTCGCGCACGCCCATGGTCGCCGCCAGACGTACGAAGGCCGGAAGCTGCTCAATCGTCTCCTTGAGGCCGGTCAGCCACAGCGATACGCGCGGCGACGTGGCACCGGTCGCGCGCTGCAGCGCGGTGAACTCGCGCACGTTGCGCACGATGCGCTCGAAAAAATTCTTGCCGCGCACCGCCAGGAAGCTCTTGGCATCTGCCGCATCGAGCGATACCCGCAACTCATCGAGGCCGGTGTCGATCATCGCCTGGTGCTTCTTCGCGGACAGCAGCGTGCCGTTGGTATTGAACAGCACGTAGATGCCGCGGTCCTTCAAATAGCGGATCATGCGCGGCAGCGACTTCACCAGCATCGGCTCACCGACGCCGTGCAGGACGACGCGAGCGACGTCCGGCACCTGATCGACGATCGAGGTGAACAGCTCCCAGGTCATGTCCTGCGGCGGCTCGAGCGTTTCGAAGGTGCGCGGGCAGGTTTCGCACAGCAGGTTGCAGCGGTTGGTGACCTCCAGGTACAGGCACACCGGCGGCGAGGTGGCCTGCCTGTCCCGCTCGTCCACCGCCTCGAAATAGCGGCGCGGGTCTTTCAGCGTTGTGGCGGCCATCATGCGCTCCGTACGATCTGGGGTGGCATCGGTGCGGCAGGCATCCGGCTGCGCAGCAGATCGAACACGGCGAGTACTGCGGCAGGACCGTACACTGCGCCAGGCACGGCCAGGTATTCGAACGCGCCATGCGCCAGCAACGGTGCGGCGGCGAGCATCCACAACACGCTGGGGAGCGGCGCCAGGCACGCCAGCGGCGCCAGCCAGCCGAAATACCACGGATAATGCGGCGAGACCGCAACCAGGACCGCGGCACCGAGGATCACCGCCTGGCGCGCCTGCAAGGCGAGCCGTGCGGCCGGCGCCATCGGCATGCGTCCGGTAAAGGCGAAGCGCAGGCTGAGCAAGCCAAGCACGCCCAGTGCCAGCACGAGGTAAACCCGCGGCGCCCAGTCGGGTACCGCCGCGATGCTGTCGAGCAGTTGGATGACAAAGAACCCGTGGCCGCTGGCAAAACCTTCCTCGGACGCATAGCCGTCGAGGAAGCCGAAGACGTGCCAGCCGGCGCCGGCATAGGGCAGGTACAGCACCGCCAGCGTCGCCGCGAAGCCTGCCGGCAACCGCCAGTCCGGCGGTCGCCAGAGCGCCGGCAGCACCACCGCCGGCAGGAACTTCGTCAGCGTCGCAGCAGCCAGGAGAATGCCGCTCCACACCACGCGGCCGCGCACCGACACCAGCAATGCCAGGGCCAGCAGGCCGGCTGCCACGGCGTCGATATGGGCGTTGCCGACGAACTCCCACACCGGCAACGGCAGCCATGCATAGATCAGCAATTCCGCCGGATTGCGTCCGGCAATCCTCAGCAGCCGCCACAATACGGCGATGGTCAGCGCGTCGAACAGCAGCATCATCAGCTTCATGCCGTAGATGCCCGGTGTGACGGCCGCGGCCACGGCGAATACCAACTGCGCGGCGGGCGGATAAACCGTCCGCGCATAATCCGCACGATTGATATGCGGATACACTGCGTCATCGCGCAGCGATTGCAGCGCCGGATCCATCGGTATGTAGCGATACGGATTGATCCCCGCCAGTTGCACCCTGCCGTCCCACACGTAGCGGAAGATGTCGGACGACAGCAGCGGCGGACCGGCCAGCGTGATTGCCCGCATCGCGAAGCCGACAATGAGCACCAGCCAGATCGTACGCGCTGGCAGCGGACCTTGTCGCACGATGGCCACCGCACCCAACCAGAGCAGGCCGGCCATGCAGATACCGGCCACGAACGCGATGACCCGCCGGTTATCGTCCAGCGGCGCGTCGCCGGAAATCAGGATCGTCATTCCGACGGCGGTCAGAACAACGAGGCTGACCCCGATCACCGCCAGCAACAATGTGCGGCGTCCAGGATTGGTCATTGTGCGGCGATGCCCCGATGCACCGCGGACCCGTTGCGGGCGATCCATTCGCGGGTCGCGGACGCGGCATAAGGCTGCAGCGCCCCAGCAGATGGATGGTCCGCGGCATCACCAAACAGGCGGGCCAGGCTGGCAGCATCGTCAACGTCATACCAGGTCGGCAACGTGATCACCTCGAGGCCAAGCGCCGCTGCCCTGGCGCGCGTCGCTGCGGCAACCTCGCCGGTGCTCCAGGCGATGTCGGCGAACAGATGCGCGTGAGGCTGCTGCATTCCCAGCAGGTAGTAGCCGCCGTCCTCTGCCGGGCCAAGCACAACCTTTGCTCCCGGCTCCAACAGCGCGCGTGCCGCCTGGATCAGCAGGCCGGTCGGCAGCGTGGGACTGTCGGAATTGACCAGGCAGGCGGCACCAAAACCCGCTGCGAGCATGGCCTGCGCAGCATGCAGCAGGCATCGCCCGAAGCCCTGGACGTCCTGCGGCATCGGCGGCGAGCCATCGGCCAGCACCAGGCCGGTGCCTTCGGCAAGATGGCCATCGAACCATGCCTCGTCGCCGGCCGGCGCATATGCGACACAACCATGAATCGGCACGGCGCACGCGGCCGAAGCGATGTTCTCGGTGATGTCGCGCAGGAACGCCGCACTCAAGGCGGCCGCCTGCGCCGGTTGCAGCGGCGGACAGAGCCGCGTCTTCGCCCGGCCAGGCTGCGGCGCCTTCGCCATCACACCGATCGCGCAGGTGCCTTGCCGGTCCATACTCAGATGCCGCTGAACCAGTTGTAACCCCGGTCGGTCCAGTAGCCGCGCGGCTGCTGGTCGGTAACATAAATCGTGGTGACGAACTTGGGGTTCTTGAAGCCGAGTTTGGTCGGAATGCGGATCTTGAAAGGGTAGCCATATTTCGTCGGCAGGATTTCATCGGACAGGCGGAATGCCATCAGCGTTTGCGGATGCAATGCGGTCGGCATGTCGATGCCTTCGTAATAGCCATCGGCGCACTCGAAGCCGACATAGCGCGCGGTGGCATCGGCACCGATCCGCTCCAGGAACGTGTGCAGCGGCGTGCCGCTCCACTTGCCGATCATGCTCCACCCCTCGACGCAGACATGGCGTGTTACCTGACTGACCTGCGGTAGGGCATGGAGTTCATCGACCGACCACGGCTTTTTGTTGGCAATCCTGCCGGCCAGCACCAGCCGGTAGTCGGCAGGATCGAGACGTGGCGCCTTGTCCGCGCCATACCAGGCATTGTAACGAAAATCCTTCACCGCCATCGCGTCAGGGAAGGTCGGCGCCAGCCGCCTCTGGCTGAACAGCGCCGCCTGCACGCGATCGTTCCATGCCGAGAAGCGTGCCAGCACGCGCTGGACCGAATCATGGTCGCTGAGATCGCAGCCGGTCAGCAGGCTGAGCGCGCCCACCGAGAGCCCGCCGCGCAGCATCGTCCGCCTCGCAAGTGTCATCGCAGGTTCTCCGAACTGACGCCGTGGCGTGGTTCGCTGGCGCGGCCCACCACCATCGCGAGCAAGGTGCGCGGTACGATCAGGGTCAGCGCGACATGGACAACGAGAAACAGCACGATGGCGGCCATGCCGAGGAAGTGAACGATGCGCGCACCCTGGAACCCACCGAACAGGATCTCCAGCGGATAGCTCTGCACCGGCTTCCAGATCGCAATGCCCGAGACGATCATCAACGCGACCGCCGCCAGCACGCCCCAATACGCGGCCTTCTGCACGGCGTTGTATTCGCCCAGGCGATGCTCGAGCCGGAACCGCAGCGCCGCGAGCATGTCCCGTGTGACCGACTTCGGGCCGACCGGCAGGAAGTCGCGCCAAAAATGCCCCGACAGCGCACCCCACAGCACGAACAGGAGGTAGCTGGCGACCAGCAGCCACATCGCCGCGAAGTGCCAGGCGATGGCGGACGCAACGCCCGGATCGCCGTGCCGGGCGAGCGACGCCTCGACATTGCCGCCGAGGGTTGCCCAGTCGGGGAAGATGAACGGGAAGATCGGGCTGGCATTGTAGATGCGCCAGCCGCTGCCGATCATGACCAGTATCGACAGCGCCATCACCCAGTGCGCGATGCGCCTGGCGAGCGGATGGCGTTGTTCGTCACGTAACGCTGTCATGCGGGTATCTCCAGGCCGCTGTCGCGCAGCAGCGTCATCGCCTCCGGGGTGGCCAGAAATGCGATGAGGTTCTCCGGGTGCGGCCGACGCGCCAGCCGCGTGACCGATGCCGCATAGACGAACGGCGGCTGGATCTCCGGCGGAACCGGACGAACTGCGTCCAGGCTCGGCGCGGCGCGCAAATCGGTCATGTGCAGCAGACCGGACTGCGCGACGCCGGATGTCAGCAGGAACGCCACCTCGTCGGTGTCGATGGCGCCAAGGACACTCGCCGGCTGCAGGCCGAGGCGGGCGAGCACGGCGGGGCCGTCGATGTCCGACGCCGGCGATGGATCGGTGGCCGCGAATGCGCCGGACGTCGGGTCTGCTCCACGCCGGCCGGCGATGACCAGAGGATTGTGCCAGGACGGTCTTTCGGGAACCGCCGCGACGATGCCGGCCTGCGCGGCCTGGACGAGGATCGAGACCTGCGTCACCAGGATGTCATTCTGGATGTCACGTGTAAGCTGCGGCAGGATCAGGCCCGGGCCGGTCGGAAACACGAATACCGGCACGCCGGAGCGTGCCTTGTAGGCCGCGCCCACCTTGCGCAAGGCCGGCCCCAAGGTGGTGTCGCAGGTCACCGCCAAGCCGGGCGCATCGGCACGTGCGGGGCCACTGGCGGCGGCGAGCGCCAGGATCGGCAGGCCGCCCAGCAGCCGCCGGCGGGCGAGCTTCGCGGGATCGGCCGGCATGTCAGCCCACCCAGCGCAGGTTGTCGGCATACGGCGACGCAGATGGTCCGCCGCGATGTCGCAGCAGCACATCGGCGCCCAGCGCACGGCCCGGCGGATCGATGACGAACAGCGCCTGGATCATCACCAGGAACATGTAGGTCCATGGCCACTCGCCCGGTGCCGAATACAGCCCGAGCCACAGGTTGAGCCCCATCAGCAGTCCGAGCAGGGCACCGACACGGGAGAACAGGCCGAGCAGCAGCGACACGCCAATCGTCAGTTCAACCAGGTAGACCAGCGGCCCGAACACCGCGAGGTTGGGCAACACGATGCTTCCCACCAGTTGGCCCTGCAAGGCGATCGCGGCATGCTCTGCCTCCTGCCCGATCCAGTAGTGCAGGCCGTCGTAGTTCGGCGGAATCTTCCACAGGGTCTGCTGCCACCACATCGTGCCCATCAGCACGCGCAGCACCCAGATCCCGAGATTGCGCGGCATGCGCTGCGCCGGATGGCGCCGCCAGGCGAGCACGGCAATGACCACGCTGGCCAGCAGCAGCAACCAGAAAACCGCGGTGAACCAGGCGGGCCGCGTCAGGAATTCCACGGCGTCGTGGAGCGGATTGGGCCGCATCGCAGATATCTCCCCATTTTGGCATCGGCCAGGCCGCCACCTGAACAGTGGTCTCGCGAAGCCACTGGACGTTACAACCCGATTAGCGGCGCGCCCAAATGTGCGGCGCGAACCGATGGGAGGCGGCATGGCCAGGCGACCCGACGCGCCGACAATCCTGGCGGCGAAGCAGCACGACGCGCCGTCGGTGTTCCTGCCGGAGAACCTGCTGCGCGAGGCGCGCCGCCAGCGAGGCCTGGCCGATGCCAGGGTTCCGGCGGTGTGCGCGCTCGATCCCGACGGCGACGTGGTGCGTACGCTGCGTGCCGGCGGACGCGCGCGCCCCGGGTCGGACTGGGCCTGCTACCACACCGATCTGGATGTCACCGAGCACGACGGGATCACCATCGGCATCGTCGGCCTCGCGGTTGGCGCGCCGTTCGCGGTGCTGGTGGCCGAGCAGCTCTTCGCGTCTGGCTGCCAGTTGCTGCTGAGCGTGACCTCAGCCGGACAGATCACCCCCGTCGGCCCGACACCGTATTTCGTGCTGATCGACCGCGCGTTGCGAGACGAAGGAACCAGCCACCACTACCTGCCGCCCTCGACCTACGCCGAAGCAGACGCGCCACTGGCCGACCGCGCCCACGCGGCATTGGCCGCGCTATCGATTCCGGTGCATCGCGGCACGGCCTGGACCACCGACGCACCGTATCGTGAAACTGCGGACGCCATCGCCGCGGCGCGTGCACATGGCGCGCTGGCGGTCGAAATGGAGGCTGCGGCGCTCTACGCGTTCGCCCGTGCGCGCCGGCGGGCTGTGCTGTGCTTCGCGCATGTGACCAACCGGATGGCCGTCGTCGAGGGCGACTTCGAGAAGGGCGAGGCGGATGGCTCGCGTGATTCGCTCGATGTTATCGCCGCGGCGGCACGTGCCTGCGGGTTCGGCTGAACAGGAAGGGGAAACGCCGATGCTGACGTTGTATTTCGCACCCGGTGCCAGCTCGATGGCGGCGCACATTGCGCTGCATGAGGTCGGCGCAGAGTTCGAGAGCCGGCCGCTGTCGTTCCGCCGGAAGGACACCCGCACGCCCGAATATCTCGCGATGAACCCGGACGGCCGGGTGCCGATGCTGCTGATCGATGACCGGCCACTGACCGAAGTGGCCGGCATCCTGTTCTATCTCGCCCGGCGATACCCCGAAGCCGACCTGCTGCCGACCGGCGACGTGGAGGCGGAGGCACAGGTGGTGTCGTGGATGTCGTTCATCGCCTCGACGATCCATCCGGCGCGGCGGCAGGGCGTCGAGCGTTCCAGGGAGGTGTTCGGGATTGCCGAACGGAAGCTGGGTGGACGCGAATGGGTGCTGCCGCGGTATTCGATCGCCGATATCCATCTGTTCCGGCTGTACTGGCGCTTCGCCAATTCGCAGCATCCGACGCCGGGAACGTTTCCCGGCCTCGAGGCGCACCACGACCGGATGATGGCTCGACCGGCCGTGCAACGCACCATCGAGATCGAGGCAGCGATCGGCTACGAACTGCCGGCCTAGCGGGCTCAGAATGCGGCGCAGACCGGCTGCACGACGGTGCCGACCGATTGCTGGTGGAACTGCTGCCGGTAGGCGTCCTTGATCGCGGTTATCGCGGCTTCTGTCGCCGGCGTGTCGGGCACGGCCACGATGAGGACCTTGGTGCGCTCCCGGATGATGCGACGGGTTGCGGGATTCAGCCACTGGCCATCGGCATCCAAAGCGGTGAAGCCATCCGGGAGCCGGGGCGTGACGGCGTCGGCCGCGAAATCCGCCCATTCCTGGTCGGTCAGCGCGGAGCGACCGGGAATGCCACGGCCGAAGAACAGTTGGTATTCCAGCATCGGGGTTCCGCCGAGGCCCGCGCATGACGGCGATGCCGGCGGCTGGGTGCACGCCGCGACGATCAGGCAGAGCGCCGCAGCCTGGGCGGGATTGGTGCAGCGACGGTGCATCACGAGCAGACCGTAGCGGCTGAGCGCACGCCGCGCATCCAGCATGCGGCGTTCACCGCTCCCCTTCGTCGTTCCCACTCCCCCTCATCGTTCCCGCTCCCCATTCGTCGTTCCCGCATCCCAATTCGTCATTCCCGATTCCCCTTCGTCATTCCCGCGCAGGCAGGAATGGCGAGGGGAAGCGCGTGCCATCGACTTTCCACCGCGTGCAGTCTTCAATCGAACGACAAACCATGCCGGGTCGGAGATGCCATGACAGCGCAGTTTCAGTTCGGGCTTGTGGTCCGCGGACAGGCGGAGCGCGGCGAAGACATCTATAGCCGCTTCGAGGAGACCCTGGAATTTGTCCGACTGGCCGACCGCCTCGGATACGATTCCGTCACCAAGACAGCGCATTACAGTGCCTATCCATTCCAGATGCTCCAGCTTGTGCCGATGCTGGCGCGGTTTGCCGGCGAAGCGCCGAGGCTGCGCCTCAACGCGGGTGTGCTGCTGCTGCCTTTGATGTCACCGCTGCATGTCGCCGAGGAGTTCGCGACGCTGGATGTGATCTCACACGGCAAGATCATCCTCGGCGTCGGGCTGGGCTATCGCGACGTCGAGTTCAAGGCGTTCGGCGTGCCCCGGTCGCAGCGGGCGCGCCGCTTCGAAGCCAACCTCGTCGCAGTCAAGCGGCTGTGGACCGAAGAAAAAGTCTCGATGAAGACGCCGTATTTTGAGCTCGACGAAGCGTCGTGCCTGCCGAAGCCGTTGCAACAGCCGCATCCGCCGATCTGGGTCGGCGCCAACGCAGACCCCGCGGTAGAACGTGCGGCGCGTCTCGGCGACTGCTGGTATATCGGACCTGCCGTGGAGATCGCGACGGTCGAGCGCCAGATGGAGCTGTACCGTCGCGCGCTTGACGCCGCCGGCAAGCCGTTCCCAACGGAACTGCCGATGCGGCGCGAGGTGTTCGTTGCGAAAACCCGGGAGGAGGCGAGCCGGCTATGTGCGCCGTATCTCGGCGCCAAGTACGAGGCGTATCACGCCTGGCGCCAGGAACTGCCGACGGATGACCGCGGCCTCGGCCAGACGTTCGAAAGCCTTGTCGGTGATCGCTTCCTGATCGGCTCGCCGGACGAAGTGGCCGAACAGATGCTGGCAATCCACCGCCGGCTTGGCGTCAACCACCTGGTGATGAGCACGGAATGGGCCGGCATGCCCAAGAGCCTCGCCATCGAGACGATGGAGATGATCGCGAGCGAACTGATCCCGCGTGTGCGGCAGGGGCTGTAAGCGGGCGAAAGGCGTAGCTGGCCGGCCTGCGCCGGCCATGATGGGGGGCCACGCCTTCCTTGCGACGGCCGGAAACGACGCGACGCCCTACCGGGGCGTCAGCACCATGACCATCTGCCGGTTCTCCATCCGCGGCATCTGCTCCACCTTGGATGTCGGGTCCATCTCGGAGCGGATCCGCTCGAGCACCCGCACGCCGATCTCCTGGTGGGCCATTTCGCGGCCGCGAAACCGCAGCGTCACCTTCACCTTGTCCCCCTCCTCGATGAACGACTTCATGGCGCGCAATTTCACCTGATAGTCGTTCTCGTCGATGTTCGGGCGGACCTTGATCTCCTTGATTTCGATGACCTTCTGCTTCTTCTTGGCTTCGTTTTTCTTTTTCTGGAGTTCGTATTTGTATTTGCCGAAGTCCAGGATCTTCACCACCGGCGGATCGGCGTTAGGGCTGATCTCCAGCAGGTCCAGGCCGACGGACTGTGCCCGCAGCCAGGCATCGCGGGCGCTCATCACACCCTGCATTTCGCCGTCCTGGTCGATCAGCCGCACCTGCGGGGCGCGGATTTCGTCATTCACGCGGGGTCCGTCCCGGCTCGGCGGGGCGGTCATTGGTCCTCTTGCTATGGTCTTCTCCTGTGTCTGTTGCACGCAAGTGGGTGGGAAGTCCCCGGCCCAGGATAAGTTTGGCCGATCCGTCCGTTCCGGATCAAGCAAACTCCGCCTGGGGGGTCCGTTGCCTTAGGTCGGGTGGCGTGGCCTCCGCCGCAAGCCGACGCACCGCCTCGTCAAGTGCCAGCACCTCCTGGGTATCGCCGCCCAGCCGGCGCAGCGCCACCGTGCGCTGCTCGGCCTCCCGCCGGCCGACCACGATCAGCACCGGGACATGCGCCAGGCTGTGTTCGCGCACCTTGGCGTTGATCTTCTGGTTGGAGAGATCCAGTTCCACGTGCAGACCGGCCTCGCGGAATGCCGCCGCAACGTCCCGCGCATAGTCGTCTGCGTCCGAGACGATGGTCGCCACCACGGCCTGCACCGGCGCCAGCCAGAGCGGGAACCGGCCTGCATAGTGCTCGATCACCACGCCGAGGAACCGCTCGAAGCTGCCCATGATGGCGCGGTGCAGCATTACCGGGGTGTGGCGCGCGCTGTCCTCGCCGACATACTCCGCGCCCAGCCGTTCCGGTGTGTTGAAATCGACCTGCAGCGTGCCGCACTGCCAGTCACGGCCGATCGCGTCGCGCAGCACGAACTCGAGCTTGGGGCCATAGAACGCGCCCTCGCCGGGGTTCAGCGTATAGGCCACGCCGGCGGTGGCGCAGGCCTCCTTCAGCGCGTTCTCGGCATGGTCCCACACCGCATCGGACCCCACCCGCAACGCCGGCCGGTCGGAGAACTTCACGGTGAACTCCGGGAAGCCGAAATCGCGGTAGATCGACGACAGCAGCTCGACGAACCGCACCGTTTCGGCGGCGATCTGCTGTTCGGTGCAGAAGATGTGCGCATCGTCCTGGGTGAACTGGCGCACCCGCATGATGCCGTGCATCGCGCCGGACGGCTCGTAGCGGTGGCACGAGCCGAATTCCGCCAACCGCAGCGGCAACTCGCGATACGAGCGCAGGCCCTGGCGGAAGATCAGGATGTGGCACGGGCAGTTCATCGGCTTCAGCGCGAGCACTTTGTCTTCGTCTGCCACCTGCGCGATGAACATGTTCTGGCGGAATTTCTCCCAATGGCCCGAGCGTTCCCACAGTGAGCGGTCCACCAGTTGCGGGGTCTTCACCTCCTGGTAGCCGGCCGCATCCAGCCGGCGACGCATATAGGCCTCCGCGGTGAGATAGAGCCGCCAGCCATTCGGATGCCAGAACACGCTGCCGACCGCCTCCTCCTGGAGGTGGAACAAGTCCATCTCCTTGCCGATGCGGCGGTGGTCGCGACGCTCCGCCTCCTCCAGCATATGCAGGTAGGCGTCGAGTTCCTTCTGGTCGCGCCAGGCGGTGCCATAGATGCGGCTCAGCATGGCGTTGCGGTGATCGCCGCGCCAATACGCACCGGCCACCTTCATCAATTTGAAGGCCGGACCGACATCGGCGGTGGTGCGCATGTGCGGACCACGACAGAGGTCCACCCAGTTGCCCTGGCGGTACAGCGTGATGGTCTCGTCGCGCGGCAGGTCCTGGATGATCTCCGCCTTGTACTTTTCGCCTTTATCCTGGAAGTACTGGATCGCCTCTTCGCGGTCGATCACCTGGCGGACGAACTTTTCCCCGCGCGCGATGATCTCCCTCATCTTCGCCTCGATCGGGGCGAAGTCCTCCGGGGTGAACGGCTCGTTGCGCGCGAAGTCGTAGTAGAACCCGTCGGCAATCGCCGGACCGATGGT
Source organism: Acetobacteraceae bacterium (assembly GCA_036265005.1). Taxonomy (GTDB): domain Bacteria; phylum Pseudomonadota; class Alphaproteobacteria; order Acetobacterales; family Acetobacteraceae; genus JAMXLO01. Next base: position 31,665 of record DATAPW010000370.1, on the reverse strand, counting down.
CACCTGCGTCCCCGGATAGAGTTCCTGCACCGCCTCGGCCAGCACATGGGCTGCGTCGTGGCGAATCAGTTCCAGCGCATCGGCATCGCGACGGGTGACGAACACCACGTCGGCGTCATGATCGATCACGGTATCCAGATCGACCAGCTTGCCGTCCAGCTTCATTGCCAGTGCGGCGCGCGCCAGGCCCGGACCGATCTCGGCCGCCACCGTCGTACCCGCCACCGGCCCGTCGAAACGGCGCACGGATTTGTCGGGCAGGGTGATGGCAGGCATCGGTTCAGGCTCCTCCTGTAAGCGGAATGCTGTCTATGGCGTCACGCCGCGGCCGCTGCAACCCCAACGAGCAGGTCTTCGTACACCGCCAGCGTCGCCGCCTGCATGGCCGCCACCGTGTAATTGTGCAGCACCGCCCCGCGCGCTCGCCTGGCCAGTTCGGCCCGATCAGCCGCCGGCAGCGCCAAAACCAGCTCGATTGCCGCGGCGAGCGCGGCGGCGTCGCCGGGCGGTACCCGCCAGCCGGTAACGCCATGCTCGACCGTCTCCACCGGGCCGCCCAGGTCCGAGGCAATCACCGGGCGTCCCATCGCCTGAGCTTCGATCACCACCCTGCCGAACGCCTCCGGCTCGGTTGAGGCATGCACGACGACGTCCGCCAGCATCAGCGCCGCCGGCATGTCGTCGCACTCGCCAACCAGCCGCAGGCGGTCGGCTATGCCATATGCCTCGCCCTGGCGGATCAGTCCGGCGGTGTAGCGCCAGCGTCCCTGGTCCGAGCCGACCAGGACACAGCACACGTCCCGCCGTGCCAACCGGGCGACGGCCTCGAGCAACACCGCCTGGCCCTTCCAGCTGGTCAGCCGACCAGGCAGCAGGGCGACTGCGGCGCCATCCGGCAGGCGCCACTCGGCTGCCAGCCGCGCGATCCGCCCGCCGTTGATCGCGGCAGGATCAAATACCGCCGGGTCCACGCCGCGCGGGATGATCCGGATACGCGCCGGATCGACCGCATGCTGGGCCGCGATCAGGCCGGCGATGAAGCGGCTGGCGGCGATCACCCGTTCGCCCTTGGCCATCACCGCATTGTAGCGCCGCTTGAACGGCAGGTCCTCGCGGTAGGTCCCGTGGTAAGTCGTGAGGAAATGCGCTCCGGCGCGCTGGCAGGCCCACCACGCGGACCACGCCGGCGCGCGCGACCTTGCATGCACGATGGCGATATTCTCGACGCCGATCAGCGTGGCGAGCCGCGAGGCGTTTCGCCACATCGTCAGCGGGTTCTTGCTATTGAGCGGCAGGGTAATGTGGCGGCCGCCGGCGCGCTCGATGGCCGGCACCATGCGGCCCCCCGCGCTCGCCACCAGCGCGGTCGCTCCGGCGTCGGCGATTGCCCGGGTGATCTCCACGGTGCCGCGTTCCACGCCGCCGGTAACCAGCGACGGCAGCACCTGGAGGATGGCGACATTGCCGGGGAAGTGCCCCATGTCTAATTGCACACGGGTGTTCAGGCCGGCGGGGTATTGCCCATGCGGACGCCACTATATGGCTTGAACGCGCGCCGCAAGACCGTCAGCGTCACCATGAGGCGGCCACGATGCCATTGCCCTGCCACTTATCGGCACTCTGCCGGGCAGCCAATTGGTGGTCGCGCCGGTTCGCTCGCCACATTGCGATGACCTGCTCGCCGGACTGCCTGCTTTTCGGGATTTGACATCGATGGAAACCAATGGACGGCTCGATCGCGGCGACGGCGTGCAACTCGCCTGGTCGCTCGTCGAGGGCAACAGCCCCACCGTGGTGTTCCTGCCCGGCTTCCGGAGCGACATGACCGGCGACAAGGCGACCGCGCTGGCTGCGTTCTGCGCCGGGCGTGGTCAGGCAATGCTGCGGTTCGACTATTCCGGCCATGGTGCCAGCGGCGGCCGGTTCGAGGACGGCACGATCGGCCGCTGGACCGATGACGCGCTGGCCGTGATCGACCGCCAAAGCGACGGCAGGCTGGTCCTCGTGGGTTCCTCGATGGGCGGCTGGATCGCATTGCTCGCCGCCCTCGCCCGCCCCCAGCGCATCGCCGCATTGATCGGCATTGCCGCTGCGCCCGACTTCACCGAGGCGCTGATGTGGGAGGCGATGACCTTCGAGGAGCGCGCCGCAATCATGCGCGACGGCGTGCTTCATGTGCCCAGCCAGTATGGCGAGCCCTACCCGATCACCCGCGTGCTGATCGAGGAGGGCCGGTCGCGGCTGCTGTTGAACGATCCGATCGCGATCGATTGTCCGGTGCGCCTGCTGCATGGCCAGGGCGATCCGGACGTGCCCTGGGAGATGGCGCTGCGCATCGCCGAACAGGTCACCGGCGAGGACGTGCAGGTCATGCTGGTGAAGGACGGCGACCACCGCCTGTCGCGGCCGCAGGACGTGGCGCTACTGACCCGGACGCTGACGCCGCTGCTCGGCGAGAATGGCGCGTAGCCCTTCGCGATAGCCTGGATAAAGCCAGCGCAGGCCGAGCATCTGCTGCGTCCGCCGGCTGGCAACCTTGCGGTTCTCCGACCAGAAGCTGCGCGCCATCGGGCTCATGGTGGCCAGCGCCTGTTCGAATGGCACCGCATCAGGCGGTGCAACACCGAGCAGCCGGGCCGCCTCCGCCACCACCGCGGCGCTTTCCGCCGGCTCGTCGTCCGCCAGGTTGAGCACGCGCACACCAGGCGCGCGCTCCTGCCGCATTGCCGCCAGCACGGCGCGGACGATGTCGTCGCGATGGATGCGGCCGAAGGCGTGGCCCGGCTTGATGATGCGCCGCGCCTTGCCCGCAATCACATCGTCGAGCAACGAACGCCCCGGGCCGTAAATGCCGGCCAGCCGGAATATGTCGAACGCGCCGCGCGCGGCGACGCCGCGCCATTGCTGCTCGGCGGCCACGCGGCGCCGGCTGCGGTCCGAGATCGGCGCCGGCGCGCTGGCCTCATCGACCCAGCCTCCGTTGCGATCGCCATAGACGCCGGTGGTGGACAGGTAGCCGATCCAGCGCAGGCGAGGCGCGGCAGCGATCGCCGCGGCATAGCGCGACAACACCGGGTCGCCCACGGCATCCGGCGGCACCGTGCTCAACATGTGCGTCGCCTGGGCAATGGACGGTGCGGCGTCTTCGAAGGCGATGGCGACAGCGTCAGGCTGCGCGCGTGTCGTCCCGCGCACGGCAAGGCCGCCCGCGGCGGCAGCGGCCGCGACGGCAGACCCGACATATCCCAGTCCGAACACGAGCAGCATCGCTACGCCACCAACCGGTCAATGCGCGTTCCGCACCGCGGTGCCCTGCAGGCGCCCATCCGCCCCGTCAAAAATCCAGGTCGGTGTAGTGCGCCGGCGCGCTCAGGCCCGGCACGCGATCGGCCAGTACGCCGCGAAAGCACGGCCGCGACTTCATGCGCGCGTACCAATCCCTGGCAGGCTGCGACACCGACCAGTCCACGTCGCCGATGAAATCCAGGCAGGACAGATGCGCCGCGGCGGTGAAATCGGCCAGCGACATGGTGCCGCCTGCCAGCCATTTGCGCGTTTCCGCCAGCCAGCCGAGGTATTCCAGGTGGTAGCGCACGGCAATATAGCCGGTGCGCATCGCCGCCGCATCGGGATTGCCGCGGCCCGCCAGGCGCTTCATGAACTTCTCGCCGAGCAGATTGCGGGTGACCTCGGCGGCAAACTTGCCGTCGAACCAGGCAACCAGCCGGCGCACCTCGATCCGTTCCGCCAGGGTACGTCCCAGCAACGGTGTGTCGGGATATGCCTCCTCGAGGTATTCGCAGATCACGCCTGAGTCTGGAATGGCGAGGCCGTTGTCCTCGACCAATGTCGGCACGGTGCCCGCAGGATTCAGCTCGAGATAGTCGGGCCGCCGCTCCCAGACTTTTTCCGAGCGCAGATCGAACGGCAGACGCTTCTCCGCCAGCACAAGGCGCACCTTACGGGAGAACGGCGACAGCGGGAGATGGTAGAGGATCCGCATTGCCGGTGGTTATTGCACCGTGAGTCGCGTCGCGCCAACCACGCTCTCGCGTCAGTCCTTGGACTGGAACGACAAATCCGTTGCCTGCCCGGTCTGTTGCTCGGGCAGCACCCTGCGCTTGCCGCCACCCGGCTGGTACCAGCTCAGATAACCCGGGACCACCAGCTCCACCGGGGTCGGAACGATGCCGAGTTCCTTGAGGCCCGGCACGTCCGGCCCGACCACGTTATCCTTCTGCAGCATCAGCAACTGGTCGCGCGTGAGCGGCTTGCCCGGGACCAGTTCCATGAACAGCGCCTGCAGCCGTGCCAATCCCAGCGGGATGTCCACCATCGGCCGATGCCGGCCCGTCTCCTTCAGGATGTAGGCAAGCAATTCGCGGAACGTGTAGACCATCGGCCCACCCAGTTCGAACACCGCGCCGGCGGCTTCCGCCAGGCCCAGCGACGCCATCACCGCATCGGCCACGTCGCCGACAAAGACCGGCTGGAATCGCGTATCGCCGCAGATCACCGGCATGAACGGCAGCAGCTGCGCCATGCCGGCGAAGCGGTTGAACAGCCGGTCTTCCGGACCGAACACCAGCGAGGGCCGCAGTACGGTGGCATCGGCGAATCCCTCGCGCACCAGTCGCTCGCCGATACCCTTGCTCGCGGCATACTGGCTGGCCGCCTGCGGATCCGCGCCGATCGCCGAGATGTGCACCAGGCTGCCGACGCCACTCCTTGCGGCCAGGCGCGCCACCATGCCGGCGCCCTCGGCCTGAATGCGCTCGAAGTCGCCCTTCCGCTGCTCCGCCAGGATGCCCACCGCGTTGACGACGAGATCCGCACCTTCGACGGCCCGATGCACAGTCGCCTCGTTGGTCAGCGAGGCGTAGAGCGGCACCACCTGCCCCACCGCGCCCATCGGCTTGAGGAACAGCGCGCCTTCGGTGTCGCGCACCGCCACCCGCACCACGAATCCCTTGTGCGTCAGACGCTTCACGACGTAGCGGCCGATGAAGCCGGAACCGCCGAACACCGTCGCCACGCTACGCGTCGCCATCTACCGGGTCTCCTGCATCCCGCCCTTGATAGGCGGCAGCGGAATGATGCTCAAGCCGCGGGGTCCGGCTCCGGCTCGATGGATCCGCTGCCCGATTCGGAACCGCCCGACGGCGGCTCGACCGGCTTCGCGCGCCAGCCAAGGAATGCCGCTGCCCGTTCCGCCCGGTTCAGTGCCGCATCCAGCGCCGCCATCGTGGCCGAGAGGTCCTCGCTGGCGTCGGCCTGCCACGCCCGCATGGTCCAGAGCCACACCGCGACCAGTCCCTTCACCCGCAATTCGCCGCGCACGCGGACGGCGGAGAAGCCCGCCGCCTCCAGCATCCAGCGCATGCTCCGCCGGGTGGCGAGCGCCAGCAGCAGTGCGGTGGCCGGCTCTGCCGGCAGGGCACGCAGCAGCGCCAGAACCCCTGCCCGGTGCGCCTGGAACACGTCGATTCGCCGCATCAGCAGGTCGAACAGCCGGTCGCGGGCCGGTCCGTCCGACGGCTGTTCGGCCAGTGCCGCCTGATCGGCCAGGCGGCCAAGTCGCAACAGGATCGCCAAGCGGCCTGGGAACCGCTCACGCGCGCGCGCCAGCGACAGGCCGGCAGCACGCGCCGCCGCCGCCACGTTGACGGCGCGCCAACCCTGCTCGCCCGCCAGTTGGAAGGCGGCTGCGATCATCGCGCGATCAAATTCAGCGTCATCCATGGCAGGATCATGGGCTGCCCGGACGCATTTGTCAGCCCTGCGGACGACAGGCGATATCCGCTTGTTCCGGGTCCGCACTGGGCGGTAGGCTGCACCGGAGAAAGTTCAATCGGGGGCCCGTCGCCATGCTGAAGCTGGTCTGGCAGCCTGGCGCTCATGCCGCACCGGACGAGGCCGCCTACCGCCAGGCGTCCGACAGCCTTACCGCCAGCCATGGCGACACCAGCAGCAGGGCGCAGATCCCGCGCGCGCTGGCACCCGGACTCGCGGACCTCGCGGCACTCACGGATGTCGTCAAGGCGTGGCTGGCTGCCCGCACGGTACCGAATGCGGCGGTGAAGCTGATGCTGCATGGCTACAACTACGATCCGCGGCATGTCGGCGACCCGGACTACGATCCGTTTGTAGAGATCTACGGCTGTCCGGGCGTTTGCAGTCTCAATTCGCGGCTGAGCTGGCTGCCCCTGGTCGAGGAATGCAACGACGACGGGTCGCATCCACGGGAAACCGCCATAGGCTTTGCCTGGGTGTCACTGACGCCGCGGCCGGAATATGCCACCGCGGGTTGGAGCGAGAGCTACCAATATGCCTGCGTCGACCTGGCAGCGCTCGCGGCCAACGCATTGGCCGCCTTGCTGCGCGTGCTTGCCGCCGAGGGGGTCAAGGTCGATGTGCTTGCCCATAGCCTGGGGACGCGGCTGTTCACCAAGGCGGTTGCTGCTCTCGGCGCGAACGACGGCATGCTCAACAACGTGATCCTGCTCGATGGGGCCGAATTTTCGGTCGATGCGGCGGCGACGTTCGCGGGCCGGACATTCAACGTGGTCAACGTGACCAACGAGGTCGATGCCGCGCTGACCACGGGCGCCGAGCAGCTTGGCGACCCATCACGTATGCCTGGGTCAGTGCCGTCGTGCAGCCTCGGCCGCTATGGCCTGGGCAAGCCGGGCTCCTGGATCGCGCCAGCGGTCTACCCGCGCAATTGGGTGGATCTCGGATTGGAGCGGCTGGACCTGCAAAGCTGGTTCAAGGCGCACGGCGGCTACACGCTCACGCCGACGGCGAGCGACGGTGTCCACGCCACGGGCCAAATGAACCACTGGGCCTGCTACACCGAACCAGGCAACCGGGCATGGCTGACCGACCTGCTGTGGAAGCCCGGACTGAACGGAGCGACCCTTGCCAAGGCACCCGGCCTGCCGAAAGGCGTTCTCGGCGACAGCCAACCGGTGTTCGCCGGCGTCGGCATCCCGACCACGACACCGATGACGATGGCAGCCCGCATAGCTTACCAGCAAGGTGCCAACTCAGGTTTTGGCAGCTGACGTCGGGCGGAACAGCGCAGCGCATTCCGCCCTACGTTCCGAGATTTCCCGCCTGCCCTTACCCGGCCAGTTCGCGCGAACGCTGCGTGGCGGCGGCAATCGCCCGGCTCATCGCCGCGGGCAAGGCGTCCGGCGCCATCAGTACCGACAATGCGCGTTCCGTGGTTCCCCCTGGGCTGGTCACCGCGACACGCAGTGCCGCCGCATCGTCCTGGCTCGCCGCCAGCAGTGCACCCGAGCCGGACACCGTCTGCCGCGCCAGCAATCGCGCCAGGTCGGCCGGAATCCCCTGCTCGATCGCCGCCTGTTCCATCAGTTCGGCCAGCAGAAATACATAAGCTGGACCGCTGCCGGACACTGCGGTGACCGGATCGAGCAATCCCTCGTCGTCCACCCAGGCCACCACACCGATCGCCTGCAACAGCCGCTCGCACAGCGTGCGCTGCGGCGTGGCGACGCCGGCGCCAGGGCACGCCACCGTCACACCCTGCCGCACCGCCGCCGGCGTATTCGGCATGGCCCGCACGACCGCCGCCCCGCCGCCCAGCAGCCCCTGCATGCCACCGATCGTGCGGCCTGCCATGATCGACAGGAACACCGCCTGCCCGGCAAAACGCCGGTACAGCGGCAAGGTCTCGGCCGCATTCTGCGGTTTCACCGCGAACACCACGGCCGCGGGATGGAATCCATCGGGGATGCCACCTGCATCCGGTACGACGGTCAGGTCCGGCCCGGCCGACCCGGCGGCGGCCGGCGAAGGATCGACAGCGATCGAACCGGCCAGCGCCTGCTCGCGCCAGCCAGACAGCATCGCGCTCCCCATGCGGCCACAGCCCACCAGCAGGATCGGCGGAAGGCTCATGCCTCGCCGACGCACTCGAGCATGGCGGCGGCGAGTGCATCCTGCGGCGTCTTGCCGCCCCACAGAACGAACTGGAATGCCGGGAAGAACCGCTCGCACTCGGTGATCGCGATGTCCACCATGTCTTCCAGGCTCTCCGCCGAGGCGCCAGGCGCCCCGCGCAGCAGCACGGCATGGCGGAACACCGGCATGCCGTCGTCGGACTCCATGCCGAAATGGCCGATCCACAGCCGTTCGTTGGCCAGCGCCAGCAACTCGTACAGCGCGGCCCGGCGCTTCTCCGGCACCTTCAGGTCGAAGGCACAGGTGAAATGCATGGCGCTGATCTCGTGCGACCAGGAGAAATACAGGCCGTAGTCGCACCAGCGGCCCGGCGCTTCGGCAGCCATCTCGGAATCGCTGCGCCGGTCGAACACCCAGTCATTCGCGATGACGATCTGCTCCATGATGTCGAGGGGATTGGCGGCTGCGTCGTGGCTGAGTGCCGTCGTCATGGACATGGTTGGTCTCCCATGGTGCAGGAAGGCCGGACGGTTTCCAGGTCACCGTATCTGGTAGTTGCGGGACCAAGTTAACCACGAATCATAGCCTAGCCAGCCAACGTGCCGCGCCGCAAGCCTCACACTGTGTCTTTCCGTGTCTCCAGCGCGGCAACCCGCACTTCCAGCGCCGCCAGGCGCTGCAAGACATCCTGAAGTTGCGCCTCGGCCACCTCCTGGGCCGCCCTCGCGTTGGCGGCGAGCTCCGCCAGCGCATCGAGTTCCTCGCGCTTCACCAGGTCCAGGCGGCGAATCGTCTCGTCGATCCGCGCGCGGGCCATGGCTTCCATCTCCTCGCGCAATCCGGCCAGGGCCGAAATCGCCCCGCCGGCGACGCCGGCAAGATCGTCGAAGAAGCGCGGTCGCTCGCTCATGTGTGCCTCCCCTTCGTGCCTTCCGCAGACTCGGCCGGCCTCGTATAACCCCCGGCATGATCCTGGTCACGGGCGGCGCCGGCTTCATCGGATCGAACCTGCATGCGGCGCTGGTCCGGCGCGGCCACGAGACAGTGCTGGTCGACAACCTCGGCGACGGCCTGAAATGGCGCAACCTGGCCAAGCACCCGCCGTCGCGGCTGATCCCGCCGAACGACATCGAGGCCTTCCTGGACAGCCGCCCGCCGGTGGAAATGGTCTACCACCTTGGCGCCATCAGCAGCACGACGGCGCGCGACGGTGACGCGGTGTGGGCGACCAACGTCGAGCTCAGCCGGACCATCTGGCACTGGTGCACCAACCACGAGGTCCGCCTGGTCTACGCATCGTCGGCTGCCACCTACGGCGACGGCACGGCCGGCTTCGACGACGACAACGCGCCCGCGGCACTGCAGCGTCTGCGCCCGATGAACCTGTATGGCTGGACCAAGCATGCCTTCGACCTCCGGGTCGCGCACAGCCTTGCAGTACGCCAGCCGCACCCGCCGCAGTGGGTTGGGCTCAAGTTCTTCAACGTCTATGGACCCAATGAATACCACAAGGGACACATGGTCTCCGTCGTCAAGGTCAAGCACGACGAAGTGGCCGGCGGCGGTCCGGCGCGGCTGTTCCGCTCGACCCAGCCGGGGCTGGCCGATGGTCAGCAGCAGCGCGACTTCATCTGGGTCGGCGACGTGGTGGACACGATGCTGTGGCTGCTGGACACGCCCGGTGTCAGCGGCCTGTTCAACCTCGGCACCGGCCAGGCCCGCAGCTACCTGGACCTGGCGTATGCGGTGTGCGACGCAGCCGGACTGCCGCGGGCGGTCGAGTTCATCGACATGCCCGCGCCGCTGGCGGGCCACTACCAGTCGTTCACCCAGGCCGCCATGAACCGGTTGCGCGCAGCCGGCTATGCGGGCCAGTTCACTCCACTGGAGGAAGGCGTGCGGCGTTACGTGCAGGACTTTCTGGCTCAGCCCGACCCCTACGTATGATCCCAGTCCTGCTGTTCCCGCAGTTCGACCCGAACATCGTTCAGGTCGGTCCGTTTGCCATCCGCTGGTACGCGCTGGCCTACATCGCCGGCCTGGTCATCGGCTGGCGTCTGTTGCGCCACCTCGTGCGCCTGACGCCGCCCGTGGCGACGCCGGTGCAGGCCGACGACTTCCTCACCTGGGCCACCCTCGGAGTCGTGCTGGGTGGCCGCCTCGGCTACGTGCTGTTCTATCAGCCAGGCGTCTATCTGGCGCATCCGCTGATGATCTTCGCCGTCTGGGAGGGCGGCATGAGCTTCCACGGCGGCGCCCTCGGCGTCACCATCGCGATCCTGTGGTTCTGCCGCCGCAATGCCATCCCGCTGCTCGGCTTCGCCGACCGCGTCACGGTCTGCGTGCCGATCGGCCTGGGCTTCGGTCGGGTCGCCAACTTCATCAATGGCGAACTGCCCGGCCGCCTGGCGCCGGACTGGCTGCCCTGGGCGATGATCTTCCCCGCCGTCGGACCGGAACCGCGGCACCCCAGCCAGATTTACGAGGCCCTGCTGGAAGGGCTGGTGCTGTTCATCGTGATGTTCGCGCTGTCTCGCCGCGAGAGCATCCGCGCACGCTTCGGCTGTCTGTCAGGCGCGTTCCTGGTCGGCTACGGCCTGATGCGGATCACCGGCGAGTTCTTTCGCCAGCCGGACCCGTTCCTCGGGTTCCTGGCATTCAACGCCACGATGGGCCAGTTGCTGTGCATCCCGATGCTGATTGCCGGAGCCTGGCTCATCCTTCGCACGCGGTGATGGAACGGTTGGATCACTTCATGGCGCGCGCCAACGCCGCGTATTACGCGACGCACGACCCGTTCGCCGATTTCACTACATCGCCCGAGATCAGCCAGGTCTTCGGCGAGATCCTGGGACTTTGGGCGGCGGTGACCTGGGACCTTGTCGGCCGGCCCGACCCGGTGCTGCTGGTGGAGGCCGGCCCCGGCCGCGGCACATCGATGGCGGACGCGCTGCGGGCGATCGCGCGCGTGGCCCCAGCCTTCCGGTCGGCGCTGCGCGTACACCTTGTCGAGACGTCGCCGCGGCTGCGGGCGATCCAGGCCGAGCGGCTGCCGGATGCGGTCTGGCACGACGGGCTGGACACCCTGCCGCACGCGCCAATGCTGTTGCTGGCCAACGAGTTCCTGGACGCATTGCCGATCCGGCAATTCGTGCGGCGCGAGGCCGGATGGATGGAGCGGTATGTCGAGGATGGGCGGTTCGCGGAGCGTGTGCCGCAGGCCCCCACCCCAACCCTCCCCCGCCCAGGCGCGGCAGACGAGGCGGTGCACCGCATTCCACGGAACGACCCCCTCTCCCGCTCTTGGGCGGGGGAGGGTTCGGGTGGGGGCCCGGGGACCGTCGTCGAAATCGGCGAAGCTGCCCAGCATTTCGCCCGCACCGTCGCCGCCCGCCTGGCCACGCATGGCGGCGCCGCGCTGTTCCTCGACTACGGCCCCGAACACAGTGGCCCGGGCGACAGCCTCCAGGCGCTGCGCGACGGCAAGCCCGCTGACCCGCTGTCGCCGCCCGGTTCAGCGGATCTCACCGCGCATGTGGACTTCGCCGCCTTCGCTGCGGCGGCAAGCGCGGCCGGAGCGGCAAGCTATGGCCCACTGCCCCAGGGCAAATTCCTCACCCGGCTTGGCCTGTTCCAGCGCACCGACCGCCTGGCCCGCGGCCAGCCGCCCGCCCGCGCCGCGGCACTGATCGAGGCGGCGCGCAGGCTGGCCGAACCCGAGCGCATGGGCCGCCTGTTCAAGGCGCTGGCGGTTTGCCACCCCGCCTGCCCGACGCCTCCCGGATTTGAGGACTAGCAGCGGCACGGCCGGACGCTCGCTCGTGCCGGCGCTCGGCATGCGCTAGACGGATTGCGCATCCCGCGCTGCCATCGAGGACGATTCGTGACCGGTTCCCCCGACCCAATCCGCTCCGGCGTGCTGTCTGTCGTGCATGGTTTCTTCACCCGCCAGGGCGGCGTCTCCGGCGGGCCTTATGCCAGCCTCAACTGCAGTCTGTCCGGCGGCGATTCAGCCGACGCGGTCCTGCGCAACCGCGCCGCCGCGGCCAGGGCTCTCGGCGCGCAGCCCGACCGGCTGGTCGGCCTGATGCAGGTCCACGGCCAGGACGTCGTGACAGTGACGCAACCGTGGGCACCGGGTGCCGGGCCACGCGCCGATGCCATGGTGACCGACCGGCCGGACATCGCCCTCGGCATCATCACCGCCGACTGCACGCCCGTCCTGCTGGCCGATGCGAGGGCCGGCGTGGTCGGCGCCGCGCATGCCGGCTGGCGTGGTGCAGTCGCCGGCGTGATCGAGGCCACCATTGCCGCCATGGTCCGGCTGGGCGCGCAGCCGGCATCGATCGCAGCGGCGATCGGACCCTGCATCCACCAGCAATCCTACGAGGTCGGCGCCGACCTGCGCGACGCGGTGCTCGGCCACGACGCCGCCAGCGCTCGCTGCTTCGCCGCCGGCCGGCGCGAGGCACGCTGGCAGTTCGACCTTCCGGGCTATTGCGCCGGCCGCCTGGCCGCGGCGGGCATTCACTTGATCGCGACAATCGACGCCGACACCGCAGCCGACGAGGCGCGGTTCTTCAGTTATCGCCGCCGCACCCTTGGCGGGGGCGGCCCCATCGGGCATCAGGTTTCCATCATTGCACTCGATCCAAGGTAATTCGTGATCTTCCGTCTCAGCCTGTTATTTCCGCTGCTGCTGCTGGCATCCTGTGGCGACCTGCCGCAGCCGTTCCTCGGCAATCCCGGCGCCGATGGCAAAGTGCTCGCGCAGCCACCGACGCCGCGGCTTGCGGTGCCGGCGCCTGCCAATGCGTTGCTGCCCGACGATGCCAGCAAACAGTTTGCCGATGCGATCGCCGCCGGCCTGCAGGCACAGGAGGTGCCGGCGGTCGCCGACCAGGTGCGCAAGAACGACTGGCAACTGGTGACCACCGCCGAGCAGCGGGGTGCGACGGTGGTGCCGGTGTTCACTGTGCGGACCCCGACGGGCGAGGAAAAAGGCAAGACCGAGGGCAGCCCGATCGAGACCCAGGCATGGGCGGCCGCCGCGCCCGCAACGCTGCAACAGTCGGCGGCCGATGCCGCGCCGAAGATCTCCCGCCTGCTCACCAGCATCCAGCACGCCGATCCGAACAGCCTGTACAATCGCATCGCCAAGGTGGATGTCACGGCCGTGACCGGCGCACCCGGGGACGGCAACGCTTCCCTCACCAGGCAGATGCGCACCCACCTCGGTGCGCTGGGGCCTTTGGTGCAGGACAGCGCCAATGGCGCCGATTTCATCGTGCAGGGCTCGGTTCGCATGGTGCCGATCGCGCGCGGCCAGCAACGCGTGGAAATCCAGTGGACCGTGACGACTGCGAGTGGCGACGAGCGCGGCAAGGTCACGCAACTCAACGAAATCCCGGCGGGGTCGCTCGATCATTACTGGGCGGATGTCGCCGTCGTGGTGGCGACCGAGGCGGCCGGCGGCGTGAACGACGTCATCATCCGCCAGTCCGGCCACGAGCCGAACGACAGCCGGCCGGCGGCCCAGGGCGCCGCCAATCCGGACCAGACGGTTCATGGACAGACCCAGGGGGCGTTGGTAGAAGGCCAAAACTCCGGCGTCGAACGGCCGGCCAGATGAACCCCCTTGGCAGCCGAGTGGTATGAAAATCGTTGCCTGCAACAGCAACCGTCCGCTCGCCGAGGCGGTTGCCGCCACGCTGAAGCTGCCCCTGACCCGTGCCTCGATTCGCCGCTTCGCCGACATGGAAGTGTTCGTCGAGATCCAGGAGAACGTGCGCGGCGAGGATGTGTTCGTGATCCAGTCCACCTCCTATCCGGCGAACGACACGCTGATGGAGCTGCTGATCACGCTGGACGCGCTGCGCCGCAGTTCGGCGCGGCGGATCACCGCGGTCATCCCGTATTTCGGCTACGCCCGGCAGGACCGGAAGACCGCGTCGCGCTCGCCGATCAGCGCCAAGCTGGTGGCCAACCTGATCACCGAGGCCGGCGCCAACCGGGTGCTGACGATGGATCTGCACGCCGCACAGATCCAGGGTTTCTTCGACATCCCGGTGGACAATCTGTACGCCGCGCCGCTGTTCAGCCGCGATCTCCAGGAGCGCTACAAGAATCGCGACCTGATGATCGTGTCGCCCGATGTCGGCGGCGTGCTGCGCGCCCGGGCGATTGCCACGCGGCTGAACTGCGACCTGGCGATCATCGACAAGCGCCGCGAGCGCGCCGGCCATTCCGAAGTGATGAACGTGATCGGCGACGTGTCGGGACGCGACTGCATCCTGGTCGATGACATGGTGGATTCAGGCGGTACGCACTGTAATGCCGCCGAAGCGCTGATCAAGGCAGGCGCGCGCTCCACCAGCGCCTATGTCACGCATGGCGTGCTGTCGGGCGGCGCAGTGGCGCGGATTTCCTCCTCGCCGATCGAGATGATGACGATTACCGATTCGATCCTGGCCACCGAGGCGGTGCGCCTGGCATCCAACATTCGCCAGGTGACGGTTGCTCCGCTGATGGCGGAGGCGATGCGGCGGATTTCGGAAGAAAGCTCGGTCAGTTCGCTGTTCGACTGACGGCGGCAACGCCTGTCATTGCGAGGAGCGCAGCGACACGGCAAGCTCCAGCCGGTAACGCCCAGCCCACACGGGCGGGGTTTGCTTCGTCGCTTTGCTCCTCGCAATGACAGGGCGGCCAAACGGGCGGGGACTATGCACATGCGCCAGATGACTTTGGTTGCCTTCCTGCAAGCCCAGAACTGCACGAACTTCGTCGGCTCCTGGCGCCATCCGGAAGCCTCGCCGGATTTCATGACCGCCGACTACTACCGCCACATCGCCCGCGTGCTCGAGGCGGGCAAGTTCCATGTCGGCTTCTTCGACGATCGCCTGGCGATGCCGGACCGCTACGGCGGCGACCACGCGCACACCGTCGCCAACGGCATCCGCTGCGTGAAGATGGATCCGATGACCATCCTCACCGTCATGGGCATGGCGACCGAGCGGCTGGGCCTCGCTGCGACTTATTCCACCACCTACTACGAGCCGTTCCACGTCGCGCGGCTTTACGCCACGCTCGACCTGATGACCAACGGCCGCGCAGCCTGGAACATCGTGACGTCGATGAACGACGGCGAAGCGCTGAATATGGGTCACGCCTCGCACAGCGAGCACGACGAACGCTATGATCGCGCCGATGAATTCCTTGAAGTCGTCGCCGGGCACTGGGATTCCTGGGATGACGACGCGCTGGTGATCGACCGGCAGTCCGGGTTGTTCGCGCATCCCGACAAGGTTCGGCGGCTGGACCACCAGGGCGCGTTTTTCCGCTCGCGCGGCCCGTTCACCGTGCCGCGGTCTGCGCAGGGCCATCCGGTGCTGATCCAAGCGGGGCAATCCGGTCGCGGTCGCAAGTTTGCCGCGCGTTGGGCCGAACTGGTGTTCGTCAACTATCATTCGCTGGCGCAGGCCAAGGCCGATTACGCCGCATTCAAGCAACAGGTCGCCGAGACCGGACGCGATCCGGAAAAGGTGTTCGTTGCCGCCGGCGTCTATACAGTCGTTGCGGAAACGCGCGCCGAGGCCGAGGACAAGGCGGCGTTGATCGACAGCCTGCCGAAGGAGATCGATCAGCTCTCCCTGCTCTGCGAAGTGCTCAACGTGGACCTGGCGAAAAAGCCGCTCGACGAGCCCTGGAGCGAGGAGGAAATCACCGCCTGGACCGGCGCGCAGGGTCTGCGCGACCGGGTGTACCGCATTCTCGGCAAGCGCAATCCGACGACACGCGACTTCATGGAGGTCAGCCGTCGCGGCACGTTCCACGATCATCCGCGCTTCATCGGCAGCCCGAAGGACGTGGCCGATGGCATGGAGGAGTGGTTTGCCGGCCGCGCCTGCGACGGCTATGTGGTGGCTGCCTCGCACGTGCCCGGCGGCTACGAGGAGTTCGTCCGCTACGTTGTCCCCGAACTGCAACGTCGCGGCCTGTTCCACAATGACTACCGCGGCACCACATTGCGCGAGAACCTTGGTCTCGACCGCCCGCACATCGGTGCGTGGCGTGAGGTCCGCAACTAACAAGGGAGAAGAACCATGAAGCTGATGTATTCCCCAGGCGCCTGCTCGGTCGGCATCCACGTGCTGCTGGAGGAAATCGGCAAGCCGTACGAGCCCGTGCTGGTGAACCTGCGCGAAGGTGCCCAGTTCAAGCCGGAATTCACCGCCGTGAACCCCAAGTCGAAGGTGCCGACACTGGTGCGCGACGACGGCTCGGTGCTGACGGAATATCCCGCGATCGCCTATTGGCTGGCGCGCACCAATCCCGAGAAGAAGCTGCTGCCGGACGATGTGGAGAGCCAGGCGCGCGCGTTGGAAACATTGGACTATGCCGTCAGCACGATCCACATGCAGGGCTTCTCGCGGCTGTTCCGTGCCTCTAACTACACGCCGAACCCGGCGGACGAGGACAAGGTGAAGGAGCGCGGCAAGGAGCTGGTGGAGAAGGGCTTCGTCGTGATGGACAAGGCGCTGGGCGGCAAGGACTACCTGGTCGGCGCGTTCTCCATCGCCGACTCCGCGCTGTTCTACACCGAGTTCTGGGGCGCCAAGCGGATGAACATGAAGCTGCCGGCGAATTGCGAAGCGCATTTGAATCGCATGCTGGCGCGCCCGGCGGTGGCGCGGGTGATGCAGCAGGAAGGCCTGGCATAAGGCGATGGATGGGGCGTTCCAGGAGGCCGCGCTTGCACGCATCCCGTTCTGGTTTCTGCGTCACGGCGAGACCGACTGGAACGCCCGAGGCATCTCGCAGGGCAATGTCGATATCCCGCTGAATCCGACCGGGCTGGCACAGGCCCGGTCGGCGGCGCAGAAGCTGCGCAATCGCGGCATTGCCAGCATCATTGCCTCGCCATTGTCGCGCGCGCGCGCCACCGCGGAGCTTGCCGGCGAGGCACTCGGTCTGCCGGTGGCGATCGATCCGGACCTGCGCGAGGTGGCGTTCGGCGTGCAGGAAGGCCAGGCGATGAGCGGCTGGTTCAGCGACTGGGTCAGTGGCGCGTTCACGCCCCAGGGCGCCGAGACGTTCGCCGCATTGCGCCGTCGCGCGGTGGCGGCGGTCAATCGCGCGACCGCCCTGCCCCCGGCGGTACTGATCGTCGCGCATGGTGCGCTGTTCCGCTCGCTGCGCGCCGCAATGGGCATCGAGCCCAACATGCGCACGCAGAACGCGGTGCCGATCTTCTGCGAACCGCCGGCATCGGGTGACGCGGCGTGGACGCTGCAGCCGGTGGTGTAGCGGCGCAGGCATCGGTGGGTTCGCTACGCTCTGCCCACCCTACGTCCCCAGATAAAACTGCCTGATCAGCTCGTTGTCGTTCAGCTCCGCCGCCGAGCCGCCGGCGAATTCGATCCGGCCGTGCACGATCACATAACCCCGGTCGGCGATCCGGATCGCCTGGGTGAAGTTCTGCTCCGCCATCAGCACGGTGAGCTGGAACCCGTCCTTCAACTCCTTGATCTTGTCGATCGTCCGCGCCACCAGCAGCGGCGCCAAGCCGACCGACGGTTCGTCGATCAGCAGCATCCGCGGCGCCGACATCAGCGCACGCGCCAGCGCCAGCATCTGCTGCTCGCCGCCGCTCATGCTGCCGGCCAACTGCCGGCTGCGCTCCTTCAGGCGGGGGAACGTCTCGAAGCAGAACTCCAGGTTGCGTGCAATCGAGGCGCGCGCCGACTTGCGGAATGCGCCGAGCAGCAGGTTCTCGGTGACCGACAGCCTGGGAAACAGCCTGCGTCCCTCGGGCACAAACGCAATGCCCAGATCGACGATGGCTTCGGTGGATAGCCCGATCAGTTCGTGCCGCGCACCGTCGATCTCGGCGACGATGCTGCCGCCCGACGGCCGCACGATGCCCATGACGCATTTCAGCAGCGTGCTCTTGCCGTTGCCGTTGGTACCAAGAAGGGTCACCGTCTCGCCGGCGGCGACCGAGAGCGACACGTCGTGCAGCACGCGCACCGCGCCGTAACCGGCATCGAGGCCGGAGATGGCGAGGCTACTCGCCAAGATACGCCCGCACGACATCGGGATCGCGTATCACATCGGCCGGATCGCCGTCGGCGATCTTGCGACCCGCCACCAGTACGACCAGGCGCTGCGAGAAATGCATCACGGCGCGCATGATGTGCTCGATCAGGATGACCGTCACGCCCTGCTCGTTGAGCTGGATCAGCAGCGACAGAATATCGTCCACCTCGGCATGCGACAGCCCGGCCATCGCTTCGTCGGCGATCAGCAAACGCGGCGCCGCGGCCATGGCGCGCGCCAGCTCCAGCTTGCGCATCTCGATCTGTGTCAGGTCGCGCGGCAAATGCGTCGCCTTGTTGGCGAGCCCGACCATGTGGAGCAGTTCGCTGCACCGTTCGTCCAGCGCGTGCGCACCGAGCGCCTGGCCACGGCGCACATTGACCGCATAGAGCAATGGGATGCGCAGATTTTCCGCAAGCGACAGCGTGTTGAACGGCCGCGGGAGCTGAAAACTCCGCGCCATGCCAAGCCGCGTTCGTTCATGCGCGGACAGGCCTTCGAGCGGCTGGCCGGCGAAGCGGACACTGCCCATCTCGTGGCGCAGCGTGCCGCACATGCAGTTCACCAGCGTGCTCTTGCCGGACCCGTTGGGACCGATCAGGCCGACGCGTTCGCCCTGGTTGACCGCAAGCTCGACCGTATCCAGTGCGACGAAGCCGCCGAAACGCTTGCTCAGGCCGGTGACCTCGAGAAGGGCGGTCATCGTTGCTGACCCATAGCAAGGCTTGGCGTACCGGCTGTCATGGCCGCCCCCGACCGGAGCCGAAGCGCAGCAGTCCCAGAATCCCGTTCGGCGCGACGATGACGAAGCCCACCAGCATCAGCCCGACGATCAGCAGGTTCAGCGCCGAGGAAATGGTGACAGTGGCGACCTGCTGCAGCGTTCCCAGCAGCACCGCGCCGATCACCGGGCCCAGCCAGCTCGATGTGCCGCCGACCAGCGGCATCGCCACGCCATTCACCGCATAGGCCAGGCTGAATCCCGAGGCGGGATCGAGATACGTCACATAGTAAGGCAGTGGCGCGCCGGCCATGCCCATGAACGCGCCGGACAACGTCGTCGCCAGCAGCTTCAGCCGCAGCGTCGGCACGCCGGAGGCCTCCGCCGCCACCTCATCGTCGCGGATGGTGGCGAACCCGTAACCCAGTCGCGACCGTTCGATCGCGCGCGCGGTGGCCAGCACAATCACCACGAGCGCCAGCATGATCAGGAACAGGTATTGGATGTAGTCGATGCCGAACAGCGGCGTCGTCGCGGGCCGCACGATATAGGCGCCGCGCGAGCCGCCGACGAAATCCCAGTTGGTGATCAGCGTCTGCGCCACCACGGCCAGCGCCAGCGTTGCGATGGAGAAGAACGCGCCGCGCAGGCGCAACGTCAGGTAGCCCATGCCGAGACCGACGATGCCCGAGACGATGCCGCCGATCGGCATCATCAGCGGCAGCGGCAGCGGCGTCAGCTTGTGCAGCACGACAGTTGTATAGGCGCCCAGCGCAAAAAATGCCGCGGTGCCGAAATTAACGTAGCCGGTGTAGCCGCCCAGGATGTTCCATGCCGTGGCCAGCGCGATGTACTGCAGCACGACGTAGCCGGCGAAGAACACGTAGGCGTTGTCGATCAGGCGTGCGCCGCCGAACACGATCCCGGCGGCAACCAGGAGCAGCAGGACGAACTTCCACCCGTTCACGCGCTAACGACCGAAGATGCCGGCTGGACGGACCGCCAGCGTGACCAGCAGGAACCCAAAGGCGACGGCCGGCGCCCAGGACGGCCCGTAGAACGTAGCCGTCAGGCTCTCGACGATGCCGAGTGTCATGGCGGCGACCACGGTGCCGGCGAAGCTGCCCATGCCGCCCAGCACGCAAATTGCGAAGACCCGGCCGATATAGTCCCGCCCGATCGACGGCTCGACCGGCTGGATGATGATCAGCACTGCGCCGGCGATCGACGTGGTCGCAATCGACAGGCCGAACGCGATGCGCTTGATGCGTGTCGGGTTCGCCGCCATCAGCCGCAGCGCAAGCTGGTCCTGGGCAACCGCCAGGATTGCCCGACCGAGGAACGTGCGCGACATGAACACCTGCAGGCCGCCGACCATGATCAGTGCGACGACGCACGGCACCAGCAGCCGCAGCGGCAGATCGACAATACCCAAATGCAGGCTGGTGCCGATATACGGCGCATCCACCAGCCGGTAGTCCACGCCGAACACCAGCACGAGCATGACCTCGGTGATGAACAGCAGGCCGAAGAAGAACGCCAGCCCGCGCAGCGCCTCGTCGCCGCGTCGCTCGAACGACAGGTAGTACACCTGATAGACCCCGGCACCGAGCAGGTAGAACGCCGGCAGCGCGATGACTGCCGCCAGGATCGGATCGATCCCGAAACTCGTGTTGGCGATGTAGGCGATGTACGAGCCGAGGATGATGAAGGCGGGATGCGCGATGTTGACGATGTCGAGCATGCCGAACGAGATCGACACGCCAATCGTCACCGCCGCGTAGAAGCCGCCGAGCAACAGCCCGGACACCACGGCGTTGCCGAGGAGATCGAGGGACATTTCCATTATGCCCGGCACTCTGACCGAGCCACCGAGTCTTGGCTAGACCGGATGTTCGCCTCAGATCAAGGCGACCAGTTGCAGTTGGACCCTCTCAGGCGCGGCGCACTGAATCCAGCGGGATGACGTTCGCCCCGGACTCGGCGATCACGTTGGCGATCTGCGCCGCCATCTCCGCCTGCACATAGGGCTTCGACAGTCGCGGCAATCCCGGATCCTCGCCGTTCGGCAACTCGGCATAACCCGTCGCCAGGATGACCGGCAGGCTCGGCCAGAGCTGCTTGACCTGCCGCGCCAGTTCGGTGCCGGTCATGCCCGGCATCGCGTGGTCGGTGACGACGATGTCGACCTTGGCGCCCAGCCGCAGCATATCCAGCGCGCGCGCACCCGACAGCGCCTCGATCACCACATGGCCGAGGTCTTCCAGCATCGCCGCGGTGCTCTCGGTGACCAGCGGATCGTCATCCACCACCAGGACCCGGCAGGACCGCGCCGCTCCGGCGTACATGCCGGACAGCATCGCGGCCTCGGCCGTGACCACTTCGCGCGACACCGGCAGCCACAGCTCAACGCTGGTGCCTTCGCCCAACCGGCTCGTCATCCGCATGGCGCCGCCCGACTGCGCCGCGAGGCCGTGCACCATCGACAGGCCAAGGCCGGTGCCCTTGCCGGCACCCTTGGTGGTGAAGAAAGGTTCAGCCGCACGTTTCAAGGTTGCCTCGTCCATGCCGGAACCGGTGTCCGACACGGTGATGCAGACATACTGGCCAGGAGCGAGCTCATGCGGAAAATCCGGGCCCCCGCCGACATGGCGGCCGCCAATCGCCAGTCGCCCGCCGTATGGCATCGCATCGCGCGCATTCAATGCGAGGTTCAGCAATGCCAGCTCGATCTGGTTCGGATCGGCGCGGATAGACGGCAGGTCGGGGCGGTATTCCCTGACGATCTGGATGCCGGGGCCGAGCGTCCGCCGCAGCATCTCCTCCATGCCATCGACCAGCCGCGGCACCTCCACTGCCTCGGGCCGCAGCTCCTGGCGGCGGGCGAAGGCGAGCATGCGCTTGGTCAAGGTGGCGCCGCGGTCGGCGCCCTGCATCGCACCATCGACGAGGCGCAACAGCCGCGGGTCATCCGGCAATCGCTTTCGCAATAGCTGGAGGTTGCCGAGGATCACCATCAGCAGGTTGTTGAAGTCGTGCGCCACGCCGCCGGTGAGTTGGCCGAGGCTTTCCAGCTTCTGCATCTCGTGGACCTGCGCGAGCGCTGCCTCGCGTTCGCGCGTGCGTTCCTCGACGCGGCGTTCCAGGTCCGCGTTGGCCTGCGCAAGTTCGGCGGTGCGTTCCGCAACCCGACGCTCCAGCTCGCTGTTGAGCTGCTCGAGCTGGCGCGTCTTGCGGAACAGGTCGGCGAACACCCGCACCTTGGCGCGCATCAGTTCCGGCACCACCGGCACCGGCAGGTAATCCACCGCCCCCGCCTCGTAGCCACGCAGCAGGTCCAGCTCGCTCATCTGGATCGCCGAGACGAAGATGATCGCGGTGCGCTGGAAGCGCGGATGTTCGCGAATCATCGCCGCCAGCTCGAAACCGTTGAGCTCCGGCATCACCACGTCGATCAGGACGACAGCGATCTCGTTCTTCAGCAGGTGCTGCAGTGCCTCGTTGGCCGAGTTCGCCTTGATCAGATTCTCGGCCAGCTGGCTGAGGATGACCTCGTAGCTCAGCAGCTTGGCCGGTTGGTCATCGACCAGCAGGATATTGACCTTGTCGCCTTGGCTCACTGCCGTATCTCCGGCCTCAGCGGTGCAGCCAGATACGCAAGGCGGACAGCAACTGCTCGGTGTTGACCGGCTTGGCGAGGTAGTCGGATGCGCCCGCCTCCAGGCACTTCTCGCGATCGCCCTTCATGGCCTTGGCGGTCAGCGCGATGATCGGCAGGCGACGGAACGCGGAATTGGCACGGATCACCTCCATCGTCTGGTAGCCGTCCATCTCGGGCATCATGATGTCCATCAGGCAGATGGCGACACCCGGCGTCGACTCAAGCAGGTCGATCGCCTCGCTGCCGGTGGTGGCGGTCAGCACCTCCATGCCGCGCCGTTCCAGCACCGAGCTGAGCGCAAAAATGTTGCGCGCATCGTCGTCAACCAGCAGCACCTTCTGGCCCACCAGGTTCTCGTCGGAGCTGTGCAGCCGCTCCAGCATGCGCTGCTTTTCCGCTGGCAGGTCGGACACCACGCGATGCAGGAACAATGCCGTTTCGTCCAACAAACGTTCCGGTGATTCGACACCCTTCACTACCACGCTGCGGGCCATGGTGTGAAGCTGGGCATCCTCCTCCGGCGACAGCTCACGGCCGGTGAACACCACGACAGGCACGTTGGCCAGCGCCTCATCGTCGCGGATCTGCTCCAGCACCTCGAAGCCCGACATGTCCGGCAGGCGCAGATCCAGCACCACGCAATCCGACGGATCGTCCCGCAGCGCGGCGATCGCGTCGCTGCCGGTCTCCACCATGGAAATGTCGATGTCGTCATGGCCCAGCAGCTCGGTGATCGACAGCCTCTCCGCGGCGTTGTCCTCCACCACCAGCAGCCGCTTGCGCCGCGGCTTCACATAGTCGGTGATCTTGCTGAGCGCTTCCTCCAGTCCCTCCGTCGTCGTCGGCTTGGTCA
This sequence comes from Acetobacteraceae bacterium, assembly GCA_036265005.1. GTDB lineage: Bacteria > Pseudomonadota > Alphaproteobacteria > Acetobacterales > Acetobacteraceae > JAMXLO01. The sequence goes on along the minus strand of DATAPW010000370.1, from coordinate 8,400 downwards.
TGAAGGAGAATGCGCCGCGCGCCAGGCCGTGCTGGCGGTCCTCGTCCAGCGTGACGATCTGCACCGGAATGTGCCGCGTCATCGGGTTCTGCTTGAGCTGGCTGAGCACCGTCCAGCCGAGCATGTCAGGCAGGAACACATCGAGCGACACCGCAGTTGGCTGGTAGTCCCGCGCCAATGCCAACGCATCGCCACCGCGCATCGCGACCAGCACCTTCAACCCATGGTCGTGCGCCAGATCCGCCAGGACACGCGCGTAATGCGGATCGTCCTCGACGATCAGCAGCACGGTATCCCCCGGCACGATGGACTGACGATCGTCCGCCACCGTCTCGAGCGGACGCTCGGCCAGGCGCACCGCGTTAGGCAGGTTGGGGTCGGCAAGCGGCGCCGGCTCAGCGCTGACCGACCGGTTGCCCGCCGCCGGTCCGATATAGGCGAGCGGCAGGTACAACGTGAACGTGCTGCCCACGCCGGGCTTGCTGCGCAACTGGATCTCGCCGCCCAGCAGGTTGGAGAGCTCGCGGCTGATCGCCAGGCCGAGACCCGTGCCGCCGTATTTGCGGCTGGTGGACGCGTCGGCCTGCTGGAATGCCTCGAAGATGATGCGCTGCTTCTCGGGCTGGATGCCGATGCCGGTATCCGACACCTCGAACGCCACCACGGTCGGTGCATGGTTCAGGATCGGATGCTCGGACGACCAGCCACCGGTCACCGCGGAGATGCTCAGCCGCACGCCGCCATGTTCGGTGAATTTGAACGCGTTGGACAGCAGGTTCTTCAACACCTGCTGCAGCCGCTTGCTGTCCGTGGTGATGCTGCGCAGCGCCGGATCGACCAGCACATCGAACGACAGTCCGCGGCTTTCCGCCTCGTGGCGGAATGGCCGCGTCACGGTGTCCTGCAGGTTCGGCAGGAACAGTTCCTCGGCGTCGACCGACATGGTGCCGGATTCGATCTTCGACAGGTCGAGAATGTCGCTGATCAGGTTCAGCAGGTCGGTGCCCGCACCATGGATGGTGCGCGCGAACTCGACCTGACGCGCGGTCAGGTTGCCGTCCGGGTTGTCGCCAAGCTGCTGTCCCAGGATCAGGATCGAATTCAGCGGCGTGCGCAGTTCATGCGACATGTTCGCCAGGAACTCGGATTTGTACTTGGATGTCAGCGCGAGTTCCGCCGCCTTCTCTTCCACGGCGCGGCGGGCCTGGTCGATTTCCTGGTTCTTGCGTTCTACCTCGACATTCTGCTCGGCAAGCTGCTGCGCCTTCTGCTCCAACTGTTCGTTGGTGAGCTGCAATTCGCGCTGGCGGGTCTGTAGTTCTGTCGCAAGCTGCTGTGACTGCTTCAGCAGGCCCTCGGTCTGCATCGTCGCTTCGATCGAATTCAGCACGATGCCGATGCCGGCGGTGAGCTGCTCGAGGAACGACATCTGCAGATCGGTGAACGTACCGACCGAGGCCAGCTCGATCACCGCCTTCACCTGGCCTTCGTACAGCACCGGCAGCACGACGACGTTGTTCGGCGTCGCCGCGAACAGGCCGGAGCGGATCGGCACGACGTTCGCAGGCAGCTCGGTGACCAGCATGCGCTTGCCGTCCGCGGCGCACTGGCCGATCAGGCCCTGCCCCATCTGCAGGTGCTCCGGATGGCCCAGCGTGCCGTCATCGGCATAGGCGGCGAGCAGCTTCAGGTTTGCGCTGACCTCCTGGTCCACCAGGTAAATCACGCCGTTCTGCGCGCTGACCAGCGGCGCCAGCTCGGACAGCAGCATCCTGCCCACGGTGGCCAGGTCGCGCTGCCCCTGCAGCATGTTGGTGAACCGCGCAAGGTTGGTCTTCAGCCAGTCCTGCTCGGTATTGCGGTCCGTGGTGAGCCGCAGATTGTCGATCATCGTGTTGAGGTTGTCCTTCAACTCGGCCACCTCGCCGAGTGCCTCAACCTGGATCGAGCGCGTCAGGTCGCCCTTGGTGACGGCGGTTGCCACTTCGGCAATCGCGCGCACCTGCGTTGTCAAATTTGCCGCCAGCAGATTCACGTTGCCGGTGAGATCCTTCCAGGTTCCGGTCGCGCCCGGCACGTTCGCCTGTCCGCCCAACCGGCCTTCCACGCCCACTTCGCGCGCCACCGTGGTGACTTCGTCGGCGAAGGTGGCCAGCGTGTTGGTCATGTTGTTGATGGTTTCGGCGAGCGCCGCAACCTCGCCCTTCGACGCCATCGCGAGGTTCTGCTTCAGGTCGCCGTTGGCCACCGCCGTCACGACCTTGACGATGCCGCGCACCTGCTCGGTGAGGTTGGCCGCCATGACGTTGACGGTGTCGGTCAGGTCCTTCCACGTGCCGGCGACGCCGGGCACCTGCGCCTGGCCGCCCAGCTTGCCGTCGGTGCCGACTTCGCGCGCCACGCGCGTCACTTCCGAGGCGAAGCCGTTGAGCTGATCCACCATCGTGTTGATGGTGTTCTTCAGCTCCAGGATCTCGCCCTTCACGTCCACGGTGATCTTCCGGGACAGGTCGCCGCGCGCCACCGCGGTGGTGACTTCGGCGATGTTGCGCACCTGCGTCGTCAGATTGGCCGCCAGCAGGTTCACGTTGTCGGTCAGGTCCTTCCACGTGCCGCCCACGCCGGGCACCACCGCCTGTCCGCCCAACCGCCCTTCGGTGCCGACCTCCCGCGCCACGCGCGTCACTTCGGCGGCGAAGGAGCGCAACTGATCCACCATCGTGTTCAGCGTTTCCTTCAGCAGCAGGATTTCGCCGCGCACGTCCACGGTGATCTTCTTCGACAAATCGCCGTTGGCGATGGCGGTTGCCACTTCGGCGATGTTGCGCACCTGGCCGGTCAAATTCGACGCCATGAAGTTGACGTTGTCGGTCAGGTCCTTCCAGGTGCCGGCCACCCCAGGCACCGCGGCCTGGCCGCCCAGCTTGCCTTCGGTGCCCACCTCGCGCGCCACGCGCGTCACTTCCGAAGCGAACGCATTCAGCTGGTCCACCATCGTGTTGATGGTGTTCTTCAGCTCCAGGATTTCGCCCTTCACGTCCACGGTGATCTTGCGCCCGAGATCGCCGCGCGCCACCGCGGTGGTGACTTCCGCGATGTTGCGCACCTGGCCTGTCAGGTTCGACGCCATCGAGTTCACGTTGTCGGTCAGGTCCTTCCAGGTACCGGCAACGCCCGGCACCTGCGCCTGGCCGCCCAACCGCCCCTCGGTGCCGACCTCGCGCGCCACGCGCGTCACCTCGCCGGCAAAGCGGTTCAGCTGATCCACCATCGTGTTCAGCGTTTCCTTGAGCTGCAGGATTTCGCCGCGCACGTCCACGGTGATTTTCCGGGACAGGTCGCCGTTGGCGATGGCGGTCGCCACCTCGGCGATGTTGCGCACCTGCCCGGTCAAATTCGACGCCATCGAGTTCACGTTGTCGGTCAGGTCCTTCCACGTGCCGGCCACACCCGGCACGTTCGCCTGTCCGCCCAACCGTCCTTCGGTGCCCACCTCGCGCGCCACGCGCGTCACCTCGCCGGCGAACGCGTTGAGCTGATCGACCATCGTGTTGATGGTCTCCTTCAGCTGCAGGATCTCGCCCGACACGTTCACCGTGATCTTCTTCGACAGGTCGCCCTGCGCCACCGCGGTCGCCACCTCGGCGATGTTGCGCACCTGGCCGGTCAAATTCGACGCCATGGAATTCACCGAGTCCGTCAGGTCCTTCCAGGTACCCGCGACACCGGACACCTGCGCCTGGCCGCCCAAGCGCCCTTCGGTGCCGACCTCGCGCGCCACGCGCGTCACCTCACCGGCGAAGCGGTTGAGCTGATCGACCATCGTGTTGATGGTTTCCTTCAGCTGCAGGATCTCGCCCGACACGTTCACCGTGATCTTCTTCGACAAATCGCCGTTGGCGATCGCCGTGGACACCTCCGCGATGTTTCGCACCTGGCCAGTCAGGTTCGACGCCATAGAATTCACCGATTCCGTCAAATCCTTCCACGTGCCGGCAACGCCAAGCACGTTGGCCTGGCCGCCCAGTCGCCCGTCGGTGCCGACCTCGCGCGCCACGCGCGTCACTTCGCCGGCAAATGCATTGAGCTGGTCCACCATCGTGTTGATGGTTTCCTTCAGCTGCAGGATTTCGCCAGACACGTTCACCGTAATCTTCTTCGACAAATCGCCGCCGGCGATCGCCGTCGCCACTTCGGCGATGTTGCGCACCTGCGCCGTCAGGTTCGACGCCATCGAGTTGACGTTGTCGGTCAGGTCTTTCCACGTGCCGCCGACGCCGGGCACCATCGCCTGGCCGCCCAGCTTGCCGTCGGTGCCGACCTCGCGCGCCACGCGCGTCACTTCCGATGCGAACGCGTTGAGCTGGTCCACCATCGTGTTGATGGTCTCCTTCAGCTCGAGGATTTCACCGCGCACATCCACTGTGATTTTCCGGGAGAGGTCGCCGCGCGCCACCGCTGTCGTCACCTGTGCGATGTTGCGTACCTGGTCGGTCAGGTTGCCGCACATCGCGTTCACCGAGTCAGTCAGGTCCTTCCACGTGCCGGCCACGCCAGGCACCACCGCCTGGCCACCCAGCTTGCCTTCCGTGCCCACCTCGCGCGCCACGCGCGTCACTTCCGAGGCGAACGACCGCAACTGGTCCACCATCGTGTTGATGGCTTCCTTGAGCTGCAGGATCTCGCCGCGCACATCCACGGTGATCTTCTTCGACAAATCGCCGTTCGCCACCGCAATCGTCACATCGGCGATGTTGCGCACCTGCGCCGTCAGGTTGGACGCCATGGAATTCACCGACTCCGTCAGGTCCTTCCACACGCCGGTCACCTCGCGCACCTGCGCCTGGCCGCCCAGCTTGCCGTCGGTGCCGACTTCGCGCGCCACGCGGGTCACTTCCGAGGTGAACACCGACAACTGCTTGATCATCGTGTTCACGATGGTGGCGAGCCGCAGGAACTCGCCCTGCAGCGGCCGCCCATCGACATCGAGGCGCACTGTCTGCAGCAGGTCGCCCTGCGCCACCGCGGTGATGGCATGCGTCACCGCCGTCGTCGGCCACAGCAGGTCATCGATCAGGTCGTTGACCGAGGTCTCCATCGACGCCCACGAGCCACCCTGCAAACCGAACTTCACGCGCGTGCGCGTCTTGCCCTCACGGCCGACGATCTTGCCGACATGCGCCAGTTCCGACGCCATCCGTTCATTGGCCGCGACGATTTCGTTGAAGGTGTCGGCGATCTTGCCCTCGAGGCCGGTCTGGTCGCTTGGCAGGCGCACCGAGAAGTCGCCGATCCGCATCGCCTGCAAGGCATGCAGCAATTCGTGCATGCCGAAGGACCGGCCGCTCAGTTGCCCATTCGCGCCCCCGTCGAGCGCCGCCCCGGCCAGGACGCCTTCCGGCGCGGTCGTATCGGTCCGCTCGATCGGCTGGCCACTGACGGAACTGTGGTCGTTCATGGGTAGCTCCTGGATGGGCTAAGCGCCTGATGGAACCTGTCAGCTTTTCGGGGGCACTATACCCCCATTTGGCAACAGGCTTGTTGCGTTCAGTATTATTTTCCTGGAACAGTCGGCGTCTACGTGTTTGCCGGTTGAGCAGGAGGCGGCGGTACCCAGACGACGGCCCGCCACAGCGGCCGCCGAACCACGGGTAATCCCGCCCCACGCCGACGGCGCGAATTGAATGATCGCAGATGCGGTCTACAGAAATCTGTGACTCCAGGTGGCGTATCGAGCTTCTGCAACGGGAATTCCAATGGCTTTGGCAGCCGGGCAGCCGTCCGGGATCACCAACAATTGAAAACGCCAACGGGTGATGCCGGTGTCGGCATCGGTGGTCCCGGCCCGGCCGCTTGCGCAGCCGCCGGCCGGCCGGCGGATTTCCGGGGTTTCGATTGACGCCGGACGTTCCGACTCCATAAGCTGCTTTCTGGGAAGTGCTTCACAAGCAAATAACCGGGGGAACGCAAAATGCTCCGACGTGGACTGGCTCGCCTTGTGCGCGGGCTTGCAGCGGCGGCTTTGTCATTGATCGTGGCGACGGCTGCCCAGGCGGATGACGCCAACAAGACACTGAAGATCGGTGTGGTCTACGACCTGACCGGCCCATTCGCCGGCGGCGGGTCGGAACTACACTATCTCGGCGCCAAGACCATGATCGACTGGTTCATCGCGCATGGCGGTGTCGAGGGCTACAAGATCGAAGCCGTCTACGCCGACGCGCAAAGCAAGCCGGATGTCGCGATCAACGAAGCCGTCCGCCTGATCGAGCAGGAAAAGGTGGACATGCTGCTCGGGTTCTACTCCTCGGCAGAGTGCGTGCCGGCCGCAGCGCGCATCGAGGAATTCAAGAAGTTCATGTGGATCACCACCTGCATCGCCTCGCCCGTGCTGCGCGATCGCCACCTGAAATACGTGTTCCGCCCGCAGCCTTACGGCACGCAATGGGGCCTGGCCTCCACCGAGATGATTGCGGCCTATTCGAAGGCGCAACTCGGCAAGGACCCCAAGGACGTGCGCCTCGCCATCATCCACGAGGACGGCGCCTATGGCGTCGATGTCGCCAAGGGCAATGAGGAAGGTGCGAAAAAGGCCGGGATGAACGTCGTGCTCGACGAAGGCTATTCGGTCACCGCGCCCGACCTGTCGTCGTTGATCACCAAACTGAAGCGCGCACGGCCCGATGTGATCCTGCACACCGGCTACAATCCGGACATCAGCCTGTTCATGCGCCAGGCGCGCGAACTCGGTCTGCGTTTCAGCGCGCTGGTCGGTCATGGCGCCGGCTACACCGACTACACCAAGATCAAGCAGTCCGCCGGCAACGACGCCAACTACTTCTTCGATGTCGATCCGATCTCGATCTGGGACACCAACCCGAAGGCGCTGCAGCCGCAACTGCCGCCGCTGATCCAGATGGTCGGCGACGCCTACATGAAGCTGAAACCGGACACCATCATCAAGTCGCCGCATCTCGGCATGGCGGCGTCCAACACCTACCTGTTCCTGTCAGACGTGCTGCCACGCGCGATCAAGCAGTACGGCGGCGTCAATGCCGATGCTCTGCGCAAGGCGGCACTCGATACCGACGTTCCGGACGGTGGCACCATGCTCGGCTTCGGCGTCAAGTTCGAGCCGGAGGATCAGTCGATGGCAGGGCAGAACGATCGCGCCTTTCCAGTCGTGATCCAGTACATCGACGACAAGGCCTATGTGGTGTGGCCCAAGTCGCAGCAGCAGCGGGAGCCGGTGCTGAAGCTGCCGGCCGCCTCGCCCTACGCCGCGCAGTGACGGCACAGCCGTCGTGCTGGAAGTCGCTGGCCTGATCAAGCGCTTTGGCGGCTTCACTGCCGTCAGCAACGTGTCGTTCAAGGTCGAGCAGGGCGAGATACTCGGCCTGATCGGCCCGAACGGCTCGGGCAAGAGCACGATCTTCAACATGCTGTCGGGCACCTTCGCGCCCACCGCCGGCGCGATCCGCTTTCAGGGTCGCGAGATCGCCGGCCTGCCGCCGCATCGCATCATCCATCAGGGCATCGGCCGGACATTCCAGATCCCACGCCCGTTCCGCCGCCTGTCGATCTTCGAGAACGTCGTGCTCGCCGGCTTCTACGGCAGCAACGGCACCACCAAGGCCGGCGCCTTTGCCGCGGCCGAGGCAGCGCTCGATCTGGTCGGGCTGCCGGGCGATCGCAGCGCTCCGGTCAGCGGCCTCGGCGCCGCGGGACTGAAGAAGCTGGAACTGGCCAAGGCGCTGGCAACCGAACCGAAGCTGCTGCTGGCAGACGAAAGCCTCGGTGGCCTCGATGAAACCGAGATGGAGCAGGCAGCGGACATGCTGCGCCGCATCCGCGACGTACGCGGCATCACCATCATCTGGGTCGAGCACATCATGGGCGTGCTGATGCGCGTGGTGGACCGGGTGATGGTGCTGGATCATGGCGAGAAGATCGCCGAGGGCCTGCCAGGCGAAGTGGCGCGCGATCCGCGGGTGATCGAGGTGTACCTGGGAACCGATGCCGCCGAGACCCAGGCCTTCGCGGCGGAGCGGGTATGAGTTTCACCGTCGCCGCTTCCGCTACGGCCGACACCGCACTTGCTTGCGTCATCCCCGCGAAGGCGGGGATCCAGGAAAACCGTACCAATGCATCGCTTCGCCTGGATCCCCGCCTTCACGGGGATGACGCATGGCGCAGCGGAAGCGCCGGATGCTGACCCTCCGCAACGTCGATGCCGGCTACGGCAGCTTCCAGGCACTGTTCGGCATTTCACTGGACGTGAACGCCGGCGAAGCCGTGGCGGTGATCGGCCCGAACGGCGCCGGCAAGACCACCCTGATGCGGGTGATCTCCGGCCTGATCCGGCCGACCAAAGGCGCGATCACGATGGAGGGTACCGAT
>DATAPW010000369.1:0-2496 GCA_036265005.1 Acetobacteraceae bacterium | reverse complement strand
TGTCCTACTGATGCTCGGGACCGACTTCCCCTATCGGCAATTCTATCCTCAGGGAGCGGGCGTACAGATCGCGCAGGTCGATATCAGGGCGGAACAGATTGGACGGCGGGCTGCAGTCGATCTCGCCGTCGTGGGTGACGTCCGGGCAACACTCCAGGCGCTGCTGCCATTGTTGACGCAGAAACGCGAGGCGACGCACCTGACCCAGGCGCGCGAGCATTATGCCAGGGCGCGCAAGGGGCTCGACGATCTGGCCATTGGCACGCCGGGCAAGGGGCTGATACACCCGCAGCAGGTCGCAAAGGCAATCAGCGAACATGCCGCACCCGACGCGGTTTTCACCTGCGATGTCGGTCTGCCGACGGTGTGGGCCGCACGCTACCTGAAGATGAATGGCGCCCGCCGGCTCATTGGATCTTTCTGGCACGGCTCGATGGCCAACGCGCTGGCGCAGGGCATCGGCGCGCAAGCCGTTTACCCCAGCCGACAGGTGGTGTCGCTATCTGGTGACGGCGGGTTTGCGATGCTGATGGGTGACTTTCTCAGCCTGGTGCAGCTCGGCCTGCCGGTCAAGGTGGTCGTGTTCAACAATGGCGCGCTGGGCTTTATCGAGCTGGAGCAGAAATCCACCGGTTTTCTCCCATTCGGCACCGAGTTCAAGAACCCGAACTTCGCGGCAATGGCGGAAGCGATTGGCGTCCGCGGGATCAGGCTCGAGGACCCGGGCGAGGTCGAAGCCGGTATCACTGCGGCACTGAGCCACAACGGGCCGGTGCTTGTCGATGCCGTCGTCAACCGGACCGAGCTTGCGATGCCTCCCGCGGTCACCATGGAGATGGCCAAGGGCTTCACGCTTTACATGGTGAAGGCAGTGATGAGCGGCCGCGGCGATGAGCTGATCGATCTCGCGCGAACCAATCTGTGGCGCTAATGCACCGCCGGCCCAACCAATCCTAGACGACGCGTGCCCCGCAGTGAGGTTTGAATGGCCCAACTAGGCCAGCCGCCTGCCCGGTCCATGTTTGGATCGTTGGTGCTGATCGCTGTTGTCATCGGCATCGCTGCCGCTGCCTTCGCCTTCACGGCGGGATTGTTCTCGCCGCGGCGCCTCACGCCGGAGAAGATGGTGGCTGCGCTGGCGCCTCCCACCGGCGTGGCGCTCGGCCATCGCCGAAACCATGCCAAGGGCGTCTGCTTTACCGGCGTGTTCGAAGCTAATGGAACCGGGTCGGCGGTGTCATCTGCTCAGGTTTTCAACCGCGGCCAGTATCCGGTCCTCGGACGCTTAAATCTCGGCACTGCCGACCCGAACGCGCCGGATGCGACAGTGCGTGTGCGGGGCATGGGATTGCAGATCTCGACACCGGACGGACAGGTATGGCGCAGTGCCATGGTCGACCTGCCATTCTTTCCGGTGTCGACGCCGCAAGCCTTTTACGAGCTATTACTCGCCTCGGCGAGCAAAGACCCGGACGCGATGAAGACATTCGCTGGTGCTCATCCCGAGATTGCGGCGTTCGGCGCCTGGGCCAAAAGCGCCCCGTGGACCGGCAGCTACGCCGAAGAGCGGTTCAACAGTCTCAATAGCTTTGTCTTTACCGACAGTTCCGGTGCGGAGAAGACGGTGCGATGGTCGCTGCTGCCGGCGGCGCAACCGGTCCCGATCTCGCAGGACGATCTCGCGAAGCGTGGCCCCGACTTCCTCGAGCAAGAGATCCCCGAGCGGGTCCGCGGCGGGCCACAACGCTGGACAATGGTGGTGACCGTCGCCAATCCGGGCGATCCAACCGCGGACCCCAGCAAGGCCTGGCCGGAAGACCGCCGCGCCATTGAAGTCGGTACGCTGACGGTACAACAGATCGAACCGGATCGGGACGGTACGTGCCGCGATATCAACTTCGATCCGACCGTCCTGCCTTCGGGCATGCGGACGTCGGACGACCCGTTCCCGGCCGCGCGCTCGTCTGCTTACGCAAAGTCGTATGACCTTCGCACGGCGGAGGCCAAGGACTATCCCCGCACTGCAAGGGACGGCAAGCCATGATCGCGGGCCGCCAACGATTCACCCCGCTTCAGCGCCTGCTGCACTGGCTCATGGCGGTCTGCATCTTGACCATGCTGTTTATCGGCGTTGGCATGGTGTCTACCGTCATGCCGAAATATCTGACCCTCGTGTCGATTCACAAACCGCTCGGGATCGCAATTCTGGTCCTCGCGCTGGTCCGCCTGGCGGTGCGCGTGCGCTACGGAGCGCCGCCGCGACATGCAAAAGGACCAGGGCAAAGAACACGAAAGCAAAGTAGAAGTGCGCGTTCCAGAGCAACGTATGCAGGCTGTCGCTCTGCGGTAGAATCGCTGGGAGGTACACGCCCCCGAACAGCACGACCGGGTAGGCGGCCGCCGACAGCATCCCCCAGCCGATCAGCGGCATGCCGATCATCAGGACGTAGAGCGCGTAATGCGACAGCTGGGCTGCGAGCTTCATCGGCTCAGGCA
>DATAPW010000368.1:0-1945 GCA_036265005.1 Acetobacteraceae bacterium | reverse complement strand
CGGCACATGGCGCCTTGGTCCGCTGAGTCGAGTTCGGACCGGGCGGGGAGAAGCGCTATCCCCTCGGCGAGGATGCCATTGGCTGCATCATCTACACTGATGCCGGCGTGATGGCCGTGCAGATTGGCAAGAGGGCGATGCGACGCGGGCTCTCATCTTGAGCCAGGTCGCGCTGAGCCTGGTCCTGCCGGTCCCAATCATCGCTCTGCTGATCCTGACGCGGCGGCGCGACATCATGGGTTCATGCGCGAGCGGATTTCTCACGATCGCCGCAGCTGGGGCAGCGGCCATCGTCGTGCTCGCCCTCAATCTGGTGCTGGTCCTGCAAAGCGTCGGCGTTCCCCTGCCCGCCTTGGCCACAGTCGGCTGACGCTTGCCGCATCGTAGAGATTTTACCCGGATTAACCAGGATTAACTGGGTACAGACCGGTTGGCAAAGTCAAATGCATAAACTCGGGCTTTGACGCGCACAACCAACCGGATTGCGGGACAGCAAATCATTCGACCGGTGGGATCAGGTCGCGAATTCCAATCTCCAATCAAAAACACGCTCCATGACGCACAGGAATGGTAAATTCGCTCGAACGCTCGTCGAGCGCAACAAGGAGGCTTGAATGGCCCAGTCGAGTCACTCGCCCACGCGGCCCATATTTGGATCGCTGGCGCTGATTGCCGTTGTCATCGGTGCCGGTGCCGCTGCCTTCGCCTATACTGCGGGAGGGTTCTCGCCGCAGCGCCTCACTCCGGAGAAAATGGTGGCGGCGCTGGCGCCCCCCACCGGCGTGGCGCTCGGCCATCGCCGAAACCATGCCAAGGGCATTTGCTTTACCGGCGTCTTCGAAGCTAATGGAACGGGGTCGGCGGTGTCATCTGCTCAGGTTTTCAACCGCGGCCAGTATCCGGTCCTCGGACGCTTAAATCTCGGCACTGCCGACCCGAACGCGCCGGATGCGACGGTGCGTGTGCGGGGCATGGGATTGCAGATCTCGACACCGGACGGAGAGGTATGGCGCAGTGCCATGATCGACCTGCCATTCTTTCCGGTGTCGACGCCGCAAGCCTTTTACGAGCTGTTGCTCGCCTCGGCGAGCAAAGACCCGGACGCGATGAAGACATTCGCCGGCGCTCATCCCGAGATTGCGGCGTTCGGCGCCTGGGCCAAGAGCGCCCCGTGGACCGGCAGCTACGCCGAAGAGCGGTTCAACAGTCTCAATAGCTTCGTCTTTACCGACAGTTCCGGTGCGGAGAAGACGGTGCGATGGTCGCTGCTGCCGGCGGCGCAACCGGTCCCGATCTCGCAGGATGATCTCGCGAAGCGTGGCCCCGACTTCCTCGAGCAAGAGATCACCGAGCGGGTCCGCGGCGGGCCACAGCGCTGGACCATGGTGGTGACCGTCGCCAACCCGGGCGATCCCACCGCGGACCCGAGCAAGGCGTGGCCCGAAGACCGCCGCGCCATTGAGGTCGGTACGCTGACGGTACAACAGATCGAACCGGATCGGGACGGTCCTTGCCGCGACATCAACTTTGATCCGACTGTCCTGCCTTCCGGCATGCGGACATCGGACGACCCGTTCCCGGCCGCGCGGTCGGCTGCCTACGCAAAGTCATACGACCTTCGCACGGCGGAGGCCAAGGACTATCCCCGTTCTGCAACGGACGCCAAGCCATGATCGCGGGCCGCCGACGCTTCACCCCGCTCCAGCGTCTGCTGCACTGGCTCATGGCGGTCTGTATTTTCGCCATGCTGTTCATCGGCGTTGGCATGGTGTCTACCGTTATGCCGAAATATCTGACCCTCGTTTCGATTCACAAGCCGCTCGGGATCGCAATTCTGGTCCTCGCACTGATCCGCCTGGCGGTGCGCCTGCGCTACGGAGCGCCGTCGCTGCCGGCCGACCTGCCTGAGCCGATGAAGCTCGCAGCCCATCTGTCACATTACGCG
>DATAPW010000367.1:0-2104 GCA_036265005.1 Acetobacteraceae bacterium | reverse complement strand
TGCGAAGGCGCGGGAGTACCGCGCCTTCGTTGCCGATCTGCGCAAGATCGCCGAACTGGTCAGCGACGGCTAAGGGCGCTGACACCAAAGCTCATTGATGATGACCCATGAGTTGCACCGACTGTCATGGCCGGGCGTGGCCCGGCCACGACAGTGGGATCGATGGGTCGCGATCAACAAGCGTTGGTATGAGCCGCGTCGCTGGCCCTCGTCACCCTCGCGAAGGCGAGGCTCCAGGCAACCACGGAAGCATCGGAGCGGCTGCCCTAGATGCTCGCCTCCGCAAGCACGACGAAGTGTCGTGGCGCCCTAGGCTGCGACGCTGGCCGGAACGCCTTCCGGATCGAGACGGTAGCCGCCGCCCTCGGTGACCAGCAGGCGCGCGTTGGTAGGATCGGGCTCGATCTTCTGGCGCAGCCGGTAGATGTGCGTCTCGAGGGTATGGGTGGTGACCGCCGCGTTGTAGCCCCACACCTCATTCAGCAGCACCTGACGCGCCACGGCGCGGGTGCCGGCGCGATACAGGAACTTCAGGATCGCCGCCTCCTTCTCGGTCAGCCGGATGCGCCGGTTCTTCACCGGGTCCTGCAACAGCTTGGCCGACGGACGGAACGTGTAGGGCCCGATGGTGAACACCGCGTCTTCGCTGTTCTCGAAGATGCGCAGCTGCGCACGCAGGCGTGCCAGCAGCTCAGCCAGGCGGAACGGCTTGGCGATATAGTCGTTGGCGCCGGAATCCAGGCCACGCACCACGTCGGTCTCGGCGTCCGACCCGGTCAGCATGATGATCGGCATCTTCTGGCCCTGCTTGCGCAGCCTGGCGCAGAGTTCGCGGCCATCGCCATCCGGCAGCCCGACATCAAGGATAACCGCATCGAAACGGGCGTCCTTGGCGGTCAGCTTGGTCTCTGCCTCACCGATCGAGCCTGCTGAAACGGCGGTAAATTCCCCATCGACCGCGAGTTGATCAGCCAGCGTCTCGCGCAGGGCCTCGTCGTCATCCACGATCAAGATCGGGCGTTCTGCCGACATCTGTTGTATTCCCCTCGCTACTGCCGGGCGCGATGCACCCAATAACTCCCCGCGCTGACAGGACGCCCGGCCGCGGAACACTCCCGCAGCGTGTGGTTCCAACCAGGAGGCCGACACCCACAGCATCCTGCCATTGCGATTCGGGCCGCCGCAAGCAAGCTCACATTTCTGTGAGTGCGCCCAAGACATCTCACCCGCTCCGCCATATAGTCGCTAATGGCGGCATCACACAGGAGGTTGTGTGGCTCCGTCTGTCAGTCCAGGGGCAGACTTATCGTGAATCGTGACCAAAATAGGCCGGCATTGTTCCATTTTCGTGTAATCCGATGAAGCATGTCCGCCGAACTGGTCAGGTTGGAATGCCGGAAGCCGTCGGCAGCGTCCCTGTCGTCGTGTCGGATCCTGACGTGTTACGTCTGCGCACCGTGCACCGGGCGGCAGCGGAACTGCGTCGCGGCATCCCGGTCCTGCTGACGGGGGATGCGCCGCTCATACTGCTGGCAGCCGAGACCGCGGGACCGCGCGGCCTTGCCGAACTGAGAGCGCTGGCGGCCGAACCCCCGGTATTGCTGCTGGCGCCGATACGCGCTGCGGCGGTGCTGCACCGCCCGCTGGAGCCGGGATTGCCGGCGGTCGCGCTCCACCTGAACAGCGAATTGCTGGCTCCGGGTCCGTTGCGCGTGCTGGCCGATCCCACTGTCGAGGAACTGCTGCCGACCCAGCCGGAGCCGGCGCCCGTACCGGGACTGGCGCTGCCGGCACTCTCGCTGGCGAAACTGGGGCGGCTGTTGCCGGCCGTTCTGGCGGCGCCGGTCGGTCCGGATGCGGCGGCCGAAGCCGGGAGGCTCGGCCTGTTCAGCGTTCCGGCGGCTGATTTGCTGGACTATCCGATGGCCGCGGCGGCCGGCCTGCGGCAGGTCGCCTCGGCCCGTGTGCCGCTGCCGAATGCACCGGACTCCCGGGTGATCGCTTTCCGCACAGAAGGTTCGGCGATCGAGCATCTTGCCATCGTGGTGGGCCATCCGGAGAAAACCGCCGAGCCTCTGGTGCGCATCCACTCCGAATGCTTCAC
>DATAPW010000366.1:0-45753 GCA_036265005.1 Acetobacteraceae bacterium | reverse complement strand
TCCTGCCGCTCGCCGTGCAGGAACGGATACAGGCCCTTCAGTGCCGGGTGCTCGGGCATCGCCACCTTCTCCCCTTGTCATGGCAAGGAGCGAAGCGACGCGGCAATCCCCAGCGAGTGCGGCACTGGCCGGGGTTTGCCGCGTCGCTTCGCTTCTCGCAATGGGTTGTCGGCATCGTCAGGCGGACCGAGGTTCCGGCCGCGACGCATCCATCTCCGCCTGCATTTCGCCCAGCTCCTGCAGCAGTGCCAGGGTCCGCATCGCTTCGGCCTCATCGATCCGCGCCATCGCGAAACCGACATGGATCAACACCCATTCGCCGATGCAGGCATCCGCCGGCCGGCCATCGAGGATGAAGCTGACATTCACCGGCCGCCGCACGCCGCCGATCTCGACGATTGCCAGGGCGTCGGCCGGCTCGGTGATGGCAACGATACGTCCGGGAATGCCCAGGCACATGCGCGTCAGGCCTCTGTTGCGTCGCCGGCAAGTGCACGGGCCGCCGCCACCGCGGCCTGGCCTAGTGCGAGCCCGCCGTCGTTTGGCGGAACCAACCGATGCGTCAGCACCTCCAGCCCCAGTGCGGACAGACGCCGCATTAAATGGTCCAGCAGCAGCCGGTTCTGGACCACGCCACCGGACAACGCAATGCGGCCGGTTACGCCGACCGCCTCGACCATGCGCGCGATGCCAAGTGCCAGCCCGTCGTGGAAGCGTGCGGCGATCGTCGGAACCGGCGCGTCGGCAGCAAGATCGTCGAGCAATGCCTGCCACATCGGCGCCGGATCCAGATGCAGCATGGTGTTGTCCGGTGCATTGACGATGGCGAAGGGATATGCCGCGCTGTCATCGTTCGCTGCCGCCTCGAGCATCATTGCGGCCTGGCCTTCATACAGGGAGCGGTCTCGACAGAGCCCGACGGCGGCGGCAACTGCGTCGAACAGTCGGCCGCAGGAACTGGCGAGCGGCGCATTGACGTTGTGCTCGATCATCTGCGCGAGCACATGGATCGGTTTGCCGGCAAGATAGCCATGGAGTTCGGTCGAGCCGTATCGATCGACGAACTCCGGCCAGCCGAACGCGGCGGCAATCTGGGCGCAGGTGTTGCGCCACGGTTCGCGGATCGCCTGCGCACCGCCCGGCATCGCCACCGGTTTCAGGCAGGCCAGCCTGCGGAAGCTCCGGTAATCGCCAAGCAGGAACTCGCCGCCCCAGATCGTGCCGTCGTCGCCCCAGCCCAGGCCATCGAGCACGATGCCGAGTACTGGGGCGGTATCCAGCGGCAAACCGTTCTCCACCATGCACGCCGCCAGATGAGCATGATGGTGCTGCACGGCGATGACCGGCAGAGCTTCGTGCGCGGCGAGCTCGTAACCCAGCCTGGTCGACAGGTAGTCCGGATGACGATCGACCACGATTGCGGTTGGCTGATGGACGAACAACGCACGATACGCGTCGATCGAGCGGCGGTAGTCGGTGAAGCTGGCGGCATTCTCCAGATCGCCGATGTGATGCGACAGGACCGCCTCGCCGTCGCGCAGCAGGCAGAACGTGTTCTTCAGCTCGCTGCCCATCGCGAGCAGCGGGGCGGCCGCGGCGAAGCCGGGCGGCAGCGCCAGGGGTGCGGGCGCGTAGCCACGGGCACGCCGCAGCACGCGGACGTTGCTGCCCATCACGCGTATCACTGAATCGTCCACCCGACGTGCGATATCGCGATCGTGCAGCAGGAAATGATCCGCGATGCCGTGTAGCCGCGTCAGTGCTTCCTGGTTGCCGGTGCATTGCGGTTCGTCCGCCAGGTTGCCGCTGGTCATCACCAGGGGACGGTCGATGCCGTGCAGCAGCAGGTGATGCAGCGGGGTACCTGGCAGCATGAAGCCAAGCGACGCCAGCCCTGGCGCGACTCCGGCCGACAAAGTTGCTTTCCCACCTGCGAGAGTTGGGTGAGGCGAGGGGTTCGGATTGGCGCCGACAGTTACCCCCTCGACCCGGCCCCCTCCCGCAAGGGGAGGCGGAGGAAGGTCGGCGTCCCGTCGTGACTGCATCACCACGATCGGTGCAGCCGGGCTGTGCAGCGCGGCCGCATCGGCCTCCGTCACCACCGCGTAGCGGCTGATTGTGGGGATATCGCGTGCCATGAGCGCGAACGGCTTGGCGTCACGCTGCTTCGCACGGCGAAGCCGAAAGACGGCCGCTGCATCGGTGGCATCGCACGCCAGATGAAATCCGCCCAGCGCCTTGATCGCCAGGATTGCGCCGGACAGCAGGAGGCGGCGCGCCGCATCCACGGGGTCGCCATTGGCCGGCGGCTCCAGCCACGCATGTGGACCGCACGTCGCACAGGCGATCGGTTGTGCATGGAAGCGCCGATCCGCCGGATTCCGGTACTCGGCGTCGCACGCGGCGCACATCGGAAATGCCCGCATCGTGGTTGCAGCGCGGTCATACGGGATCGCCTCGATGATCGACAGACGCGGGCCACAATGCGTGCAGTTGGTGAATGGATAGCGGTAGCGCCGCGTCGTCGGATCGAGGATCTCCGCGCGACAGGCTGCACAGGTTGCGGCGTCGGGCAGCACGCCTGTGTGGATTTCCCCAACCTTGCTCTCGACGATGCGGAAGTCCGTGCAGTCCGGGGCAGCCGACACCGGCGAGCGTTCGATCGCGTCGATGCGTGCCAGAGGTGGAGGCGCGTCGCGCAACGCCCCGATAAGGCTGTCGATACCGTCCATGTTGCCGCAGACCAACGCGGCCACCCCGGCGCCGTCGTTGCTGACCCAGCCGCGCAGGCCGTACTGCCGCGCCAGGCGCCAGACCGTCGGGCGGAACCCGACGCCCTGCACGAGGCCGCGCACGCGGATCAATTCCGTGCGGAACGGCGTCGCATGGTCGGTTGTCATGGCCAACCGGCACGCATCATCGGCGACTTGCCTCGCGGAGAGGGGCAGCATCCCGAGAGGCTAGAAGCCCTCAAGGTTAATGCACCAATAACACGTCCGTCGTCTCAGGGGATGGCGGCAACCGCCCGAGCGTCAGGCCGGCGTCAGTCCGCAGCCTGCCGTCTCGGCCACCGGCGCAGCCAGACCGGGACAGCTATGGCCAGCAACGGGCGTGCGATCAGGTAGCCCTGTGCCTGCTCGACGCCCATATCCGCCAACCGGTCCCAGGTCGCCGAGTCCTCCACCCCTTCGGCAGTGACGGTCAGGCCACGTGTCGCCGCCAGGGCCACGATGCCGTCGGTGAACGCACGCGCCCGGGCGTCCGTCGCCAGGGCCTGCACGATCGCCTTGTCCAGCTTCACGCCGGTAAAGGGCAGATCCAGCAAGGCGTTAAGCTGCGGCACGTCTGGCTGGATGTCGTCGATGACGACCCCGTAGCCGACGTGGCGAAGCTGCTCGACGACGCGCCGCAAGGCAGCGACGTCCTCCACCGGCCGGCTTTCAGTCAACTCGACGATGACCTGTTGCGGTCGGATGCCGGCTTCGCGGCGCTGCATGTCCAGCGATTGCAACGCACTGGGCACGAAGAGCACGTCCAGCGGAAAATTCACGGCAATTCCCAGCCGGTAGGGTGCGAGCGCCGGGCTCGACATGTCGGCAAACGCGCGGCGGGTCACCGTTTCGGTCAACGCGGGGGCAAGGCCGGCGTCTTCCATCTGCGGCACGAAGCGGTTCGGCAACAGTGTGCCGTGTGCCGGATGGTTCATCCGGGCAAGAACTTCGACAGCCACGGGTATGCGGTCGGCCACGCGCACGATTGGCTGGTAGCGCGTGTCGATCGAGGAGCCCGCGAGGGCGGCGTGTAGCTCGCTCATGGGCAAAGGGCGCCTATGGCGCCGTGCGGCAAAAGGGCGCGGCACCACGGCTCGGCGCAACGCCTTTGCAGGCGCCGGGGCTTTCTGGCGTGGGGTTCGGCGTTGCATCGGCGCGCAGGCGACCACCGCGGGTTTGGAGTCCAGAAAATAGCAATCGGCAATTTTAGTGCCGATCGCGCAGCGTCGCCGCAGATATCGTTGGGATGCTGGTCACGCTTCCGTGTCTGGGGCCTGCCGTGGCGCGATCACTGACCGCCGAGGCGGAACGCCGGCTTGCGCTTCTCGGCGAACGCCGCCATGCCCTCGCGCTGGTCGTGTGTGCCGAACAGCGACAGGAACAGCGCGCGCTCGTGGCGGACGCCTTCTGCCAGCGTGGTCTCGAAGGCACGATTGACCGCCTGCTTGGCAAGCGCCACAGCGACCGGCGACAGGTTGGCAAGGCGGTCGGCAATCTTCAGTGCCTCGGGGATGAGCTGGTCGGCCGGCAACACCCTGGACACCAGATTGGCCCGTTCGGCCTCGGCGGCGTCCATCATCCGTGCAGTCAGGATCATGTCCATTGCCTTGGACTTGCCGACGGCACGGGTCAACCGCTGGGTGCCGCCGGCGCCCGGCAGCACGCCTAGGTTGATCTCGGGCTGGCCAAACTTCGCGGTTTCGGCGGCGAGGATGAAGTCGCACATCATGGCCAGTTCGCAGCCGCCGCCGAGGGCGAATCCGGCCACTGCGGCGATCACCGGTTTCTTCACCCGCAGCACGGTCTCCCAGCGCTTGCCGATGAAATCTTCCAGCAGCGCCGCGGGATGGGCGCGGTCCTTCATCTCCTTGATGTCAGCGCCGGCGGCGAAAGCCTTCTCGTTGCCGGTCAGCACGATGGCGCCGATCGCCGGGTCGTCGTCGAAGGCCAGCAACTGAGTGCCAAGCTCCTCCATCAGGGCATCGCACAGAGCGTTGAGCGCGGTCGGGCGGTTGAGCCGGACCAGGCCGACCCGGCCATGCGTTTCGACGATGATGTTCTGGAAGGCGTCGGCCATGGTGCCTCTCCCCGTTGGAGGTGGCCGGCTTGTAGCTATCGCTGGGTACGCGGGCAATAGAACGTGCTGCGACCCGACTGGGTGATGCGGCGGATTCCGGGACAGGCGGGGCGGCCTGGGCAGCGCTCGCACGCCTCGCCCTCCCGGCCATAGACCTTCCAGGCGTGCTGGAAGTAGCCCAGTTCGCCATCAGGCTGCACGTAGTCCCGCAACGAAGAGCCGCCGGCGGCGATCGCCTCGTGCAGTGTCTCCTTGATCGCCGGCACCAGGCGGCTGGCGCGGGTGCCCGGGATGGTATGCGCCGACCGCAAGGGGCTGAGCCGCGCGCGGAACAGCGCCTCGCTCACATAAATGTTGCCCAGGCCGGCGACGACTTTCTGGTCGAGCAGGGCCGCCTTGATCGGCGTGCGCTTGCCGGCAAGCGCGGCGGACAGCAGGGCGGGGGAAAACGCAGCGTCCAACGGCTCGGGACCCAGGCCGGAGAGCAGTTTATGGCTGTCCTCCTGGCGCGTCGGAACCAGGTCCACCGAGCCGAACCGCCGCGGATCGACGAACCCCAGCCGCCAGCCATCGTCGGTTTCCAGCACAAGGTGCTCGTGCAGCGTCGGCATGTTGGGCCGCAGCGGGCTCAGCACCATCCGTCCGGACATGCCGAGGTGCAGCAGCACTGAGTCGCCGCCGGTCAGCCGCATCAGGATGTATTTGCCGCGCCGGCGAAAGCCGGTGACCCGCGCGCCGGTCAGCCGCTTTTGCAGTCCCTCGGGAAACGGCCACCGCATGTCGGGCCGATGCGCCGTGGCGGTCACGATGACCCGGCCCTCGAGGCGTTGGCGGAGGCCTTGCATCACGGTCTCGACTTCTGGGAGTTCCGGCATGAGGGTGCGGCACGCTATAGATGGCGGTAATGAGCGACAACCCCGCTTCGACTGACACCACCGATTTCGGCTTCACCCGTGTTCCGCGTGCAGCGAAGGGTGGCATGGTGCGCGCGGTGTTTGACAGCGTCGCGCCGCGCTACGATCTGATGAACGACCTGATGTCACTCGGCGTGCATCGGGCGTGGAAGCGGATATTTGTCACTGCGCTGGACCCTCGACCGCGGCATACGCTGCTGGATCTGGCCACCGGGACAGGTGACATTGGATTTGCCTGGCTGGCTCGGGGTGGCGGACCGGCGCTGCTGAGCGATGTCAACGCATCCATGCTCGAGGTGGCGCGCGATCGTGCGGTGTCGCGTGGCCTGATCGGATCGGCGTCCCTCGTGGTCGCCGATGCGGAGCGGCTGCCGCTGCCGGATCGGTCGGTGCATCGTGTGTCGATCGCGTTCGGACTGCGCAATTGCACCGATAAGCCGGCGGTGCTGGCCGAAGCGCGGCGCGTGCTGATGCCGGGCGGGCGGTTCTTCTGCCTGGAGTTTTCGCGGGTTCAGGTGGCGGTGCTGCAGCCGCTGTACGATGCGTGGTCATTCCGCGTGCTGCCGCTGCTGGGGCATCGCGTTGCGGGCGACGCCGCGAGTTACCAATATCTGGCGGAAAGCATCCGAACCTTCCCGGATCAGGACGCTCTCGCCGGCATGCTGCGCGATGCTGGATTCACGCGCGTCACCGTGCGGAACCTGTCGGGCGGAATTGCGGCGATCCATTCGGGGTGGCGGCTGTGACAGTTATGGCGGTAGGGCGGAATGCGCTGCGCTTTTCCGCCCGACGTTCCGGGGGCAACCGTGACTGACCTATCGGCCAAGCGCGTGCTTCTGATCGTCTCCGGCGGCATTGCCGCATACAAGGCGCTCGAACTGATCCGGCTGCTGCGGGGCCGCGGCTGCAGCGTCAGCTGCGTGCTGACCGACAACGGCGCACATTTCGTCACACCGCTGTCACTGCAGGCCTTGAGTGAAAGCAAGGTCTACACCGATCTGTTCTCGCTGACCGATGAGAGCGAGATGGGTCACATCCAGCTCTCGCGTAGCGCCGATCTCGTGGTGGTGGCGCCGGCTTCGGCCGACATCCTGGCCAAGATGGCGGCAGGCCTGGCAGGCGACCTGGCTTCGACCGTTTTGCTGGCGACCGACAAGCCGGTGCTGGTGGCGCCTGCCATGAATGTCCGCATGTGGCAGCACGCGGCGACCATGGCGAACATGGCGCTGCTTGCGACGCGCGGCATCCATGTCGTCGGGCCGGACGAGGGCGCGATGGCCTGCAACGAGTACGGCCCCGGCCGTCTGTCCGAGCCGCCGGCGATCCTGGCCGCGATCGAGGCGCTGCTGGTCCCGCCATGCCCGCTGTCGGGCCGGCATGTGCTGATCACCAGCGGGCCGACACACGAGCCGATCGACCCGGTGCGCTACATCGCCAATCGCTCGAGCGGCCGCCAGGGCCACGCGATTGCCGCTGCGCTCGCCGCGCTGGGGGCGCGGGTGACTTTGGTCAGCGGTCCGGTTGCGGTGCCGGACCCCGGCGGCGTCACGGTCCGCCGCGTGGAAAGCGCGCAGCAGATGCTGGAGGCGTGCCAGGCTGCGTTGCCTGCGGATGTTGCGATCTTCGCCGCCGCAGTGGCGGACTGGCGCGTGGCCGGCGCGGCCACGGGCAAGATCAAGAAGCTGCCGGGCGCCGCGCCGCCCGCGCTGGAGCTTGTGGCCAATCCCGACATCCTCGCCACGATCGCGCAGGCTGGGCCGCTGCGCCCGCGTCTTGTCGTCGGTTTTGCCGCCGAGACCGACGACCTGATGGCGAACGCGCAGGCAAAGCGCAAACGCAAGAACGCCGACTGGATCGTCGCCAACGATGTGTCGCCCGCGACCGGCATCATGGGCGGCGAGGACAACGTTGTACACCTGATCACCGCGGATGGCGTCGAGGATTGGCCGCGGCTTGCCAAGCAGGAGGTGGCACGCCGGCTCGCCGCACGCGTTGCGGCGGCGTTGACATGATCAGGCGGCTGGATGCCTCGGATGCCGCAGCCTATCGGCGTATCCGGCTCGATGCATTGCGCTGGCATCCCGAGGCGTTCGGCAGTTCCTACGAGGAGGAAGCCGAATACGCCCTGGATGACTTCAGGCGCCATCTCGCGCCGCCGGGATGCGTGTTCGGTGTCGGGGCCGGAGATCGCCTGGTCGGCATTGCCGGGCTGTACGTGCAGACCAGGCGCAAGCACAGGCACAAAGGCACCGTGGTGGGTGTTTATGTCGAGGCAGGACATCGCCGTGGCGGCACTGCGCAGCGGCTGGTCGAGGCGGTCATCGCGCAGGCCCGGCAACAGGAGCTGCGGCTGCTGCAGCTTACGGTAACGGTCGGCAACGACTCCGCGCGCCGGCTGTACTCCAGGCTCGGCTTCCAGAGCTTCGGCATCGAGCGTCGTGCGCTGCTGGTCGAGGGCGTGTTCTACGACGAAGAGCTGATGGTGCTCGACCTTGCCTGATCGAACGCTGTGAATGCGGCTATGCCGATCAGCATGGCGACAACGAACGGCATACGTTGACCCAGCGCACGCCTGGAGCTGGATGAAGCGGTCCGGGAGAGGCAGCTCAGATCGCCCGCCAGAACCGCCGCGTCAGCAGCAGCACCAGCAGTCCGGTCAATCCCGAGGTCGCCGTCGCCCAGGGCGCTTCGATTGCGTCAGCGAGCGAACCCAGTGCGACAAACCCGACCGGCCCGATGCCGATACAGACCGACAGGACACCGAGCATGCGGCTGCGCATCTCGGGGGGTGCGGACAGGTAGACCAGGGTGGCCTGCATGATGCTGAACGCAGCGCCACCCAGCCCGGTGAAAAGCAGCGCCGATCCTGCAATGACCGGCACCGGCACCAGCGCGAACACGATCAGCATGACCATATAGAGCGTCACGCCGCCGACATAGGCGCGGCGGTAGAAGTCCGGTTTGCAGTACATCGCCATCAGCACCGCCCCGGCGAAGGCGCCGATGCCATCCATGCTGGCCAGAATGCCGATCCCTTCCGGGCCCAGCAGCAGTCGGTCCTGGCCGATCACCGGCACCATGCTGGTGAACGGCCAGCCGAACACGTTGTAGACGACAGTGACGGTTAGGGTGCCGATCAATCGCCGGTCGCGGCGCACCAGCCGCAGCCCCTCGGCGATGCGCGCCAGCACGGATTCCGTTGTCGTCGTTGGGAAGTTGTTGAGGTAGCGCACGCGGCAGGCCGCCACGACCGCAACCGCGTACAAGACGACACTGAGCGTGAACACGCCCTCGATGCCAACGCTGGCGAGCAGCAGACCGCCAATCGTCGGCCCGACCATGCGGCTGGCGTTGTTCGCGCCGACATCGATCGACATGGCGGTTCCCATGCTGGCGGAACCGACCGCCTCTCCGATCATCACCCGACGCACCGGGTTGTCGGTCGCCCAGCCAACGCCGTTGATGAAGCTGGCGACCGCGAGATGCCAGACTTCCAGCGAGTGTGAATAGGCCAGCAGTGCCAGGGCCAGTGACGTTGCCACCATGCTGACGACGACAAGGATGAGCGTCGTGCGCCGTTCCATCCGATCGGCGATCGCGCCGAGGAAGGCGCCGAACAGCCCCATCGGCAACAGCCGCAGCATGGTCATCATCGCGACAACGAAGGCGGAGTGGGTGTGTTGGTAGACGAACACGCCGACCGCGACGGTCTCCACCCAGCGCACGACGAACACCACAAGGCCGACGAACCACAGGCGCCAG
This sequence comes from Acetobacteraceae bacterium, assembly GCA_036265005.1. Lineage (GTDB taxonomy): Bacteria > Pseudomonadota > Alphaproteobacteria > Acetobacterales > Acetobacteraceae > JAMXLO01. The sequence goes on along the minus strand of DATAPW010000366.1, from coordinate 36,229 downwards.
AAATCTGCGCTGTCGATCAGCCACGCCGGGCGGCCGGAAGCTCGGCGCGCCACGCTCATTTCGTGCAAAGGACGTCCCTCGTTTGGCTGCGGCTTGGCGCCGGGTCCTGTGGCCATCCTGCCGACGCCACGATGGCGGCGCAACGTGCCCGCTTACCCGCTCGCCCACTGGCAAGCATTCATCGCTGCGATCTTCCCCGGGCGGCCCGTCGAACAACGCCGCTTCCCGGCTCGGCTGCCTGGCTGCGGGGGCCTGTGGTATTGTCGCCTGGCGCACCCTGGTGCGACGATGAGCAAGGCCACGCGAGGGTCGGGACATGGATGCCGATACTGCCGAACTGCGGCAGATGATCGAGGATGCGCGCCGGATCGTGATCTTCACCGGCGCGGGCATCAGCACCGAATCCGGGATTCCGGATTTCCGCAGTCCGGGCGGTATCTGGACGCGGATGCGGCCGATCGACTTTTCCGAATTCCTCGGGTCCGAGGAGGCTCGGCGGGAATCCTGGCGCCGGCGTTTTGCCACAGATCCGACGATGCGCGCGGCCGAGCCGAACCGCGGCCATCGCGCGGTGGCGACGTTGGTGAGTCGCGGCAAGGCATCCGCGGTGATCACGCAGAACATTGACGGACTACACCAGGCTTCCGGTGTGCCGGCGAACCGGGTGATCGAACTGCACGGCAACACGACCTACGCCCATTGCCTCGACTGCGCGCAGCGCTACGAGCTCGAGGACATCCGGGTCGAGTTCGAACGGACCGGCGACGCACCGAACTGCGATGCATGCGGCGGGTTCATCAAGACGGCGACAATCTCGTTCGGCCAGTCGATGCCGCCCGCGGCGATGATCCGGGCCGAGGAGGAGACGCTGGCGGCCGATCTGTTCATCGCCATCGGATCGTCGCTGGTGGTGTATCCGGCGGCAGGCTTTCCCGAAATTGCCGCGCGCAACGGGGCGCGGCTGGTGATCCTGAACCGTGAGCCGACCGGGCTCGATCCGCTCGCCGACCTTGTGCTGCATCGGGAGATCGGCGTTACCTTGGGCGAGGCGGTCGGCAACAATTAGGAGACGGCAGTGGCGCGCAGCATAGCGATCGGCGTTGGCTTGATGGAGTTTCCTTTCAGCAGCACCGATGGGTTCTGGCGCTGGGTCGATCTGTGCGAAGCTGGCGGCATCGATTCGATCTGGCAGACCGACCGGATCATTAGCCGTCAGCCCATCCTGGAGTGCATGACCGCTCTGGCGGCGATCGCCGGCCGCACCCGGCGAATCAAGTTCGGCGTCAACGTAGTGTCGCTGGCGTTGCGCGACCCGGTGCTGCTGGCGAAGCAATGTGCGACGATCGACGTGCTGTCGCAGGGGCGGCTGCTGCCGGGTTTCGGCATCGGCAGCCCGCAGGGGCCGGAGTGGCAGGCGCTGCACATCGACACGACAACGCGTGGCCGCAAGACCGATGAGGCGCTGGAGATCATCCATCGGTTATGGTCGGAGGATTCGGTTGATTTCGAAGGACGCCACAATCACCTGACCGGGGCGTCGATCTCGCCAAAGCCGGTGCAGCCCGATCTGCCGATCTGGATCGGTGGTTCGTCCGCGGCGGCGGTCCGGCGCACGGCGCGCTATGGCACAGGATGGCAGGCGGGGGCGGAGACGCCGGCGGATGTCGGGCGGGTGATCGGCGAGATCAAGGCGGCAGTGGTCGAAGCCGGTCGCAGCATAGACGAGGATCACTACGGTGCAGCCTTCGCCTATCACTTCGGCCGCATCGACGATCCGGGCGTGGCGCAGGTGATGGAGGCTTATCGCAGACGCACCGGTCGCGATCCGCAGAACCACTTCGCAATTGGCGATGCCGGGATGATCCTGGGACGCATTGCCGAATACGTGGAGGCTGGCGCGTCGAAGTTCATCGTACGCCCGGCGGCGCGCGGCGACGAGGACATGCTGGACCAGACGCGGAGGCTGATCGAGCAGGTGCTGCCGCTGGTGGCCGCGCGCTGGCCGCGACAGGCAAAGGCGGCGTAGCGGATGTGGCGAAGGTGATGGGTTTCGCTACGCTCGTTGGCGACTGGCTGGCTGCGTTGGACGGGTGAAGCGTAGCGAAACCCGTCGTACTCAACCTACAGGAGCACGGCGTGCACCGGCGCGAACGACACCGTCACGTCGCTGCCTTCGTCGAACAGCTCGGTCGGCGGTCGGCGCACGATCAATTGGCCGGCGGGCCAGTCCACCACGTACTGGATGAAGTCGCCGTGGAACATACGGCGGTGAATGCGGCCCGGCACCGCGTTGTGCGTACCCGATACGTGACCCAGATGGATATACGACGACCGTAGCGCCACGGTGTCCTGTCCGTCGCGTGCTGCATCGGAGGCTACAACTTCCAGCTTGATGCCGCCTTCCACCTCGAATATCAGCGTACCGCCGCTATCGGATTGGCCGAGAACCTGGCCCTTGATCAGATTCGCCGACCCGACGAAGTCGGCGACGAAGCGGCTGCGCGGACGATTGTAGATTTCCTCGGGCGAGCCGATCTGCTCGATGTGGCCGCCATTCATCACGATCACCCGGTCGGAGATCGCCAGTGCCTCCTCCTGGTCGTGTGTCACGTACAATGAGGTTATGTCCAGCCGCCGTTGCAGCTCGCGCAACTCCACCCGCATCTCGGCGCGCAGTTTGGCATCCAGGTTCGACAGCGGCTCATCGAACAGCAGCACGTTGGGTGAGAACGCGATCGCCCGCGCCACCGCGACACGCTGCTGCTGTCCGCCCGACAGTTTGGATGCCGGCCGGTCGGCATAGTCCTGCATCTGCACCAGACCCAGCACGCGCGCCACGTTCGCCCGCACCTCGGCCTGCGGCAGCTTGCGCACGCGCAAGCCGTAGGCGACGTTGTCGAACACCGTCATGTGCGGCCAGATCGCATAGGACTGAAACACCATCGAGACGCCGCGCTTCTCCGCCGGCACATTCCGTCGTTCCGCCGCGCCATACACCGTTTCGCCGTTCAGCCGGATGCTGCCGGAACTTGGCGTCTCCAGGCCGGCGACCGCGCGCAACGTGGTGGTCTTACCGCAACCCGATGGACCCAACAGCGTCACCAGCTCGCCGGGCGCAATGTCGAAGTTGATGCTGTCCACTGCGGTCACGTCGCCGTAGCGCACGACGAGTTCGGAGACTTCGATGCGCGGGCGGGTCATTGGGTCACTCCGGTGACGCGGCGGGCCACGCCGAACATGATGGCCACCGCCACGAAGATCGTCGCGGTCTGGATCAGGGCCATGGCGGCGGACAGTTCCGAACTGGAGCTGAGCCATGAATTGACGATGGCCGGCGCGATCACCTTCGAATTCGGACCCATCAGGAAGATCGAAACCCCCAGTTCGCGCACGGATGCAATGAAGATCAGCAGCCAGGCGGCGACCATGCCAGGCCGCAGCAACGGCAAGGTCACGGTGCGCATCTGGTAGACCCATGGCGCACCGCAGACCCGGGCACATTCCTCCAGGCTCGGGTCCACCTGCAACACGACGCTGGCGATGGTGCGCAAGCCGAGTGGCAGGAACACCGTGAAATACGCCAGTGCCAGCAGCCACAACGTGCCGTAGATAGGGATCGGTAGGTTGATCCACGCCCACAGCAGGCCGAGGCCGAACACCAGTCGAGGCACTGCCTGCGGAAACATGATGACGTACTCTGCGGCACCGCGTCCCGGCATCCGCGAGCGGTATATGATCCAGGCCAGCACGCCGATCACCGGTACGCCTATGGTGGCGACCGAGATGCCCAAGGTCAGGCTGTTGACGAACGCCGGTCCGACCGAACCCATCTGCAACGCGGTCTCGTAGTTCGCCAAAGTGAACTGCATCTGCGGCAGGATCACCGTGGCGAAGCGCTCGAACGAGGTCAGCATCAGCGCGCCCAGCGGCAGCACCACGGCGACAATGATGTAGCCCCAGGCGATGGCGAGCAGCGGCCAGCGCATGCGCCCGACGTCCATTTCCCGCGGGCGGAAGCCTTTGCCGGTGATGGTGGTGTAGGTGCCGTGCCGCAGCACAAGGCGTGCGAGCGTCAGCGTGATGAGCATGACGCCGAACAGCGACAGGCCCATTGCGGCAGCGCGGCCATAGTCGGGCGGGAACGACAGCGTGGCCTGCCAGATCGCTGTCGTCACCACGTAGAACCGTCCGGGGATTCCCAGCACGAACGCCGCGGCGAACGAGCCGAGCATTTCGGCGAACACGAAGATCGTGGCGCTCAATACGCCAGGCGCGACCAGCGGCAGCGTGATGCGCAGTGCGGTACGCAGCTTGCCGGCGCCGAGTACGCGGGAACTTTCCTCCAGCGACGGGTCCATCGACTTCATCGACGCCGAGATCATGACGAAGGCAATGGTCCCCTCGAACAGGGCCATCACCCAGGCGATGCCATAGGGCGAGTAGATGTTGAACAGATCAACCGGCGAGCCCAAGGCACGCCATGCCTGATTGACCAGACCGGTCTTCGGCCCCAGCAGCACGCCCCATGCCAGGGCACCGATCAGCGGCGTCATGTAGTACGGCAGTTCCATCAGCCGCTCGAGCCGCTGGCGACCTGGAATGTTGGTGCGTGTCAGGATCCACGCCTGCAGGAACCCGAACAGCACGGCGAGCACCGTCGCGATGCACGACACCAGCGCCGTGTTTGCCAGCACATGCACGTCGTCGATCAGGTTGGTGTAGTTGTCGAGTCCGAATTCCTCAGGCGGGAACACCGAGGGATCGCCGGTGTTGAGCGATTCGGCGATCAGGAAGCCGATCGGGTACAGCACCAGTGCGCCGCACAGCAGCACGACAAGCGGCATCACGATCTGGCGTAGGTTTGGTGGTCGCAGGATCACGGTCGATACCGTCAGCGCAGGCCGGTGATTTTGTCCCACTCGCGTACGAACTGCGTGTGGGTCTTCAGGAAGGCCTCCCAATCGGCGGGAAACAGCAGCTTGAGCTCGCTGGCTTTGACGCCTCCGGCCGGCGGCGGGACATCGTCGCGGATCGAGTTGTAGAACAGCGCCTCGCCATAGCCTTTCTGGCCGGGTACCCCGAGGAACCAGTCGAGGAACAATTTTGCCGCCTCCTGATGCGGCGCCTCCTTCACGACGCCCCAGAATTCCGGCACCGCGACCAGGCCATCGGGCGGATAGACATATTCGATCGGCGCTCCCTTGGCCTTGAATTGCAGGTAGCCCGAATACTGCGCGGTATCGATGACCTTGTCCTGGCCGTTCACCGTGCGGTCGAACTGCTGCACGTAGCTGTCGAACGCCTTGGGCTTGAGCGCGGCGAACTTCTGCCAGTAGTCATCGCCGTACAGCAGCCGCATCTGGTACCACGTCATGTGCTGCATTCCGGAGGTGGAGGTCTTCACCGTCACGCTGTCGGTCCACTTCGGATCCAGCATGTCCTTCCAGGTCTTCGGCGCTTCGTCCTTCGACACCAGGTTCGGGTTGTAGGCGATGCCGGCCATGCTGATGGCGCCCCAGGTCCAGGAGCCCTCGGGCTGGCTCTTGTACTCCGGCTTGTACGCCGCCATCTCCGGCGAGACGTAGCTCATGTAGCCGCCGCGTTTTTCGAAGTCGCGTGCGAAACTGATATCGGAGAGCTGAACCACATCGACGAGATACGATTTTGCCTGGCGTTCGGCCGACAGCTTCGCATAGAGGGCGCCAGCCTGCAGGCGGACATAGTTTGTCTTAATCTTGGGAAACATCGCGTGGAACTTCGCCAGTTCCGCCTCCGATCCGGCCTCGGGGTCGGTGCTGTACAGCACGAACGCGCCTTCCTCCTCGGCTTTCGCCACATCGGCACAGGTCTTGAAGCCGTCCATCTGACGCGGTGTGTCGCACGCGTGCGCGGCGGCGGAGCCGATCAGGATCGCAAGCGCGACAAAGCCGCCAGCATAGGACGGACGATGCATCGTTTCCCCCTTGGTGTCGTTCAGCCGGGAATAGACCATGGACGCAGCGGTGGCGGCAAACCCGTGCCCACTGTCATTGCGGAGCGAATTGACGCATCTCCTGCCCATTTGAGCTGGGCCCTAACTGGCCGGGGATTGCCGCGTCGCTGCGCTCCTCGCGATCACAGCGTGCTTAACGCACCAGCTTGCGCACGCGGTGGTTTTCCGAATCGCCGATATAGACTGCGCCGTCCGGCCCGACGACGGCGCCATGGGGGCGCGCCAAGCCGGCACGATTGGCCGGCCCACCGTCGCCGCCGGGGCCGGATTCGCCGGTGCCCGCTATGGTCGTGACAATCCAGCTCTGCGCATCGATCAGCCGGATCGCGTGGTTCTCGGTGTCCACGATGAACACATTGCCGGCGGGATCGATTGCCATTTCCTTCGGTGCGTTGAACACCGCGTGGCCCGCATCATGGTCGTCGCCGGCGTAGCCGCGCGTGCCGTTGCCCGCCACGGTTTCAATCACGCCGTCGCGCACGCGACGCAGGCTGCTGCCCTGGCGCTCGAGGATGTACAGCGAATCATCTGGCGCCAGGGCGACTGCGCGCGCGCCAAAGATGTCGGCTGACGTTGCAGGTCCGCCGTCGCCGGCGTGGCGTCCGTTGCCGGTACCGGCGAACGTGGTGATGACACCCGAGGTGAGATCGATCACGCGAACCCGATGGTCCGCGACATCGGCGATGAACAGGCGGCTATGGGTGCGATCCAGAGCCAAGCCGTTCGGTTCCGCCAGTCCGGCCTGCGCGGATTGACCGCCATCGCCGCTGAACTTGCCGGCGCCGTCGCCGGCGAGCGTGGAGATCACGCCGGTGGTGCTGTCGATCCGCCGCACGCGCCGGTTCAGCCGGTCGGCGACGTAGATATTGCCAGCGCCATCGATGACGATGCCGTAGGGCTCGTTCATCTGGGCCTGTTTCGCCGGACCGCCGTCGCCGGAGAAGCCCTTCTCGCCGGTACCCGCGATCGTGCTGATAACGCCGCTACGGGCATCGATGCGTCTGATGCAGTGATTGAACGTATCGGAGAAGCATAGATTGCCGGCGGGGTCGAAGGCAAGATCGAACGGATTGTTGAGCAAAGCCTGCTGGGCTGCGCCACCGTCGCCGGCATAGCCTTGCGCGCCGGTTCCGGCGACCGTGCTGATGCTCCAATTTGCCTGTGCCATCATGATATCCCTCCCGTTGGGGCCACCATGGTTGTCGGGAGCAGCCTGTCAAGCTTAGGATATGTCAGGAAATTGCCGGAGGAAGCCGTTATGGACATGCAGGTGGACCGCGAAACGAGCACCTTGTACGCCAGGCTGGAGGAGCGTGTGATGGCACGCGACCAGATTGGCGCCAGCAAGATTTACTACGATCTCGTGCGCGCCGGCCGTCCGTTGAACGAAATCATCGCCGAAGGTGTGCGCATTCATGCACCGTACACGCATGTGCCATACCATGAGCGCATCGACGACGGGTATCCGAACTTCGTCAACAATGATCACTGCCTGCTGAGCGCGCGGGCGACCGTCAATCTGTCGAAGATGTTGCCGGATACGCTGTCGATGCTGCCGATGGCACAGACGATTTGGTACATCCCGAGCGGCCTCGATATCTGGAACCAGAAAATCGACAAGGCGCCCGGCCACTACACGCGCGCCCGCGGCAATCTGGGTGCCATCGAGGCGCCGCCGGCGCCGGTGGTCTACTGGCCGGACCAGGAGCCTTTGCGCCAGGATGGGCCGCTGAAGGAGCGCCTGAACAACTGGATGACGCAGGTGCATCGCGGCCAGGTGATCGACGCCTACCGCAGCTTCCTCGGCCTGATGGAAGACAAGCCGAACCGCCGCGAAGTCCTGGCCGAACTGGTGTTCGCCGGGCTGATCGACATGCAGGACCGCATGCTGTTCAACCGCTCCTACACCACCGGCCACAAGGCGTATCGCGCCCGCTCGACGGTGGAGATCGGCAACGCGATCGGCTGGGACAATCCGCAGGTGCACCATGTGCTGTATGCCGGCGCGTTGGACATCGCGGTCGGACCGCGCTGGTATTCGACCTACGAGATGGCCTGCAACCTGGTGAAGATGAACATCGAGGGCGAGGCGCTCCATGCGGTGCCGTACGGTGGCGTCAGCGATGCCGAAGTCGGGGTGCTGCGCAACAACAAGGACGCACTGAACCAGGAGGAGGCAGCCGGCCTGATCGATGCGATCATCCGCGGCCAGGAGCCTGACAACCTGCACACCGTCACCAAGTTGCTGCAGGCGGGCAAGGATCCACGCCGCATCCTCGATGTGATGCAGATCGCCTGCGCGCAGGTGGTGATCGAGACCCAGGGGCCGAACAACTTCTCGATGCCGCATCACTGCTACGAGTACTGCAACACGCTGGCGTGGTTCTTCGACAACTTCGATCATCCGCGCCGGTTGCGCCTGATCTACCTGCTGGCCTCGTTCCTCAACCGCGTTGCCTGGCACCAGAAGGGCATCGGCGATTCCAATCCTGTTGCGGTGAAGCCGCCGAGTGGGGCTGACAAGCTCACGGCCGGGCAGTTGCTGGACCGCGTCGATACCGCGGTCTGTGCGCTGAACGGCGCCGAGAGCCTGGCGTGGACGCAGGCGTATCTCGACAATGTCGGCGACCGCGGCCCCCTGGTGCAACGCATCGCGCTGGCAGCGACCAAGCTGGGCAACGATCCGCACAATCAGGAAATCGCCCAGTGCATGCTGATGGATTTCGGCACCAACCGGCATCCGGAACGCGATAAGCTGCTGCTCGCGGCGGCGTACCACACGGCGATGCATCGCAAGTACGGTGACCCGCTGGAGCCGGCCCGTCGCTTCGGCGAGGCGATGGGTGTGTCGCTGCACTGAAGCGCCACGGCGGTCCCCGGGCACGACCCCGGGACCGCCGTGACGAAACGAGGCAAGCATGACCGTTTCCATCCGCCCGATCGACCCGGTACAGCGCGCGTTCTTCGCGGGCGAGGTTTCCGGCATCGACATCACCCGGCCGCTGACCCACGCCGATGCCGCGGCGATCTCGGCCGGCATGGACCGGTTCGGCGTGCTGGTGTTCCGCGACCAGCACTTCACCGACGAAACCCAGTTGGCCTTCAGCCGCAACTTCGGCGCGCTGGAACAGGCGACGGGCGACATTGTGCAGGGGCATGAGCGCCGGCTGTCGATGGACGTCAACGACATCTCCAATCTCGACAGGAACAACCAGCTTCTGGCGCGCGACGACAGGCGGCGGCTGTTCGGGCTAGGCAACCGACTGTGGCATTCCGACAGTTCGTTCAAGGTAGTGTCGGCGAAATACTCGCTGCTGTCGGCGCGGCGCATTCCGTCGGCCGGCGGCAACACCGAATTCGCCGACATGCGCGCGGCCTACGATGCGCTGGACGATGACACCAAGGCCGAATGCGAGAACCTGATCTGTGAGCACAGCCAGTTGTTCTCCCGCAGCGTACTCGGATTCACCGCTTTCACGGACGAGGAGCGGGTCAAATTCGCGCCGGTGCAGCAGCGGCTGGTGCGTCGTCATCCGGTGACCGCGCGCAGATCACTGTTCCTGGCGTCGCACGCCGGTGCCATCCTTGGCTGGCCGGTGCCCGAGGCGCGCGCCTTCCTGCGCGACCTGACCGAGCACGCGACACAGCGCAAGTTTGTCTATGCGCATGCCTGGCGGCAATGGGACCTGGTGATGTGGGACAACCGCGTGACGATGCATCGTGCGCGACCGTTCAACAACGCCGAAGTGCGCGACATGCATCGCACCACGGTGGCCTGCGAGGTCTCCACGATGGAACAGGCGGCATGATCAAGGTCGTCGGCCTGCTGACCCGCAAACCCGAACTGACCCACGAGCAGTTCGTGAAGCACTGGGTGGAAATCCACGGACCGCTCGCGCATGCCGTGCCCGGCATCCGGCGCTACGTGCAATCGCACATTGTCGGGACGCGCACGCGACCGGATGTTCCGGAAACCGATGCGGACGTCGATGGGATTGCCGAGCTCTGGTACGACGATGAGGCTGCATTGGCGCGTGCTGCGGCGACGCCGGAGATGAAGCGGCTGACCGACGACGGCGCATTGTTCATCGGCCGGATCAAAAGCTACATTATCGACGAGAAGCAGATCATTCCACGCGAGGGATAAGAGAAGCGCATTTGGCGCGCAGCCGCGTATCCATACGTCGCCCCTGTACGCCCCCTGTCATTCCCATGCCCCGTCGTCATTCCGGCGCAGGTGGGAATTCAGGCGCCGCAACAGCGCGGCGGCTGCCCCTGGATTCCCGCCTGCGACCCGTCCGGCATTAGACAAGGCTCGCATGGCCGGGCCTGGGCCCGGCCATGACACTGGGACTGCGCTAGTCCGCCGCGCTGGAGACCGCGTCCACCGCCTCGTAGGGGAAGCGCTTCACGCGATCCATGTTCATGCCCTCGATGCGCAGCAGCCGCGTCGAGGCGTCGCGCCGCGGCGAGTGCAGCACGCCGGTATCGTAGAGGTACGCATCGCCCGGCCGCATCGCATAGTCGCGCACGTGCTTCGCCTTGCCGGGCTGGCCATCGTTCGGCCGCGCCAGGCAATCCCAGTCCGTCATGATCGTCTCGCCTGCCACCTGGCCATAGATCGCCCAGGACGGACCGTGATCATGCGGCTTGCTGTTCTTCGCGCCCTCATAGGCATGCGCCAGGACGGTGAAGCCGAGTTCCGGATCCTCGTACAGCACCTTCCGCTCCGGCGTGCCTTCCGGGATGTACTTCGCGGTGAAGGCGGGATCCCCCAGGACTTCCTTCACCAGGGAGCAGACCTGCTTGCGGCCTTCGGTCCCTGGCTGGCTCTTCAGTGCGTCATGACACTTGGCGGCGAACTGTTCGAGCGTATAGCCCATTGCGTTCATCTCCTGTGTTGAGGTCATTCCCGACGATACGGGTAACAATGCGCCCGATCGAGCGGGATGTCGAAATGATCGGCCAGCGCCTCGATCGCATTGGCGTGCTGCTTGTAGGGATCGCCGTTGGCGGGCCCCACGATGATGCAGCCGAACGAGCGGTCGCGGCGCCCGCCGGGCGGCAGCATGGCAGTCACCAGCGGCGACCCCTCCTGGTCGCGCAGGGTCAGGAACAGCGGCATCTCGCGCTGGATGTGCGCCGCTTTGCCGATGTCCTGCTCGATGAACACGCTGGTCAGGGGCCGGAAGCTTTCCGCCGCCTTGTCCCATTCGCGCCGGAAATACTTCTCCACCGCATGGCGCATGAGCTCGGATTCGAGAACCGCCTCGCCCTCGCTCACCAGCCGGAACCAGGTGCGATCACCGGGAGCGTCGCAGATATACTCCATGTGTTCCTCCCGACCGGCTTGGCCTGTAATCGGCGCACAGCTTAGGATGGACCCGGCCGACAATCAAACGGCCAGGGGGCGGCAAACGGGGGGACGATGGCGACGCAACAAGGTGCTGCCGCGGGCGATACGTTTGACTACGTCATCGTCGGCAGCGGCGCAGCGGGGTCGGTGCTGGCCAGCCGGCTGACCGAGGAACCGGGCGCCACGGTCTGTGTACTGGAGGCCGGACCACCGGATCGCCATCCATACATCCATGTGCCGGCCGGCTTCATCAAGATGCTGTTCAATCCGGACTTCACGTGGCAATTCAAGACCGAACCGTCCGAGGGCAGCGGTGGCCGCCAGATCCTCACCACGCAGGGACGCACGCTCGGCGGGTCCAGTTCCATCAACGGCATGATCTACAACCGAGGCCAGCGCGCCGACCTCGACAACTGGGCGCAGCGCGGCAATCGCGGCTGGGGCTATGTCGATATGCTGCCGTACTACAAGCGCACCGAGCGGCGGATCGGCATCGCCGATGACCGCATCCATGGCCGCGAGGGCAACCTGCCGGTCACCGATTTGGACTGGATCCATCCGATCTGCGAGGCGTTCATTTCGGGTGCGGTCGGCATGGGGATCCCGCGTTGCGTGGACTACAACAGCGGCGACCGCCAGGCCGGCGTCGGCTACTTCCAGCGGGCGATCCATCGCGGCTGGCGGCATTCTGCAGCGCGCGTGTTCCTGCATCCGGCCAAGGCGACCGGCCGGCTCGAGATCCGCACCGATGCGCGCGCCGCCGCGGTGCTGTTCGACGGCAAGCGGGCGACCGGCGTGCGCTACGTGAACGACCGCGACCGGACGATGCAGCGCGTGGTGCATGCGCGGCGCGAGGTCATCCTGAGCTGCGGCACGGCCAATACGGCGAAGCTGCTACAGATTTCCGGCGTCGGGCCCGCGGCGCTGCTGGGGTCGATCGGCGTTCCGGTGGTGCACGAACTGCCTGGCGTCGGCGAGAACTTCCGCGACCACTACTCCGCGAGGCTGGTGGCGCGGGTGAAAAACAGCACCACGATCAACGAACTGGCACGTGGCACCGGTCTGGCAGGGCAGATCGCGCGCTGGGCGATGGGCAAGCCCAGCATCCTGGCGCTCAGCCCCTCGCTGGTGCACTGGTTCTGGAAATCCAACGACAACATGGACCAGCCGGACCTGCAGGGCGTGTTCAGTCCGGCGAGCTACAAGCAGGGGTTCGTCGGCATGCTGGACGACTATCCAGGCATGACCTGCGGCGTGTGGCAGCATCGCCCGGAGAGCATCGGCTATGTGCGCGCGCGGTCGGCGGATCCGTTCCAGGATCCGATCATCCAGCCGAACTACCTGGCCGATCCGATGGATCGGGAGGTGCTGATCAAAGGGATGAAGCTGGCGCGCAGCCTGCTGCACACGCCGGAACTGGCGCACTACTTCGACGGCGACATGCTGCCCGGCCCGCAAGTGCAGAGCGAGGACGAATTCCTGGATTATGCGCGGCAATATGGTTCCACCTCGTACCACCTGATCGGCACCGCGCGGATGGGTCCGGCGACCGATCCGACCGCCGTGGTGGATGACCAGTTGCGGGTGCATGGGATGCAGGGGCTGCGGGTGGCGGACGCCTCGATCATGCCGAACATGCCGTCGGCCAACACCTACGCCACCACGATGATGATCGCCGAGAAGGCATCGGACATGATCCGTGGCCGCCCGCCGCTGGCTCCGGTGGAGGGGATTGCGGCCTGAGTGCGGTCTTCTCTCTCCGAAGCGGGTGAGGGTGCGTTGGAGCATGGCACACCCCACCCCGGCCCGCCCCCCCGCGTCGCGGGAGAGAGGCGTTGAGCGGCCCGTCGCTTGCCGTGGCGCGGCATTGGCCTGAGTATTGCCCAATGCAACGTCGAGGGGACCGAGTGTGAGTGCCGCTTTCAAGAGTACCGAACGCTACATTGCCTCGCGCGATCTGGAAGTCGCGGTGAACGCCGCCGTGACGTTGCAGCGCCCGTTGCTGGTGAAGGGCGAGCCTGGCACCGGCAAGACCGTGCTGGCGCACGAGGTCGCCGAGGCACTCGGCCTCGAGCTGATCGAGTGGCACATCAAGTCCACCACCAAGGCGCAGCAGGGCCTGTACGAATACGACGCGGTATCGCGGCTGCGTGACGGACAGCTGGGCGATCCGCGCGTGCACGACATCGCCAACTACATCGTGCGCGGCAAGCTGTGGGATGCCTTCGAGTCCGACAAGCCGGTCGTCGTGCTGATCGACGAGATCGACAAGGCGGATATCGAATTCCCCAACGACCTGCTGCTGGAACTCGATCGGATGCGCTTCTTCGTCTACGAGACGCGCAAGACGGTCATCGCCACGCACCGGCCGGTCGTGATCATCACGTCGAACAACGAGAAGGAGCTGCCGGACGCATTCCTGCGGCGCTGCTTCTTCCACTACATCCGGTTCCCGGATCGCGAGACGATGGAACGCATCGTGCAGACACACTATCCGGACATCCGCCACGACCTGGCGCGCGAGGCGCTGAACGTATTCTTCCAGATCCGGGAGGTGCCCGGCCTCAAGAAAAAGCCCACGACCGCTGAACTGCTCGATTGGCTGAAGCTGCTGATGGTGGAAGACCTGCCGGCGGACGCGCTGCGCACCAACGACAAGCACCTGGTGATACCGCCGCTGCACGGCGCGCTGCTGAAGAACGAGCAGGATGTGCACCTGTTCGAGCGTCTGGCATTCCTGGCACGCCGCAACAACTGATGTTCGCGCACCTCATCATGGGGCTGCGGCAGGCGGGGCTGCCGACCTCGATCACCGAATACCTCACGCTGCTGGGCGCTATGAAGGCCGGGGTCGCGGAATGGAGCGTCGATGATTTCTACTACCTGAGCCGCGCGACCCTGGTGAAGGACGAACGCCACCTGGATCGGTTCGACCGTGTGTTCGCGCAGTGCTTCAAGGGGCTGGAACCGCCCGAGGGCGTGATCCCGCGCGAACTGCCTGAAGAATGGCTGCGCAAGCTGGCGGAGAAGCTGCTGACGCCGGAAGAGATGGCGAAGATCGAGGCGCTGGGCGGCTTCGAGGCGATCATGCAGCGGCTGGCCGAGTTGCTGGCGGAACAGAAGGGCCGTCACCAGGGCGGTTCGAAATGGATTGGCACCGCGGGGACCTCACCATTCGGCGCTTATGGCTACAATCCCGAGGGCGTGCGCATCGGCCAGCATGAGTCGCGCCATCGCCGCGCGGTGAAGGTGTGGGACAAGCGCGAATTCCGCGACCTGGACGATTCGGTCGAACTGGGCACGCGCAACCTGAAGCTGGCGCTGCGCCGCTTGCGGCGATTCGCGCGCCAGGGTGCAGAAACCGAGTTGGATCTGCCGAACACCATCACGTCCACCGCGAAGAATGCCGGGACGCTGGATCTGAAGATGGTGCCCGAGCGGCATAACACGGTGAAGGTGCTGCTGTTCCTGGATATCGGTGGCTCGATGGACGACTTTGTGAAGTTGTCGGAGGAGCTGTTCTCCGCTGCACGGTCCGAGTTCAAGCATCTGGAGTACTACTATTTCCACAACTTCCCGTACGAGCGCGTCTGGAAGAACAATCGCCGCCGGCATGACGAGAAGGTCTCGACCTTCGAGGTGCTGCGCACGTATGGGCCGGATTACAAGCTGATCTTCGTCGGCGACGCGGCGATGAGCCCGTACGAGATCACCATGCCGGGCGGCAGCGTCGAACACATGAACGAGGAAGCAGGAAAAGTTTGGCTGGAGCGGCTGACCTCGCATTATCGCCGGTCGGCGTGGCTCAATCCGACGCCGCGCAATACCTGGCAGCATGTGAGATCGATCGGCATCACCAGCGAGCTTATGGGTGGGCGGATGTATCCGTTGACGGTGAACGGCATTGACGAGATGGCGAAGGAACTGAGCCACTAGATGCGGCCGCCCTGAGACAAGCGGGGTGCAGGAGGAAACACAATGGCGCGGCTCGCAGGCAAGGTGGCATTCATCACCGGCGCCGGTACCGGGATCGGCCGTGCCACCGCGGTCCTGTTCGCGCGCCAAGGTGCCCGCGTGGCGATCGCCGAGATCGACGCAGTCGCGGGAGAGGAAACCGCGCATCTCGCCGGTAACGGCGCGATCGCCATCCGCACCGACGTGACCGACGAAGCCTGCGTGCAGGCGGCGGTACGCGCCACCGTGCAGCAATTCGGCGCGCTGCACGTGCTGCACAACAACGCTGGTGGCTCGACGCCGCAGGACAACACCGTGGTGGACGCGCCGATCGAGGAGTTCTGGCGCGTGATCCGCTTGGATCTGTTCGGCACGTTCCTCGGCTGTCGCGTTGCCATTCCCGAAATCATCAGGTCCGGTGGCGGATCGGTGATCAATATGTCGTCCAACGTCGCGCTGATGGGCATCGCGGGGCGGGACTGCTACACGGCCGCAAAGGGTGGCGTCGCAGCGATGACGCGCTCGATGGCAGTGGAGTTCGCGCCGCAACACGTGCGGGTGAACGCCATCGCGCCATCGGCCACGATGACCGATCGCGTCCGCAAGCTGGTGGCGGGCAACGCGGCGCTCGACAAGCTGGCGAACTCGCACTTGCTCGGCCTGATCGAGCCGCCGGACATCGCCAACATGGCGCTGTTCCTGGCATCCGACGAATCCCGCATGGTCACCGGTCAGATCTACCCGGTGGACAGCGGCGTGACGATTTCCTGAGGAGGCAACAATGAAGATCAAGCGGGTGGAACACATCGCCATCGCGGTGAATTCGCTGAAGCAGTCGATGGACCTGCTGCAGAACACGTTCGGCATCCCGCTGGAATACGAGGAGCAGATCGGCGCGACACGGCTCGCCATGCTGCCGGTCGGCGAGACCTATATCGAACTGCTCGAGAGCAAGGCGCCTGACTCCGGGGTGAACCAGTGGATCGCGGAGAAGGGCGAGGGCCTGTTCCATATCTGCTTCGAGGTGGAGGACATCGACGGCGCGCTGGCCGAGTTGAAGGCGAAAGGCGTGAAGCTGCGCGACGAGACGCCGCGCATCGGTCACGGTGGCGCGCGCATCGCATTCATCGATCCATCGTCCACCGGCAACGTGCTGATCGAGCTGGCGGAACTGCCGGCGGGACATGCGTAACGCGCAACTCGTCATGGCTGGGCCTGTCTCGGCCATCCGTTGCGGCTGATTGCGGGTGTTGATGGCCGGGACAAGCCCGGCCACGACGGTCTGAACAGGAGTGTGAGATGACAGGTTTTGTGCACCCCGAATACCTGGTCGAAACCGAGTGGCTCGCCCGGAATCTCGCTGATCCGAATGTGCTTGTGCTGGACTGCACAACGCACCTGATCCCGGACCCCAGGATCACCTACCAGGTGAAGCCAGGCCTGCAGGACTTCCAACGTGGCCACATTCCCGGTGCACAGTTCGTCGACATGCTGCGCGACGTGTCCGACACCTCGCAGCAACTGCGCTTCATGCGGCAGACACCAGACGAGTTCGCCGCGGCGATGCGGCGCTTTGGCGTGAACAATACCACGCGCGTGGTGACCTACAGCACGGCGAATGTCTGGTGGGCGACGCGGCTGTGGTGGCTGCTGCACGAGTTCGGCTACGACAACGCCGCGGTGTTGGATGGCGGCTGGCAGAAATGGCAACGCGAGGGCCGCGCCGTCGAGACCGGTGCGGCGCGGCCACGCCCACCGGGCAACTTCACGGTGCGCGCTGTGCGCAACCTGATGGTGGACAAGGACGAGGTGCTGCGCGCGATCGGCAATGGTGCGGTGTGCACGATCAACGCCCTGCTGCCGCAACAGCATACCGGCAGCGGCGGCAACGCCTATGGCCGGGCCGGCCGCATCGCCGGCAGCGTCAATCTGCCTGCGGCGCATCTGCTCAATCCGGAGACCAACGAGTTCCTGCCGGCCGATGAACTGCGCAAGCGCTTTGAGGCAATAGGTGCGATGGACCGACAGGTGATCAACTACTGTGGCGGCGGCATCGCCGCCAGTGCCGATGCGCTGGCGCTGATCATGCTGGGGCATAACGACGTGAGGCTGTATGACGCGTCGCTGTCGGAGTGGGCGAAGGATCCGTCGCTGCCGATGGAAACTGGCTAAAAGCAAGCGAGTCATTTAACCGCAGATGAACACGGATGAACACGGATTGGGATTTGCCATATAAATAGAACCGGCGGGATTGGTAATCATCGCTGTTTGCTATTCTGTCTTCGTGTTTCTCTGCGTTCCTCTGTGGTTGAAAACCCTCTGCGCCAGGAGGCGCAGGTGTTGGCCATCATACCGGAGAACAGATCATGCTGTTGCCACTGAAGGACCGCTCGATCGCCTATGACCTTCTCGGCCCGGAGACCGGTCCTGTCGTCTGTATGACGCATTCGCTCGCGTCCGATGGCGGCATGTGGGCCGAGCAGGTGCCACCGCTGCTGGCTGCAGGATTCCGCGTCCTGCGGATCGACATGCGCGGACACGGCGGCAGCGATCCGCTGCCCGGCGATTACACCATGAGCGACCTGGCCGGTGACGTGGCGATCGTGCTGGACGGGCTCTCCATCGCGCGGGTGCATTTCGTTGGCCTGTCGATCGGCGGCATGCTCGGCCAGGCGTTTGCGTTGGAGCATGGCGCCAGGCTGGCATCGGCGATGTGGTGCGACACGCTGCCGTCCACGCCGGCGGGCGCGCCGGAGGTGTGGCAGCAGCGTGTGGACACGGTGCGGGGCGCGAATTCGCTCACGCCGCTGGCCGATCCGACGATCGAGCGCTGGCTGACCGAGACGTTCAAGGCGCGCAATCCGAGGCGCTACAAGCAGATCCGCGACACCATCATCGGCATTACGCCGGCCGGCTATCTCGGCTGCGTGGCGGCGATCCGCAACTTCGATTTTGTCGCCCGCCTGCCAGCGGTGAAGCTGCCCGTGCTGGTGGTGTGCGGCTCGGACGATGCCGGGACGCCGCCGGAAGGCAATCGCCAGATTGCCAGCCTGGTACCGGGCGCGCGCTACGAGGAGATCGCCGATGCGCGGCATTTCCCGAACGTCGAGCACCCGGAGACGTTCAACCGGATCATGATGGGTTGGCTGAACGCGCAGCGTTGACAGGAGGCAGTCATGCGGCTGGCAAACAAGATCGGCATCGTCACGGCGGCGGCGTCGGGGATGGGGCGCGCCGGCGCCATCCGGTTCGCGCAGGAGGGCGCTGCGGTCGGCGTGGTGGACCTCGATGAGGCCGGCGCCAATGCGGTGGCGAAGCAGATCACCGATGCCGGCGGCAAGGCGATCGCGATCGCCGGCGACCTGAGGCAGGACGCATTTGCTCGCGAAATCGTCCGCCGCACCGCGAATACCTTCGGCGGACTTGATTTCGTCTGGAACCATGTCGGCCATCCAGGTCCCGCTGCGATCGAGGGCCTGGACTGGAAGGATTTCGAGCTGGCGATGGATCTGAACGTCCGCACGGTGCTGGTCACCACCGAGGCGGCGATCCCGGAACTGCGGGCACGCGGCGGTGGCGCGCTGCTGTATACCGCGTCCACCTCGGGTCTCACCGGATCGCAGTTCAGCCCGGTTTACAACATCGCCAAGTTTGGCGTCGTCGGACTGGTGCACGGCCTGGCGAAGCGCTATGCGCGCGAGAAGATCCGGGTGAACGCGGTGTGTCCGGGGCCCACCGACACGCCGATGCTGCGGGTGTTCGTGGCGCGTCCAGACAGCCAGCTTCCGCCGGGCGAGACACCGGAAACACTGGTCGTCAAGCGTGGCGGCCAGGTGCCGATGGGGCGCCCGGCGCGCCCCGAGGAAATCGCCAATGCGGCGCTGTTCCTGATCTCGGACGAGGCGTCCTACATCACCGGCGTCGCGTTGCCGGTTGATGGCGGGGCGACCGCCTAGCGCGGCCTAGCTGGTGCGCTGGTAAGTGTAGTCCTCGCGCTCGCTGCCGGCGCGCAGGCCGGCCGGCATCGGCGCCCGTGTGGTGTTGACCTTCGCGTGCACATCGAGCGCTGCCTGGTCGGCCCACAGTTCGAGCAACGCCAGCTTGTCGGGGTTGAGCACGCTCTGGAACACTTCGAACTGCTGGCAGCCCGGCTCCGGCATGACCTCGGCGCAGCGCGACCGGAACGCCTGTGCGAGTTCTGCGCCCTTGCCCGGGGCCGCAGTGATCGTGACGACGAGGCGGACAGCCATGTTGGTTCCTCCCATGGGGATGACGCCGACAGGTAGGCTGCGGCGGGAGCCGCGTCAAACCGATCGGACGTCTCATCGGTGTCGCATTGTCATGTATACATAACCGCAAAAGGTGGATGAATTGTCTTAACAGGACGGTCGTTGACCTGGGCCTTCGGACATCCAATCCTGGAACCGGACAAGCTGGATCGACTGGGACATGTCCGGACAATCAGCACGGCGCGAACCTGACGAACCCGCCCGCTTCGGCATTGTCCTGTATGACGGTGTCGAGCCGATCGACGTGGGCGGAACCATCGGCGTCGTCTCGATGGCCGCGCGCGTTCTGCCGTCGATCGCGGCGGTCACCATCGCGCGCGAGGCGGGTCCGGTCGCGCTTGCCGGCGGCCTGACCGTCATCGCTCAATATGGGTTCGCCGATGCGCCGCCCTGCGATGTGACAATTGTCTGCGGAGGGCCTGGCTGGGCAGTGCAGATCCGGGATGCCGGCATGCTCGCGTTCCTGCGCGGGCTCGATCCGCGGCGTGTCGCCTCGGTGTGCACCGGCGCTTTGATCCTGGGCGCGGCCGGGCTGCTCGACGGGCGCTCCGCCACGACGCGGCGTCTCGCGGTGGGTGCCGAAACCGTCGCGCCGCTCGCCGTGCTGGCAACCCTTGCGCCGGCAAGCGAGCCGTGCGCGGCGCTGGTCGTCGATGCAGGCGTGGTCACCGGCGGCGGTGTTTCGCTCGCCATCGATGCTACGCTGTATCTGATCGGCCGGATCTACGGTGAAGCTGCCCGCGACGCGGTGGCGCAGGTCATCGAATACGACCGGGCGTGGCAGGCCAATCGCGCGGCACTGGGTATCGTGGCTGGGTGAGACGTAACCGGCCTGGCGGCTGCGCGCCCTGCCCGCTATGCGTGAGACCGCTCAGGCGGTCGGCAACAGTTGAGCGGGATACGGGCCGTGGGGCAGGGTATCCAGCTTCAGTGCGACGGGCGTGCCCAGCCAGAGCGCATTGGCAGTGTGGTCATCGTACTCATCGTCGCTCAAGGGATGCACGAGAATGTCCAATCCTTCGCGGTTCAGCATCAACCACGGCACCACGCGTTGAAATGCTTCGTTCCTGAAGATGATCTGGATTTGCGGGACCGGATGCGGTCCGGCGATCCCGGCATTCCTGCCGATCTGCACTGGGAAATCTGCCGCCAGCTTGTCGCGCAGCTTGGCTGCGATCGGAAAGGTGTCATCGTCGTAGTAGATGTGCGCGTGGTAGCCGTGCAGCGCATCCGGTGATCCGTTCATGACGAGCCCCCTTTTCTCGTGGTGAGACAACTCACCGTTTGATCGATCACCGTTCGACGAGGAAGACGATTTTTCCCGTGACGCGATAGGCGATGACCTTGTCGTGCTCGACCACACATTCGGCCTCTTTGACGCGGAACGACATAATCCCACGTAAGGTCCTGGCGGCCTCTGCAACGGCGGCGCGACATGCATCGTCGAAGCTGACCTCGGACTGCATCGTGACATCTACGTTGCGCACGATTGGCATTTATGCCTCCGTGAAGAATGCGCGGCCTTACCCAACTGGGTTTACTACGCCGGAATGCAGATCGGCAACTGACGCCCCAGGTGGTGAATAGTACGATCGAACAAGGCCATTACGTCCTCATGGCGGGTTCGTGGGTCATCATTGAACCACATGAGGCGCTGTCGTGCAGGGATGCATCGGAGCCGCGTCCAAGATCGCGCAGTCGGCGGAAGCTGCGTGGCAAGCACCCGGGCGAGCCCTCGTTCTACCCTATTTGGCATGGTGAAACTTCGACTGCCCGATACCACCGAGAGCGCAGCGACAAGACAGCGACGGTCACCGTCTTGGGACCGGCCTTGCACCCAACGATCTCGTCCGGAAATGCGACTGCGCGCTTCCCTCAGAAGTTCGAGGTCGCTGAACGGCGCTTGATTCGGGTTGTCGAATGGCATGTGGCACCCCGTGCCAAATGATCCAGCGACAGTATGAGGGTACCGGAAAGGAATAAAATCACGAATCGGCGACAGGGCTCGATGACAGGGGAGGGTGCCCTCACCAGCCTCCAAACCAGACGCCGATACCATGCACCACACCGACCGGGAAAAATGCCGCAGACGCGATGAGCAGCGGGCGCAAATCATTGGTCGAGCAGAAGACGATCGATGTCAGCCACGCCGAATAGGCGAACAGACCGGTCAGCAGGATCGCCGCTGCCGTTTGCATGTCCATCGGGCCGTTCCTGCGCCACGTCATCGCATTTCCCCCAGTCCTTCGACGATCTAGCATAGCCTGTCCCTCCGACCGAGCGGTAGGCGGCGACGGCCTGACTGCCGCACCGCGAGGTAGCCGATGCCCATCTACTTCACCGCTGACCACCATTTCGGTCATGCTGCGGCTCGCAGCTTCTACCGCCGTCCGTTCTCATCGGTGGACGAGATGGATGGCGAAATGATAGACCGTTGGAACTCGGTGGTTCAAGCTGAGGATGTGGTTTGGCACCTGGGCGACTTCGCCGTTCGCCAATCACCCGAGCGCGTGGGCTACCTGTTGGACGTGCTGCACGGCCAGAAGCATCTCATAGTCGGCAACAACGACGATGCCGGTGTCACCGCCTGCGCCGGATGGGCGAGCGTCCAGCCATATGCCGAACTGACCGTCGACGGAACGAATCTCGTCCTGTGCCACTACCCGTTCCGGACCTGGCGGAGCATGGGCAGAGGCTGGGTCAACCTCCACGGCCATAGCCACGGCCGGCTGAAGCCGCTGCCGCGCCAGTTCGACGTCGGAGTTGAGGCGTGGGATTTCCGGCCGGTGCCGCTTGCACAACTGGTTGGCAATGCCACGGCGACCACACGAGCAGCCGGAAAGCCGTAGTGGAGGTGCCCCGCGCCGCCGATTTCACCCCTGGTGATCCAGCCCGATATCCAGCACCGCCACACTGTGCGTCAGCCAGCCGACCGACAGCAGGTCCACCCCCGATGCAGCGATCGCCGGTGCCGTGTCCGGTCTGATCCTGCCCGAGGCTTCGGTGATCGCGCGGCCGCCGACCATCTCGACCGCCTGGCGCAGCATGTCGGGTCCCATGTTGTCCAGCAGGAACGCATCTACGCCGAGTGTCAGCGCCTCCTGAAGCTGCGCCAGCGTGTCCACCTCCAGTTCGATCTTCACCAGATGCCCCACCCCGGCGCGTGCGCGTTCCACGGCCGCGCGCACCCCGCCGGCGATTGCGACGTGGTTGTCCTTGATCAGCACGGCATCATCCAGCCCGAAGCGGTGGTTCGACCCGCCGCCGACGCGCACCGCGTATTTCTGCGCGGCACGCAGTCCGGGCATGGTCTTGCGTGTGCACACCACCTGCGCCTTGGTCCCCACGATCGCATCGACGATGCCCCGTGTGGCGGACGCAATGCCCGACAAATGGCACAGGAAATTCAGCGCCGTGCGCTCGGCGGTCAGGATGCCGCGTGCCGGCCCGCGGATCACGGCAATCAAATCGCCGGGCGCCAACCGGCTGCCGTCGGCGCGTTCGACAAGTACTTCGATTGCGGGGTCGATCAGCCGGAACGCACAGATGGCGAAGTCCATCCCGGCTACCACGCCAGGCTGGCGCGCCATCAATGCGCACTCGGTGCGTGCGCTGGTGGGTACGATGGCGTCAGTCGTCAGATCGCCGGCGCGGCCGAGATCCTCCAGCAGCGCTGCGCGCACCGAAGGTTCGACCATAATCGCGGGAAGCGGAGAGATGGTCATCGCGCCGCGCCTCTATACCGCCAGCATGCGCTCGACCGCCTGGCGGGCGCGCACCGCAACCGCCGGGTCGATCGTCACCTCGTAGCGCATTTCTTCCAGTGCGCCGCGGATATTGGCCAGCGTGATGCGCTTCATGTGCGGACACAGATTGCACGGGCGGACGAACTCGACGTCGGGATGGTGCACCGACACGTTGTCGGCCATCGAGCATTCCGTGATCAGCACCACGCGCGCGGGCTTTTCCCGTCCGACATATGCCGCC
The DNA here is from genome assembly GCA_036265005.1 of Acetobacteraceae bacterium. Taxonomy (GTDB): domain Bacteria; phylum Pseudomonadota; class Alphaproteobacteria; order Acetobacterales; family Acetobacteraceae; genus JAMXLO01. The sequence continues at coordinate 12,651 of DATAPW010000366.1, read as the reverse complement.
ATATCCGCGGTGGAGCCGGCATAATCCGCCTCTGCCACCACCTCCGGCGGGCATTCGGGATGCGCCAGCACGATCACTCCCGGGTTGTCGGCGCGCAATTCGCGGATCTGCGCGGCGGTGAAGCGTTCATGCACTTCGCAGTGGCCGGCCCAGGTGATGATCTTCACGCCGGTCTGCGCGGCGATGTTCTGCGCCAGGTATTCGTCGGGCAGCATGATCACGCGGTCCGCGCCGAGTGATTCGATGATCTTGCGGGCGTTGCCCGACGTGCAGCAGATGTCGGACTCCGCCTTCACCGCCGCCGATGTGTTGACGTATGTCACGACCGGGACGCCGGGATACTTCTGCCGCAGCAGGCGGACATCGGCGGGGGTGATCGATTCCGCCAGCGAGCAGCCGGCGCGTGTATCGGGTATCAGCACGGTCTTCGCCGGGTTCAGCAGCTTCGCGGTCTCGGCCATGAAGTGCACGCCGGCGAGCACGATCACCTCGGCGTCCACCTTCATCGCCTCGCGCGCCAGGGCGAGACTGTCGCCCACGATGTCGGCGACACAGTGGAAGATTTCCGGCGTCTGGTAGTTGTGCGCCAGGATCACCGCGTTGCGCCGGCGCTTCAGCGCCAGGATCGCGTCGATGTCGTCGGCGAACACCGGCCATTCCATCGCCGGGATGACAGACTTCACCCGGTCATACAGGGGAGCGGTGCGGGCGAGGGTTTCGGCATAAGACATCGGACACCTCCGTTATGCTCTATATGAGCATTTCATGTTCTTATGCTAGTGCTGAGCATAAGGAAGTCAAGAGGAGGGGGTGGTCGAGGCGGAATGCCCTGTGCTTTTCCGTACCCCGATGCACCGGGCACAGGCTCGGCCTATGCCGACCTAACGGCTTGCTATCGCGCCAGGGGCAGCTTGCTGCCGGTGACCGCCCGTTCGGCGACCACGTCGCGGCGGAAGCGGAACAGCTTTGCCGGGCGACCGCCGGTTTCGGTGGTCGCGTCGCCGGTTTCCTCCACCAGGTCCTGTTGTTCGATCAGCCGGCGGAAATTCTGCTTGTGCAGCAGGCGGCCCGCCAACGCCTCGACGGTCCGCTGCAATTGCAGCAGGGTGAAGCGCGGCGGCATCAGCTCGAACACCACCGGGCGGTATTTGATCTTGGCGCGCAGCCGGGCGAGGCCGGTCGCGAGGATGCGGCGGTGGTCGTGGGTCATCGGCTCGCCGGGGACGGGGTTCGCCGCCTGGGGCGACTCCGGAACCAGTCCCGCCTCCCACAGCAGCTCGTAGCGCTGCAGGACGAGTTCCTCGTTCCAGGCGCGGCCATCCTGGCCGAAGGTAATGCCGATCCGCCGTAGCCGCTCGCGTCGCGCCGGCGCGTCGACGCCCGCTTCCGCCCAGGCACGCAACCGCGCATCGATGTCCGCGGCCACACCTTCGGTGTCCGGACCGCGACGATCCTCCCAGGGAAAGTAGCGGTACCAGCTTTGCCATCCGACGCCGGGTTCACCGGAGGCGCGCACCTCCCGGGTCAGTCCGAGATAGCTGACGGACACCGTCCGCTGCCCCATCGCCGTGCGGTCGCGATCAGCGAAGGTGTAGAGTTGCTCGACATAGCCGAGGGGATGGTGGGTCTGCTGCTCCACCCACGACCGCATGCCGGCCTGGAGCGAGCGGTGGGTCGGCTCGAACGGTCCGGACGGCAGGGCGCGCGCACGGTCGATGGTCAGCACGCGAGGCTCGCCGTCGGTCACCGCGACGAGTACCGCGATCAGTTCGGCGATGGCCTCCGCTGCTGGCTTGTGGCGGGTTGGGACCTGGTCCATGCGAGTCGCTGTGTGCGGGAATCCTCAGGCTTCATCGCACGGGGGGCGTTGCGCCGCCAATGACGAAGATGGCGCGGACGCAGCGCTGCCTCCCCTACGGCCAACTCGCCAGTCACGCGACATTGACCGCTCGCCCCTTGCTGGCTAGGCGTGCGGCCATGCTCACGCTCTACGGCTTCCTCCGCTCAGGCAACGTCTACAAGGTGCGGCTGCTACTGGCGCAGCTTGGCATCCCCCATCGCCGCATCGATGTCAGCCAACTCACCGCCGACACCGCCCGTCCGGACTTCCGCGCCGTCAATCCGATCGGCAAGGTGCCAACGCTGGTGTTCGAGGATGGGCGGATGCTGTCGGAGAGCGGCGCGATCCTGCACTACCTGGCGGCGGGCACGCGGTTCTGGCCGGAGGACCGCTGGCCGCAGGCGCAGGTACTCCGCTGGATGTTCTTCGAACAATACAGCCACGAACCGGCGATCGCCGTGAACCGCTTCCTGCGCGTCTATACCGGTGCCGATGACCGGACCAGCCAGATCGAAGCAAACCACCACCGCGGCATGTATGCGCTGGCGGTGATGGACGCGCACCTGGCGGACCATACCTGGTTCGGTGCCGCGGATTACTCGATTGCCGACATAGCGCTGTATGCCTACACCCATATCGCGGAAGAAGGTGGCTTCGACCTGTCCGAGTTCCGCAACGTCAATCGCTGGCTGGACGATGTACGCAGCCAGCCTGCCCACATCCTCCTGATGCAGGAAACCAGCGCCGAACCGGTGGTGAACCTCGATGGTCTTCCTGTCAGCCCTGCGTCGGCGCGCTGACGCCGCCGTTCACGCTGACCGGTTTCCCTGGACGCTTCCTCTCGTCCACGGCCTTCAGGAGCTGGCCTTCACCATGCCGGTGACGTTTCTGGTGGGCGAGAACGGCAGTGGGAAATCCACGCTGCTGGAGGGCATTGCTGCCGGCATGGATGCGGTCGCCGCCGGCGCGCGGGATCTCCGGCGGGATCCAACCTTGCAGGCCGCACGGGACTTTGCCGCCGGCTATGTCTTCGTGCGTCGCCGGCATGCCCGTACGCGGCTGTTCCTCCGCGCCGAGGATGTGTTCGGCTACACCGGCCGGCTGACTGCGGATATGGCCGGGTTGGTCGACATCGAGCAGGATCTCGCCAGGCTGCCCGAGGGTTCCGGCCGTGACCGCGCCACCGGGATGGCGCGTGGTGAACGCGCTGCGCTGGAACGTCGCTACGGCGCGGATCCCGATGCGCGGTCGCATGGCGAGACGTTCCTGGCGCTGTTGCAGACGCGCCTGGTGCCGAACGGCCTGTATTTCCTGGACGAGCCGGAAACCCCGCTGTCACCGATGCGCGTGCTGGCGCTGATCGCATTGCTGGCCGATCGGGTGCGACAGAACTGCCAGTTCATCATTGCCACGCATTCGCCGATCCTGATGGCGATGCCGGACGCGACGATCCTGCTGGCCGATAACGACACATTGCGTGCGACCGAGTGGAACGATCTGGAGCATGTCCGGGTCACGCGCGCCTTCCTGGCTGATCCTGCGGCCCATTTGCGGCGGCTGATCGACGACTGAAGTAGGGCGGAAAGGCGCAGCGCATTCCGCCACGCTCAGCGTTGCTCGATGATCGTCCGTGACGCCTCGCGCAGTGCAGTGCGTGAGGCATCATCCGTGTAGAACATGTGGCCGCCCGGATAGATCGCCAGACGCACCCGGTCAGCGGCGAAATCCGGCATGTCATCGACGATCAACCGGGTGGCGAAATACGGCGTGACGAGATCGAACATACCATGCGCGATCAGCACGCGCATGCGAGGGTCAAGCGCGAGGTCGGCCTGTAAAGCCTTCACCGCCTCGGGTCGCGCGAAGCCGCGCCCCCATTGCCACTGCCGGAATATCGCGTCGTTGGCCAAATGATAAGCGCCGTCGGGATGCCAATGCAGCCGGTTGGTATAGATCTCGACCATCGCACTGGTGACCAGCGGCTTCATTCCTTCCAGGACAGGGTCGGCATAATCGCTGAGCGTATCGCGTGGAAACGGATCAGCGCGCGTCACCGTCGCATCGTACACGCTCGCGACGCGATGTTCGCTCCGGTCGATCTCGTGCAGGAACACATCGTTCTCGAGGCGGCCGCGATAGCGACTGACCAGGGCAGGGTCGAGTCCGGTCAGCGCCGCGACACGCTGCGACGTTCGCGCGACAGCGGCATCGTCGCGCACGCCGCGCACCAGATCCAGCAGATAGTCGGTTCGTGCGTATTGTTCGGCATCGGCCAGCATATCGGGCGTCACCGAGCCCTTGGCAGCGAGTGACGTCGCGGCCATGGAGGGAAGGCGCGCCACCCAGAAAAACGGATCGAGCGCATGGCTGCCGTTGCCGAATACCAATGCCGGAACCAGGGCCGGCGAAACCAGCACCATGCCTGATACGCCGACTCCCTCACTGGATTGCAGCGCGCGGGCCAGGCGTGGCGCGCGAAACCCGCCGTAACTTTCACCCAGCAGATATTTCGGCGACAAACTGCGCTCGTTTTCATCGAGCCAGCGGCGGATCACTTCGGCCAGCGCCTCGATATCGCCGTCCACCGACCACAGCGCACGGCGCGCGTCATCGCCGGACGCCAGGATACGCGAATAGCCGGTGCCGGGCGGATCGATGAACACAAGGTCGGTGAAATCGAGCCAGGTTTCCGCGTTGGGTATCGGTTCCGGCGAGGCGGATGGAATGGTTGCATCTGCCCCAAGCTTGATCCGCCAGGGTCCGACTGCGCCAACCTGAAGCCAGCCCGACGCCATGCCGGGTCCGCCATTGAACACGAAGGTCACCGGCCGGCTGCGCGGGTCGGCACCGTCCAGTCGATAGGCAATGAACGCAACATCGGTGCGCGGAGCGCCCTTGTCGTCGCTCAGCCGGATGGCTCCCGCCGTGCCCGCGAACTGCAGCGTGCGATCCGACAGTTCCAGCGTTTGATGTGTCGTCACATCGGCTGGCAGGTGGCGGTTATCGCCGGCACTCGCGGGCGGCGGCGTATCGGTTGCGCGCGGCGCCTGGCCATGCGCGGCCGTGCCGAGTGCAATGGCGCATAGCGCCACCAGAAGGAAGTGACGGATAGGTCCTACAAAGAGGGGCATGCGGGCGTTAAGTTGGCTTCAACGGCGTCATGTCCGGCATCATCGGCACGCCTGCCGTTCTCCAGTTCATCGCGACCTCCCTGTTGTCGTTGATCAGGCGCTAGCTGTTTAGCGCGAAGCGGTGAGCCGTGACACCGGCCTTCCCTCGTTATTGACGCGGCGTAAATCTTGCCGCTATACGCCGGACCGGGCCACGCCCCCCCACCGGGGCGCTTCGCTTCTGGAAGGGAGCACTGCACATGGCGATCACGCCAAGACCGGAATTGCGTCCGGCCAATACCAATTTCTCCTCCGGGCCCTGCGCCAAGCGTCCTGGCTTCACGCTGGATGCGCTGTCCGGCGCCGTGCTGGGCCGCAGCCATCGTGCGAAGGAGCCGAAGGCGCGGCTCGCCGAAGTGGTCGATCGGTCCCGTACGATCCTGGGCGTGCCGGCAGACTGGCGGCTTGGCATCGTGCCTGCCTCCGACACCGGCGCGGTCGAGATGGCGCTGTGGTCGCTGCTCGGCGCACGGCCGGTTGACATCCTGGCATTCGAGAGCTTTGGCGAAGGCTGGGCCACCGATGTGGTGAAGCAACTCCGGCTCGCCGATGCGCGCGTGCTGTCGGCCCCGTACGGCCGCTTGCCGGATCTCGCGGCGGTGGATTTCGCGCACGACGTCGTGTTCCCGTGGAACGGCACGACATCGGGCGTGCGCCTGCCGAACGGCGACTGGATCGCTGCCGATCGGGCGGGGCTGGTGATATGCGATGCCACGTCGGCGGCGTTCGCAATGGCTTTGCCGTGGGACAGGCTCGATGTCGTCACCTGGTCCTGGCAGAAGGTGTTGGGCGGCGAGGCGGCACACGGCATGCTGGCGCTGTCGCCGCGCGCGGTGGCGCGGCTGGAAACCTACAAGCCCGCGTGGCCATTGCCGAAGGTGTTCCGCCTGACGTCGGGCGGCAAGCTGATCGAAGGCATCTTCAAGGGTGAAACGATCAACACGCCGTCCATGCTGTGCGTCGAGGATGCACTCGATGGATTGCGCTGGGCGGCATCCGTCGGCGGACTGGCAGGCCTGGTCGCGCGCAGCGAAGCCAACCTGGATGCAGTGGTGCGCTGGATTGCGCGCACCGGATGGGCGGATTTCCTGGCGGAGGATGCGGCGACGCGATCGTGCACCTCGATCTGCCTGAAGCTGGTGGCGCCTTGGTTCACGGCGTTGTCGACGGATGGCCAGGCCGCGGCGGCGAAGCGCTTGGTGGCGTTGCTCGAGAAGGAAGGCGTTGCCTATGACATCGGCGCCTATCGCGACGCGCCGCCGGGCCTGCGCATCTGGGGCGGCGCCACGATCGACACCACCGATGTCGATAAGCTGCTGCTCTGGCTGGACTGGGCCCATGATCTGGTGGCCGCCGAATTCGCAGCGGCGAAGGCTGCCGAATAGGACGAGCACTCCCACCCCAACCCTGCCCCAAACGCGGGGAGAGGGGGTTGTGACTCACCCGCGCTTGGGCGGGGCAGGGTTAGGGTGGGGCTTCAACAACACGATCAACCAGCGAGCACACTTCATGCCGAATGTTTTGATCAGCGACAAACTCTCGCCTGCGGCGGTGGAGATTTTCCGCCGCCGTGGCGTGGACGTGGACCTGAAGCCCGGCCTGTCGCCCGCCGAACTGCGCGCCGTCATCGCGCCCTATGATGGTCTCGCGATCCGTTCCGCCACCAAGGTCACGCGCGAGCTGCTCGACGTGGCGAGCAACCTGAAAGTCGTCGGCCGCGCCGGCATCGGCGTGGACAACGTGGATATCCGTTCCGCCACCGCGCGCGGCGTGGTGGTGATGAACACGCCGCACGGCAACACCATCACCACGGCTGAACATGCCATCGCGATGATGTTCGCGCTGGCGCGACAGATTCCCGAAGCCTCTGCCTCGACCAGGGCGGGCAAGTGGGAGAAGAACCGCTTCATGGGCGTCGAGCTCACCGCCAAGACCCTCGGCCTGATCGGCTGCGGCAATATCGGTTCCATCGTGGCTGATCGCGCAGTCGGGCTGAAAATGAAGGTGATTGCCTACGATCCATACCTTTCGGAGAATCGCGCGCTCGACCTGGGCGTGGAGAAGGTGGACCTCGATGACCTGCTGGCGCGGGCGGACTTCATCAGTCTGCATACGCCGCTGACCGATGCGACGCGCAACATCATGTCGCGCGAGGCCTTGGCGAAGACCATGCGTGGCGTGCGCATCATCAACTGCGCGCGCGGCGGTCTGGTGGATGAAGCCGCGCTTGCCGAGGCGATCGAAGCAGGGCATGTCGCCGGCGCTGCGCTCGACGTGTTCGAGGACGAGCCTGCCACGCAGTCGCCGCTGTTCGCACTGGAGAATGTCGTCTGCACGCCGCATCTCGGCGCCGCAACCGCAGAGGCGCAGGAGAACGTCGCGCTGCAGGTCGCCGAGCAGATGAGCGATTTTCTGCTCACCGGCGCAGTGGCGAACGCGATCAACATGCCGTCGGTGTCGGCGGAGGATGCGCCGCGGCTGAAGCCATACATGGAGCTATGCCGCCTGCTCGGCGCCTTCGCCGGGCAACTGACGCAGTCGCGCGAAGGCGTGATCCGTCGCGTGGTGATCGAATACGAGGGCTTGGCCGCGGCGCTGAACACCCGTCCGCTGACCGCCGCCGCGCTCGCCGGGCTGATGACGCCGATGATGGTCGGCATCAACATGGTGAACGCGCCGCTCGCCGCGCGCGACCATGGCATCGATGTTGCGGAAACCGTGCACGACCGTCCGAGCGAATACCAGACGCTGGTGCGCGTCACGGTGGAAACCGACCAGCTCACCCGTTCGGTTGCGGGCACGCTGTTCGCCGGCTCGCGGCCGCGCATCGTGGAGATCAAGGGCATCAAGGTCGAGGCGGATTTCGCGCCGCACATGCTGTACGTCACCAACCAGGACAAGCCTGGCTTCATTGGCCGCTTCGGCGCGACATTGGCCGGCGCCGGCATCAACATCGCGACGTTCCACTTGGGCCGCGCCAACCAGGGCGGCGATGCGATCTGCCTGGTGTCGGTGGATGAAGGCGTGCCGGAGGAAGTGCTGTCGATGGTGCGCACATTGCCGCTGGTGGTGCAGGCGACATCGCTCGCTTTCTGACCGATGGCCAGCGTCAGCCCACGCTACCAGGCATTCATCGTCGACCTGCTGGCGCCGCTGTCGCCGCTTCCGCGTCGCATGTTCAGCGGCGTGGGGCTGTTCCACGGCGGTGCGATGTTCGCCCTGATCGTGCGGGACGCGCTGTACTTTCGCGTCGATGGCAACACGCGCGAGCGGTTCGAACGTGCCGGCAGCGAGCCGTTCAGCTACACCCGGCAGGGGCGGCAGGTCAGTTTGTCCGCGTATTATGCGGTGCCGGAGGATCTGTTCGACCGGCCGGATGAATTGCTGGAGTGGGCGAGGAATGCCGTCGCGGTAGCGCGGGCCGCGCGCAAGCGGTGACGTAGGGCGGAACAGCGCAGCGCATTCCGCCGCGCCGCCGGCGGAATACGCTGCGCTGTCCCACCCTGAGGCATCCACGGTTCCTTCCGCGCCGGATAGCTGATAGCTGGATGACGCACATGAGCGACGAAGCCTCCAACAACCGGGCCCTGTTGCCCGCCGGCCTGCGCGATCTGCTGCCGCCCGATGCCGAAACCGAGGCATCGGCGGTGGAATCGCTCATGGAGGTGTTTGCCGCGCATGGCTACCAGCGGGTGAAGCCGCCGCTGCTGGAGTTCGAGGACAGCCTGCTGGCCGGCTCCGGTGCTGCGGTGGCGGAGCAGACGTTCCGGCTGATGGACCCGGTGAGCCAGAGAATGATGGGGCTGCGGGCCGACACCACGCCGCAGGTAGCGCGCATTGCCACCACGCGACTGGCGCGCGCACCGCGGCCGCTGCGGCTGTCCTATGCCGGGCAGTGCCTGCGCGTGCGCGGCGGCCAGCTTGCGCCGGACCGGCAGATCGCCCAGGCCGGCGTCGAACTGATCGGCTGCGACAGCCCTGCGGCGGACGCCGAGATCGTGCTGGTGGGAGCGGAGGCCTTGGCGTCGGTTGGCTTGGTCCGCACCAGTTTCGACCTCACGTTGCCGGCGCTGGTGCCGGTCATGCTGGACGCGGCTGGTTTCGCGGGTGCTGAGCGCGCGGCTCTGGCACGGGCGTTGGACCGCAAGGATGCCGCCTCGGTCACCCGTCATGGCGGCGCGCTGGCGCCTGTCCTGACCGATTTGCTGCTGGCCGCCGGACCGGCGGACCGCGCCCTGGCGGCGCTGCTGGCTGCCGACCTGCCGCTGGCGGCGCGGGACCTCGCCAGCCGGCTTGCGGCGGCAGTGGCGGCGATCCGGGATCGTGCGCCCGATCTGCGGATCACCATCGATCCGGTGGAGTTCCGCGGCTTCCGCTACGAGACCGGCGTCTCGGTGACGATCTTTGCGCCCGGGCGCCATGAGGAGCTGGGACGCGGCGGCCGCTACATCTGCGGTGATACCGAACCGGCCACTGGCCTGACCCTGTTTCCCGACGCCGTGCTGCGCGCCGCGCCGCCGCGCGCAGCGCGCCAGCGGCTATACCTCCCGCATGGCACCGACCAAGCTGACGCCATCCAGATGCGCACACTCGGCTATGCCACCATCGCGGCGCTTGAGCCGGACGGCGATCCAATGGCCGAGGCGCGGCGCCTGCTGTGTTCGCATATCCTGCGCGATGGGACTGCAGTGCCACTGATTTCCGGAGAGTGATCGACCCATGGCCAATGTCTCAGTGATCGGTGCCCAGTGGGGCGATGAGGGCAAGGGCAAGATCGTCGACTGGCTGGCCAGCCGGGCCGACATCGTCGTGCGCTTCCAGGGCGGCCACAACGCCGGCCATACGCTGGTGGTGGGCAACGAAACCTACCGTCTGTCGCTGCTGCCGTCCGGCGTTGTGCGCGGCAAGATCGGCATCATCGGCAATGGCGTGGTGATCGATCCGGAAGCGTTGCTGGCCGAGATCGAGAAGGTGAAGACGCAGGGCATCGAGGTAACGCCGGCCAACCTGCGGGTGGCCGAGAACGCCACGCTGATCCTACCGATGCACCCGGCCATCGACCGGGCGCGGGAGGCGGCGCGAGGCGACCGCAAGATCGGCACCACCGGGCGGGGCATCGGCCCGGCCTACGAGGACAAGGTCGCCCGCCGTGCAATCAGGGTCGCTGATCTGGCCGAGCCGCAGACCCTGTCGGACAAGCTGGATGAACTGCTGCTGCATCACAATACCTTGCTGCAAGGCCTCGGTGCTGAAACATTTTTCAAAGACACAGTGCTCGCGCGGCTGCTTGATCTGGCACCGCGCATCCTGCCGTTCGCCGAACCGGCCTGGCTGCGGCTGGACGAGGCCAGGCGGGCGGGGCGGCGCATTCTGTTCGAGGGGGCGCAGGCCGTGATGCTCGACGTCGATCACGGGACCTATCCGTTTGTCACCTCGAGCAACACGGTTGCCGCTACGGCGGCGGCAGGGGCAGGATTGGGCCCCGCAGCGGTTGGTTTTGTGCTGGGCATCGCCAAGGCGTACTCCACGCGGGTGGGTTCTGGCCCGTTCCCCACGGAACAGTCCAATGCGACCGGCCAGTTGCTGGGTGACCGCGGCGCCGAGTTCGGCACCGTCACCGGGCGCCGGCGCCGCTGCGGCTGGTTCGATGCCGCCCTCGTGCGGCAGGCCGTGACCGTCGCCGGCATCAACGGCCTGGCGCTCACCAAGCTGGACGTGCTCGACGGCTTGTCCGAGTTGAGCATCTGCACCGGCTATCGCATTCATGGCGAACATTACCGGTACCTGCCGGCGGCGCCGGGCGCGCAGGCCGCGGCTGAGCCGGAATACGAAGTGATGGAAGGCTGGACCGGCTCCACCCGCGGCGCGCGTTCGTGGGCCGATCTGCCGGCACAGGCCGTGAAGTATGTCCGCCGCATCGAAGAACTTGTGGAAGCGCCGGTGACGCTGCTCTCAACCAGTCCCGAACGTGACGACACGATTCTGATGAAGGACCCGTTCGAAGGCTAGCTCGCCTGTTGCTACGGGCCTAATGGCTTTGATCTTGCAGCATTAAATCGCTGCGGTCCCCGGCGCCGGTCGGGCATGGCAAGCGTGCGGGCTGTAGCCTTCGCGATTCCTCAACCTTTGTCGCGCACTGTCGGCGGCACATGGCCAACCCCGCCGCGTCGCAATCCAATGGCACCGTTATCGCCGGTCAGTACGTGATCGACGGGAGCCGACCGCTGCCGCCGGTGGGCGGCTCGGCTGCCTTTGCCGTTATCGATCAGCTGACCGGGCGCAACGACCTGATGGCGGTGCGGGTCCAGCGGCAGTTCCCCCCACGACCGCGTCCTTTGCAGCTACTGCCGTCCGCGTCGATCGATGGCTTGCTGGCGCCGGTGGCGTACGGATCGTCCCCCGCGCCTGGCGCGGCCGAGGAAGCCTGTTACATGATCTGCCTGGCTCCCCCGGGGCCGAGCTTACTCGGCAGGCCGCGGCCCTGGCCGGAACCCGAACTGCTCGAATGCGTGCTGCGGCCGGTGGCGCATGTGCTGGAGCATCTCCAGTTGCGCGGGCTGACGCATCGCGGCATCCGGCTCGATAATGTGTTTCAGAGCCGGCCGGGTCAGCCTGTCGTGCTGGGCACCGCGTGGGCCGCACCGCCCGCCATGGCACAGCCGGCGCTGTTTGAGCCGCCCTACTCGGCCATGTGCCTGCCGGCCGGCCGCGGCGACGGCAGCATCGCGGACGATGTCTATTCACTCGGCGTATTGCTGCTGTGCCTGTCGCTTGGCCATGGCGCGATGCCGCAACTGGACGATGCCGCCATCCTGCACCGCAAACTGGAGCAGGGTACCTATGCCGCGCTGGCGGGCGACGAGAGACTGCCGCCGATCGTCGGCGACCTGGTGCGCGGCATGTTGGCCGAGGACCCGGAACACCGGCCGACACCGACCTTGCTGCTCGATCCGGCCAGTGCGCGCGGGCGTCGCCTTGCCGCCAGGCCGCCGCGACGAGCGCAACGCTCAATCCCGATCGCAGGCCGCGAGATCTGGGACGCGCGCTCGCTGGCGCATGCAATGGCGGTCGAATCGGAGCAGGCATTGCACGCTTTGCGGGCCGGAACCGTCGTGGCTTGGCTGCGTCGCGGACTGGGCGATGCGCTGCTCGCCGCGCACCTGGAGGAGCTGGTGCGCCATCGGACACTGGACGCGCTACCCGATGACAGCAATGGCGACGCCACACTGGTGATGCGGGCCATCGCGTTGATCGATCCCTTGGCGCCGCTGTGCTGGCGTGGCGTGGCGTTGTGGCCGGATGGCATCGGCACCGCGCTTGCCGCCGCGCAGGATTCCGACCCCGAGACGATTGCGCGGCTCGAGGCGGTCATCGCGTACGAAGAGGCTGGCAACTGGGCTGCGGTGCGCGCGGAACGGTGCGATTTCGCCGTTTTGCGCGTGGAGGCTCGGCAACAGCACGCGTGGTTGCAGAACCGCGGTCAGTCCGCCGGGGTGACGTGCCTGGCCTATCTGCTCAATCCCTTGATGCCCTGCGCGAGCCCGCTGATGGGCGGCCACTGGGTCGCCCGGTTGGCAGACCTTCCGCCAGCCCTGGAAGACGCCGCCGGCAAGGTTGACCGCAAGCAGGCCGCGCCGGTGG
>DATAPW010000365.1:0-9290 GCA_036265005.1 Acetobacteraceae bacterium | reverse complement strand
TCAGGCGGATCAGATTGCTCACACCGACGACGCCGCGCACTCGGTACACCGACCACTTCGCCTCCTCGCGCTGATAGTTCCACTCGACCTCGCCCTCGAGCGTCACCCAGCCGTCATGCACCACCACCTTGATCATGCCCGCCGCTTCCGGCAGGTCGCGCTTCAGCGCCTCCACCGCATCGCGTGCGATCTCCGGATCGGGTCGCTGGTGCAGCAGCGGCAGGCGGACCTCGATATCATTGACCAAGCCGATCACGCCGGCGATACGCTTGGCAGCGGCTTCTGCCGAATTCCGCCGGCGATACGAGCGGACAAAGCCGGTCAGCGTCACCACGCCGTCGGTCACCGCCACGGCGATATCCGTGGCATCGACCGACGGGTCGCTCCGCAGTTCCGCTTCGACGTCCGCCTTGATGAGCGGATCCGGCCTCATGCCGCGGCCTGTTCCCGCATCGATTTCCGCAGCTTCTGGAAGGCTCGGACTTCGATCTGGCGCACTCGTTCGGCGGATACCTGGTAATGCCTTGCCAGTTCATCGAGCGTTGTCGGCCTCTCCTTCAGCCGACGCTCGATCAGGATGTGCCGCTGGCGATTGTCCAGTGTGCCGAGGGCGATCGGCAGCATGGCCTTGCGCACGGCCATCTCCTCGCGTTCACCGATCGTGGTTTCCTGGTCCTCGGCGTTGTCGATCAACGAACCTTCCCAGTCACCCTTGTTGCCGGGATGCACCGGTGCGTTGAGGCTGTGATCGGGTCCGGCGAGCCGCCGATGCATGCTGATGACGGTACGCTCCGGGACCCGCAGCATGTCGGCGATCTTGCTGACCTGCATCCGGTCCAGATCGCCGTCGCTGAGGATCTGCATGCGGCTTTCCATCCGTCGCAGATTGAAGAACAGGCGCTTCTGCGAGGCGGTGGTGCCGACCTTCACCAGCGACCAGCTTTGCAGGATGTAGGCCCGAATTGCCGAGCGGATCCACCACTTCGCATAGGTGGCGAGGCGAAACCCGGTTTCCGGGTCGAAGCGCTTCACGGCCTGCATCATGCCGATATTGCCTTCGCTGATCAGGTCATTGACCGCCAGGCCGTAGCCGCGATACCCGTGGGCCATCTTCGCAACGAGCCGCAGATGCGATGTCACCAGCCGGTGTGCCGCCTCGATATCCTCATGCCTGCGCCAGCGCCGCGACAAGTCTAGCTCCTCGTCCGCCTGGAGCATGGGGAACTTCTGGATCTGCTGGAGATAGCGACGCAGGCCGCCACTGCCGCTGGCAACCGAGACCGCATTCAGTGTTGCCATGATGGAACCTCCTCGCGCGTTGATCTTGACGCAATGATCGCGCGATCTTGGGCCCAACCCCTTGATTGTTGTCATGCTTCACGAGCTTGTGCCGCACCGGATGGCGACTGCCCGCGCAGACGGTTGTCCACGGCTAGACTAGTCAGCCGGTTGGAATTGCGCCTGTGCCCACGCGGAAATGTCAGGCGTGTTCATCGCGCCCGCGTGCTGCCCGACCACGCGCCCGCTGGCGAATAACATCAGCGTCGGAATGCTGCGGATGCCAAACTCCGCCATGAGCGCCGGTTCCTCGTCCGCATTCACCTTGAGCAGGCGATAACGCGGTTCGAGTTCGGCGGCTGCACGCTCATAGGCGGGCGCCATCGCCACGCACGGCCCGCACCACGACGCCCAGAAATCCACCAGCACAGGGATGTCGTTGCGGGTAATGTGGCGTCTGAAATTCTTGCCATCGACGGCAGCCGGCTTGCCGGTGAACAGCTTCTGATGACACGACCCGCACTTGGCCTCGAGCGCCGATCGGCCTGCGGGGATGCGGTTCACCGCGCTGCACGCCGGGCAGACGATATGACGAACCTGATCACTCATCACCGTGCTTCCTCATCCGGGGGCTACAGCAACAGGTTGAAGATCTGGATGGCGCGCTCCCAGTCGTCCGCGCACGGATTCTTCATGGTGGGGTCGGTGATCCTGAAGCCGCGCGCTAGCGCCACGCTCAGCCCGCCGGCAATCGTCGCGAGACTGGATTCAGTCTCAACGCTCATTGCCAGATCGAGGGGAGGCCTTGAAGTGATGTGCTCGAGGGTGGCTTTCAGCTCGATTTCCCCATCGAATATCGCGAATGCCTGAATGCACTCCTGCAATCCCTTGGTGATCGCCAGGTCGTGCGGCTGGATGATCTCACGATCATTCGCCTTGGCGATGGCCTCGTCGCGAACCAGCAGATCGCGGATCTTGCGATTGACCAACTCGCTGTAGCGCTTCAGGTCCTGATTGTCGACGTCCGCGCCCGCGGTGCTGCGGAAGAAGCGCTCGAACTTCGTCACGCCCATTACGCTCATGGACGGCGCCCTACGCCGTGTGCCGACGCGCCGGTCCGCGCGTTCTCACGCTGCTGCGGCCGTCAGCGCCGCCTGCTGCAGTGCGGCCAACAATGAGGCGTAGTCCCAGGCACCGTCGTGACGGGCGCCGTTGATGTAGAAGGTGGGGGTGCCATTCACCCCACTTCGCACGCCGCTGATGAAGTCCTCGTTGATCTTCCGCAGGTAAGCGTGCTCGGTAACCTCATTGCCGAAGCGGTTGATATCGAGACCGAGTGTCGCGGCATAGACCAGCAGATGCGGACCTTCGAGGTGCTGCTGGTTGGCGTACAGCACATCGTGCATCTGCCAGAAGGCTCCCTGGCTGCCGGCCGCTTCGGCAGCTTCCGCCGCCAACTCGGCATGTGGATGGACCGTCGTCAGCGGGAAATGGCGGAACACGAAGCGCAGCCTGTTACCGAGCTGCGCCTCGACTGCCTTGACGATGGGGTGGGCGACACCACAGAACGGGCACTCATAGTCGCCGTATTCCAGCAGGGTCAGCGGCGCATCGACCGGCCCCCGGATGTGATCCCTGGTCGGCGAAACCGGCAATGCCAGCGCAGATCGCCACGTTGTTGTGCTCATTGGGCGATGCTCCATCCATCGGGCCATACCGCTACAGTGTATCGAGCGGCGGCTCACCATCGCATTGATGCCCGTCAATAAAGCCTGCCTGCTGCGGCGCCAGTCAGCGGGCGAAGATATTGAGCACACGCATTGTCCCCTGCTGAAAATGCGCCCAAGGTTCCCTTGTTGATGCTCCATATATGCAGCGCGTTCGCTGCGATCGTCTGGCTGGTCGTGCGGACATCTTGCGAACGTAAGTCAGGATCAGGCAGTTGATGTCAGCATCGCACTGTTCGTGCCCTGTCGGAGCCCTGTTCCATGACAGGGATGAAGAACTTCGCGCATTGCTGCGGTTTTGTCAGGACACGGTTCAAGCCGGCGCCAGAGTCCTGCTGGTTCATTCCAAGGAGCAACAGGCCGAATTGCTGCGGTTGTTTGGTGAACATTGCGGCGGCATCGACACGTCTGCGCTGACCGGCCATTTACAGTTGTATACATGGAAACGATTGCGTAAGGGCAGCAAGGAACCCGGCCGCAGCATAATACCGGCATTGCTCGACCAGGCATTGACGCGCAGCGCCGCGGGCGGGTGTCATGTGCCGCATCTTTGGTGCGATATGGCCTGGATCAGCGAAGGCAGCTCCTGCCTGCAGTATTTCACCGAATACGAAAGTCAATTGACCGACCTGGCCATGCAACATAATTGCAGTATCGTCTGCTCGCACAACTTGGCCAGATTGAGCGGTCAGCAGGCGATCGACATTCTGCGCTGCCATCCGATGATCCTCGCAAACGGCGTGACACAGGCAAATCCGCTCTGGACTGCCACGGCGCCATCGTCGGAGCGACTCTCCCGCGGCGTGTCACGGCTCGATGCCGGCGGGATCATCCAGCCGATGACTCGCGCGCCGACGATTACCGTGTCGGAGCTGCGCCGCAGCAATCGTGATCTCGCCGCATTGTCCATGCTGCCCGCAACATGGGGGCGCCAGGATCCCGCGCGAATCATCGGACGGGTTGCCGAGACGCTGGGTGCGATGCTCGACGCGGAATTCGTCTTCAGCACGCCGATCGACACGGAGAAGGATGAGCTGCGGCTGGTTTACGCGCGGTCGGATGAGTGGATTCACGGCGATGCAGGTGACAGGATTCGGGCGGCTTTGGAAGACTGGCGGCCGCTGTGGACGTCGCAACAGGTGTTCGAAATTGTCAATCCCGCTGGCTTCGGCATGGTCCGCATGGCGTTGGCCCCCGTCGGGCGCGGCGACCAGGCGTTCCTGGTCGTTGGCTCCTGCAATGCGGATTTCCCCACCTCCGCGCAACGACTGCTGCTTCGCGTTGGGGCCAACCAGGCGGCGATCTCCATACAGCATTGGCGGGCGGAGACCGAAGAACATCGATTCACCACCTTGGTGGCGAAGTCATCGGATTTCATCGGCATCGCCGGCCTGGATGGCAGGCCGCAATACGTCAATCCCGCCGGCCTGAACCTCGTCGGACTCGACAATGTGGCGCAGGCGCAGTCAACGCATATTCTCGACTTCGTCGTCGATGCGGATCGCGAACCGATGCGCGACGAGTACTGGCCGGTCGTGATGCAGACCGGTCACTGGCGCGGCGAACTTCGGTTCCGCCACTTCAGGACCGGCGCGGCAATTCCGTTCCTGGTCGATTGGTTCCGCATCGACGACCAGCGCTCCGGCGTTCCTGCCGCCACGGCCACCGTCAGCCGTGACCTGACTGCGCAGAAGCAGTCGGAGGCCGAATTGCGCATGCTCAATGAGACGCTGGAGCAGCGCGTAGTGACGCGCACCAATGCGCTGGTCGAGTCCAACTGGAATCTCCATCGCGAGGCTGCGGAGCGCCGCCGATCCGACGCCCGATTGCAGGAGCTCCAGTCGGAACTGTTCCACGCCGCCCGGTTTAGCGCCATGGGGCAGATGGCAGGCGCGCTGGCGCACGAACTCAATCAGCCGCTGGGCGCCATCATCAACTACGTCAATGCCGCTCGCCGGCTGCTCGTGCGCGGCGAATGGGTGGGCACCGACGGGGTCCGGGAGAACATCGATAATGCAGCCGGGCAGGTGCAGCGCGCGGGACGCATCATCCGCCGGCTACGCAATTTTGTGACCACCGGCGAGACGGAGCCGCATATCGAGAATGTCGGTGCGATGATCGAGGTGGCGAGTTCTTTGGCGCTCATCGGTGCGGCGCCACGTGGCATCGAGATCTCATCGCAGATCGCGCCGGATCTGCCATTGGTGTTCGTCGATCGAATCCAGATCCAGCAGGTCATTGTCAATCTCCTGCGCAATGCGATCGAGGCAATGGCCGACAGTGAGCAGCGCGAGCTTGTCCTGACGGCGACGGCGGCGGATGGGAAGTGGGTTGAGATCGTCGTCAGCGACACCGGATCCGGGTTGCCCCGAAACGTGGCCAACCGTCTGTTCGAGCCATTTGTCACCTCGAAGCGCCAGGGCATGGGGCTTGGCCTGTCGATCAGTCGCTCGATCGTCGAGGCCCATGGCGGACGGCTTCGGCACGAGCCGCGAGAAGGCGGTGGGACAATCTTTCGTTTCACCGTTCCCAGCCTACGAGAATGCGAAGACAGCGATGACCGGTGAGCGCATCGTCCATGTTGTCGATGACGACACCGACTTCCGCCAGTCATTGGCGCGGCTGCTGGAAGCGGCCGGCTTCGCCGTCGCGTCCTATGCGTCGGGATCGGCACTTCTTCAGGTTGCGCCGAGCCTGGCCGCGGGATGCATCTTGCTGGACATCCAGATGCCACGCATGAACGGCCTTGAGGTCCAGGAGCATCTCAACAACCTCGGCATACGGCTTCCGGTCATTGTGATGACGGGACATGGCGATGTCCGGACCGCGGTGCGTGCCATGAAGGCCGGCGCCATCGACTTCATCGAGAAGCCGTTTGACGATGCACCGTTGCTGGCCACGATCGAAAACGCCCTTACGCATCCCTGGCAACAACGCCATGCGTTGGAAGTGGAGCAGGCTGTCGGACTGGTCGCTGCGCTCAGCCCGCGCGAGTGCCAGGTGCTGATCAGCCTTCTCGCCGGCAATCCCAACAAGGTGATCGCCCACGATCTCGCGATCAGTGTGCGCACGGTGGAGGTGCATCGCGCCCGCATGCTCGAACGGCTCGGCGTGCGCACCCTGGCCGAGGCGGTCCGGTTGGGCGTGCTGGCGGGCCTTCGGTAGCGGAGACCGCCCAGCTTCACGTGGACGCGAGTTTTGTGACAGCCGGATGGTAGGCGGATGTGGTTTCCGGCCGTTCGGTCCAGAGGAATGGCCGATGACTGGGGCGGGCTTCATGCAGGTGCTGCTCAACACCCCGCATTCGTGGCGAACCTGGCGACTTTGACGACGCTACTGTCGTGGACACTCCGGCGCGGGTGGAGCATGGCACGATATTATTTCATTGTTGACGACGGTCGAAGGATCGACGACGAGTCGGGAACAGACCTCGTCGATGACCAGGCAGCGCGTGACCATGCGCTGCAGATCATTGCCGAACTCAGGGCGGATGCCAGCTTCGCCAATGGCCGCGCTGACATGATCGTCATGCGGGATGGCGATGAGGTCTTCAGGATCCCGTTCGCAGCCGTGCAGCCGGATTGAAACATTGATGGTCATCATGGCATCGGATGCCACGCTGCCGTATTGGCTGCTGGCAGGACTCAGATTTGGCCAGGATGCACCGTGTCCGACTGGGACAGCAGCGTGGATCAGCGCGAGACGCCGTCCCCGGCGCGCGTCGAAGCGTTCAGCGATGGCGTCTTCGCCATCATCATCACGCTGCTCGTGCTCGACCTCCGCGTGCCGCAAAAAGACAGCCTGAATGGCCAGTCCCTCGCGACGGTATTGGCGCAGCAGTGGCCGCTGTACCTTGCCTATGTGCTGAGCTTTCTCCAGGTCGGCGTGGTCTGGGCCAACCACCACACGATGTTTCACTATATCCGTCGCAGCGACCACGTCCTGCTGGTATGCAACCTGATGCTGCTGCTCTGTGCGGCACTGTTGCCGTTCACCACTGCCATCTTTGCGGAGTATGGCCTCGCCGGGAGGTCGGATATTCAGCTGGCGGCTTTCATCTATAGCGCGGCGCTTGGGGCGGCGGGGATCTTCTTCAATCTGCTGTGGCAGCATGCGTTGCGCGCGAGGCTGGTGTATCCCAACGCCGACCCGGACCGCCTGCATGCTCTCACCTGGCACTGGCGGCTTGTGCCGGTGTTCTATGCCATCGCCTTCCTGCTGGCATTGCGCAGCCCCTATCTCAGCGTCTGCATGTACGTCGTGCTGCTGTTCTATTATGCATTGCCCGGACCGTTCGTGGTCCTGTGGATGACCGGGCGAGAGTCTCGCAGGCGCGGCAGGCTGTCAGCGGCGAGGCATTGAAACCACACTCGTCTCACCCGCACGCATTATCCTTCGGACAGCGGCAGCGCCACCGTCCTGGTCGCATTGCCGCGCCAGACCAGGACCAGCACGTATCGCCGGCCATCCTGGCGCAGGCTGGCAAGACGCTGCAGAACGTCAGCCGGGCTTGTCACCGGCGCAGCCTGCATGCTCATGATCACGTCGCCGGTTCTGAGGCCTCTGTCGTCAGCCGGCGTAAGCGGCGATACTCCCGTCACCAGCACGCCCTGGAGGTCTGCCGGCAGCCTGTAGTAGGCCCGATACGCATCGGCGATGGTCGATAGTTGCAGCCCCAGCTCGGGCGGCATCGGCGGCCGCGGAACCGGCCGGATCGCGGTCTGCTGGCGATCGCCGGGCCACTCGGCGACGACGACCGGAATCGTCTGCCGCCTGGCGTCGCGCCAGATGTCCAGCTTCAGTACCTCGCCGATCGGACTCATCGCGACAGCGCGTGCGACGGCCCGCGAATCCGGCAGTTCGCGCCCGCGCGCACCGAGGATGACATCGCCGCCGCGCAGGCCGGCGCGACTGGCGGGTCCGCCTGGCTCGACGGTATTCACCATCGCTCCGGTGACCGCAGGCAGGCCGACGGCGCTGGCGATGTCGCTGGTGACCTGCTGCAGGTCGGCGCCAAGATAGCCAGCACGAACCTCGCCATCCTTGCGCAGCTGCTGCACCACAAAGTTCGCATCGTCCCATGGAATGGCGAAGCCAAGGCCTACCGAGCCGGTCTCACCCGTTGGCGCATACAGCGCCGCGTTGATGCCGACGACTTCGCCATTGGCGTTGAACAGCGGGCCACCCGAATTGCCGTGGTTGATCGCTGCGTCGGTCTGGATGTAGTCGTCGTACGGGCTCAGCATGATGTCGCGATTGAGCGCGCTGACGATGCCGGCGCTCACCGAACCGCCAAATCCCAGCGGATTGCCGATGGCGAACACCGGGTCGCCGACGCGCAGGTTGCGGTTGTCGCCCAGCTTCACGGTGGGCAACGGGCGGCCGGCGTTAACCCGTAGCAGCGCAATATCCACAACGGCGCTGGCGCCGACGATCTGCGCCTTCAGCGTGGTGTTGTCCTGCAGTGTGACGCTGATGTCGTAGGCGTGCTCGATGATGTGTTCGTTGGTCACGATGAAGCCGGCGGAATCGATGATGAAGCCGGAACCCACACTCTGTTTCCTGCGCGCCGGCGCGTCCGCGAGTTGCATCGAGGTTGCGTCCTGGTCGGCAATGATCTTCATCGAATAGATGTTCACCACGGCAGGCAGCAGGGCTGGTGCAAGTTCACCGAGCGCGGGTGGTGCCTGTCCGGCTCTGGCGGGAACCGCCGCCGTCACAGCGACCAGGATCAGGCATCGGCTGAAAACGCTGGACATGGATCACCCGGTGGTCAGGTGCCTTTGCTTGCCAGCCGCTGCGTGGTTCGACATTGACGATGGTCAGGCTCGTGTCGGCACAAACCCGTGAGGCTTGATGGCCGTCAATGCTCGCGTGCACCCCGCGGATACTGTGTTCGGACAGATACCTGTAGTCAGCTCTCATGGAGGAACAATCATGGATGGTCGGTCGATTGCCGTGGCAGCAGCGCTGCTGTTTGCTGCGACGACTGCAATTCCTCACCATGTGGCCGCCGCCACATCGGGGTGCGATCAAGGCCCGCAGCGCACCGAGGCTGAGGGTGGAGCAGGTGGCAACTGGCAGCCGACGCCAGGCACGGGTGCGGCCCAGCGCACCGAAGCCGAAGGTGGTGCCGGCGGCAACTGGCAGCCGACGCCTGGAACCGGCGCGGCCCAGCGCGCCGAAGCGAATGCTGCACCTGGCGCCAACCGGCCGACGGCGCAAGGCGACACCACGCGCATGGCCTCGGCGGAACCCTGCAAATAGCGTCGCCGCTATCGCTGG
>DATAPW010000364.1:0-4465 GCA_036265005.1 Acetobacteraceae bacterium | reverse complement strand
TGCGGGTGGGGCGATGGGCTCCGCCGATCCCGTTGCGCGCTTCCATCTCAGCAATGGCGCCCGGCTCGAACGGGTGAACTGGCTGGGTAATGTCGGGCCGCGCGGGATCCAGGAATCCTACGGCATCATGGTCAATTACCTGTATGACCCGAAGGCGATCGAGGCCAACCACGGGGCCTTCGCGCAGGACGGCACGGTCGTGCGCTCACCCGAAGTGGACGCCCTGATGGTCGCAACGGCCCTACCGGTCGGCATCGCGGTTGTCCAAGCCTGACCCTGCAACAATGATGCCCGATCCTCGCCAGTCACTCTTGGCATTGGGATCCTCCAGCGAGCGGTCGCGACCCAATCTAGGTTGAGTAGGCGCGTCCGCTGTCGGGTGGCCCGATCGTTCAGCTCGACGACCGCAATG
Source organism: Acetobacteraceae bacterium (assembly GCA_036265005.1). Classification (GTDB taxonomy): domain Bacteria; phylum Pseudomonadota; class Alphaproteobacteria; order Acetobacterales; family Acetobacteraceae; genus JAMXLO01. The sequence goes on along the minus strand of DATAPW010000364.1, from coordinate 4,053 downwards.
GGCGCTTAGGGGCCGTTTGGCTGAGCACGGGGCCTATCCTCAATACGAGGCCGCGCCGAGTGCCGCTGGTGGGGGAGTGATGCCGGCCGGCGGCGTGCGGGTCATAGTAACACGACTCGCCGCTTGCGCTTGCCTCGCTTGTAGTGGCGTCAGGGGCGGCCGCGTGGTGCGCAGCGCGAACGCCAAATAGAGGCCGGACGCCTTGGCGAGGGCCGCCTGCGCGATCGGGTGTTGGAGCAACCGTTTCATCGCGGCGCCGGTAGCACGCACGGTTTGGGGGAGGAAGGCCTATGCCCCAGCCGCGCCTCGCGTCCACTACAGCCGTAATGCGTTCCCGATGGCCTGACATCGACCGGTAATCGCGCCGGCTCAGCCTCTTCTCATGAAGAAGCGAGGAGGTTCGACATGGGTCAACACATTATAGAGGGTAACCGGCCTGGGGCGCGCGCCATCGGCAAGACAGCCGTTGTTGTCGGTGCCGGCATCGCCGGGTTGACCGCGGCAGGGGCTTTGGCTGATTGGTTCGAGCAGGTTGTTGTGCTCGACCGCGACCCGTTGCCCGATAGCCCGTTGCACCGGCCCTCAACGCCGCAGTCCCGGCATTCGCACGGGCTGCTTGTGGGTGGCCTGCTGGCGCAGGATGCGCTGTTTCCCGGCATCATCGAGGACTTCGCCACCGCCGGCGCGGTTCCGGTGCGGATCAATCGGGATCTGCGCGAGGAGCCGGCACACCGCGATCCGATGCCACAGCGCGATTTCGGCCGGAGCGCCTTTGCCATGTCGCGCCCGCTAATCGAGTTCACCTTGCGCCGGCGCGCGGCGCAGCTCCCCAACGTCACGTTCCGGCCGGCAACCCGGGTGATCGGTTTGATCGGGGAACACAGTGCACCGCGTATCACCGGCGTGCGCTGCACGCCCGTCGATGGACACGGCATCGAGACGCTGCCTGCCGACCTGGTGATCGATGCATCGGGTCGCGGTCATCTGACGGCGGCGGTGTTGCAGTGCATGGGCCACGAGCGTCCGCGGGAGACGGCCATCGGTATTGATCTGCGCTACACGACGGCGGTGCTGCCGGTTCCCGAAGATGCGCCGGCCGATTGGAAGCTGGTGCTGACGCACCACGATGCGCCAAGGTCGTCACGCCGCGCGATCCTGCTGCCGATGGAGGGCGATCGCTGGATGCTCTCGACGATGGGCCGCGGCAAGCAGGAACCGCCGGCAGATTGGGACTCACTGCTGCGCTTTCTGCGTCAGCTCACCACGCCGACGATTTACAACGCGGTCCGGAATCTGACGCCGATGGGCGAGCTGATGCGCTTTGCGTTCACCGAGAGCATCTGGCGGCACTTCGAGGAGGTCGAGGTGTTCCCCGACGGCCTGATCCCGATCGGCGATGCGATCTGCCGGTTCAATCCACTCTACGGCCAGGGCATGACCGTCGCATCCAAGGAGGCGCATTTGCTGCATGGCATGTTGGCTTCGCGCGCGTCGGAGCATGATCCGCTGGAGGGACTCGGCCGGGCGTTCCTGGCGGAGGCTACGCCGCTGATCGAGACTCCGTGGATGATGGCGGCGATTCCCGATTTCGTGTTCCCGGAAACGCGCGGCGAGCGTCCGGTGGATCTGCAGGAGAGGCTGCGTTTCGCGGGTGCCCTGTCGCGCATTGCGGCACGCGACGCGGCGGTGCAGCGGCTGGTGATCGAGGTCTGGCACATGTTGAGGCCGCGCAGTGCGTATCAGGATCCTGAGCTGGTGCGGCTGATCGAGGAGGAGATGGCGATGGCATAGGCGCATTGTTGGTTGGGGGAAGCCGTCCGAGCATAGGCCAGCGAGGCGGCGCTACGCCAGGAGATCATGGCCGTCCGCTCCGCCATGGCCGGCGAGGCCGCCCGACCCAACAACTTGACGGTGCCCTGCGAACCTACTCACAAGATCACCTGGAGATTTCCGCTCTGGATTTGAGATTGCAAGGGAAGCGTGCGCTGGTCACGGGCAGCAGCATCGGCTTGGGAGAGGCGATCGCGCGGGCTCTTGCTGCAGAGGGTGCGGCAGTTGCGATCCACGGACGACAACCGAAACGTACAAACGCCGTCGCGGCAGACATCGAGGCGCGCGGCGGTAGGGTCGCTGTTGTCCTTGATGACCTTACAGTCGAAGGTGAGGCACAGAACATCGCGGACAGCGCGATCGAGCAGCTAGGCGGCATTGATATTCTGAAGTTCGTCGGCATGCCGATCACCACCACCAAGACTCCGTCGTCAATGGTTTCGGTGCGCTGAGCCAGCGCCATGCCATTGTCCCGGCACGCGTCGAGGGCGACGAGCAGTACGGCGTCATCAAAGGCGACCTGTCGCCGAGGGACGTCGAGCGCACCTACGCGTTGCTGAGTTTCGCCAACGCCGAGTAGCTAGAAGCGATCACTGTGCTCGCCGGCCTGATGTCGCTTCAGTGCAATACGCTGACGGTTGCACAGTTCGGCAGCCTGACCGCGCGATGGCAGGCGTCCGAGGACGACGTGCATACCAACCACTGACGGAGACTACCATGATCGCCAACCTCAACTTTACTGCACAAAGTTCTGCTGCAAACGGTATGGCCCAACCGACTATCGGACGTTGTACGCGGCGGCGGCGAATGGGCAACGCGTCGTAGAGTTCGATCCGACCATCCTGGGGTGGCCAAGCGGTCTCAGCCCTGGCGCTACGTTCATGTCGCCGGTACTGCCTAGCATGAACTATCCCAAACAAACGGTCGCGGCGACATTGTCCCAGGCGGGCTCGCTGGTACTGAATAGGTACGCAGATAGGGGCGGCATGGTGTTTGTTGACAGTACGACGATGGCCATGACTGCTTCCGATCCAGGCGTCGGTCTCACCGTCGAGTGGCGTGCTCAATCAGTCGCTTCAAATCAAGATCACCAATACCGCCGCCGTCTCGGCGTTGCCCACCGGCACGCTGGCAGCCGTGTCACTATAGCCTGCGCGTTGCGCACCGTTCTGCGGTTCCGGGACTGATACATTTGGCAGGTGTGGAGGCTGACGAAGAGATTTACCGTAACGTTAGCGCGCGTTGATTTGACGAGGACGAAGCCATGGGCCGGGGACGTCCCACCAGTGACTTGACGGGTATGCAATTCCGTCGCCTCACGGTGCTCGGTTCAGCCGGTGTGCATATCACGCCCAGGGGCAAGCGCCTTTTTCTGTGGCGAGTTCGCTGCTCATGCAAGGATCATACTGAACAAGTGGCAATGGGCATGACCTTGAAACAAGGTAGGAAGGTCAGCTGTGGTTGCCTGCGAGCCGAAAGGTTGGCACGACGCGAAGAACAGTGGGACGACGTGCCGAGCAGGACGCAGCGGAAAGTCATGATTCCCTGACTCTACGGTTTAGCAAATCACACCGCGTCGCCCACCGATCGCAGCGGTAGTGGTGCCCGGCGCCTAATCGAATTGGGCCGTGACCGGCTAATTCTCGGTGATCGAGACGCGGCGCCATTCTCACGCGGCGAGTAAAGAGGAAGGCGCGGGGTCCACACACACGCCTTCATGTCCGAGAGTGCCAGCGCCATGGCGCAACGGATCGGTGCACGCGTTTCCAATTAGGGGGTGGTGACAGTTGCTGGGACCGGGTTCACCAGGTACGAGAACCCAAAGCTTGGGTTGGCAAATTGGCCAATGTACTGATTATACCACTTGTACACTTCGGCTATGCCGCTCTTCGGCACATAAACCACGTCATATGGCGCCAGGCGCACATCGGCATTCGGGTCCGTGGCGTGCATGACACTGCCGTAACTCACCGAGAGATATTCCGGCTTGTCGTCCGCACCACGCCGTACGATGAATATACTGTTGTCATCACTGCTCAGCTTCGAGCCGCCGGCACGAGCGATGGCCTGCGACAGGGTTAATGTTGGCCCGACGGTGATGAACTCTCCGGGATTGACCACTTCGCCGCCCACATAGATGCGCGTCGGGGAAAACGACTTGACCAACACTGTGATCCTCGGGTTCCGAAGGTCATGCGAATAGTCCTTACGCAGCGCTGACGT
>DATAPW010000363.1:0-2980 GCA_036265005.1 Acetobacteraceae bacterium | reverse complement strand
GGCAATCCGGCGAACGGCCGGATTCGACCCTTAGCGGCCGTTCAGTACGTCAAGTCGCGCCATCAGCAACGCGCCATGAGCAGCCCCAGCCAATAATATGGTTTCCGGTGTTTGAATTCCTGCATACGAGCAACCGGACACCGACGATCTACGAACGCTCGGGGGGCGGTCTCGCAACTGTGGCTGGATCAATCGCAACGCCGCATCGTCGTCCCTGACCATTTGACGACGGAGCCGATCCGCGCAACAGCGTGCCGCTGATCGGGCGGGTGCTCATAGCGCGCGCGGGTGCGACGCGGTCAACGTACTGACCAGCAACACATTCGGCCCCAACCCACTGGTCAGCACCAAGGCCTTTACGGGGAGATCGCGTATCCGTCCAGGAACCGTCGGACTAGCATTAGGGGCCGGCGCCCGTGGCGGAAACTCGGCTTGCCGCCTCGGCCGTGACTTCTGCCGAGATCTGCGCCAGGACATCTTCGAGACCCGGTCCTGATGTTGTGTTCAACTCCTCGGCCGCGCGACGCAATGCCTCGCGCCGCAACAGCCGGGAAGTCATAGCGTCGAACTCTTGATCTGGCTGGTCCTGATCCACTCTGTCAGTAATCCATGTCACCCATGCCGCCGCCTGGAGCTCCACCGTTGGCAGCCCGCTTCTCTGGCCGTTCGGCGACCATCGCCTCGGTCGTGATCAGCAGCGATCCAACCGAAGCAGCGTGTTCCAGTGCCGTCCGCACGACCTTGGTTGGGTCGATGATGCCGGCCTTCACCAGGTCCTTGAACTCGCCGCTCTGCGCGTCAAAGCCCCAGTTGTACTCGTCACGGTCCAGCACTTTGCCGGAGATGACCGCGCCATCCTCACCTGCGTTCTCGGCGATCTGCCGCAGCGGGGTCTGCACCGCCTTGCGCACGATCTCGATGCCGAAACGCTGATCGTCGTTGTCGGCCTTCAGCTTGGACAGGATCAGCGACGCGCGCGCCAGCGGAACGCCACCGCCGGGAACGATGCCCTCCTCGACCGCCGCGCGGGTCGCGTGCAACGCATCGTCGACGCGGTCCTTGCGCTCCTTCACTTCCACTTCGGTGCTGCCACCGACTCGGATCACCGCAACGCCGCCGGCCAGCTTCGCCAGCCGCTCCTGCAGTTTCTCGCGGTCATAATCCGAGGTGGTTTCCTCGATCTGCGCGCGGATCTGGTTGCAGCGACCGACGATGTCAGCCTTCTTGCCGGCGCCTTCGATGATCGTGGTGTTCTCCTTCTCGATCAGCACCCTCTTCGCCTTGCCGAGCATGTCGAGCGTGACATTCTCCAGCGTGATGCCGAGCTCCTCGCTGATCACCTGACCGCCGGTCAGCGCCGCGATGTCTTCCAGCATTGCCTTGCGGCGATCGCCGAAGCCGGGCGCCTTCACCGCGGCAACCTTCAAGCCGCCGCGCAGCTTGTTCACCACCAGGGTGGCAAGGGCTTCGCCCTCGACATCCTCCGCGACGATCAGCAGCGGTTTGCCCGACTGCACGACGCTTTCCAGCAGCGGCAGCAACGGTTGCAGGCTGGACAGCTTCTTCTCGTGGATCAGGACGTAGGGCTGATCCAGCTCAACGATCATCTTCTCGGCGTTGGTGATGAAGTAAGGCGACATGTAGCCACGGTCGAACTGCATGCCTTCGACAACGTCGAGCTCAGTCTGGATTCCCTTGGCTTCCTCGACCGTGATGACGCCTTCGTTGCCGACCTTCTGCATCGCCTCGGCGATCATCTTGCCGATCTCCACCTCGCCATTCGCGGCGATCGAGCCAACCTGCGCGGTTTCGGCCTGCGTAGTGATCTTCTTGCTGCGCTTCTTCAGCTCGTCGACCAGGGCGATGACCGCCTTGTCAATGCCGCGCTTCAGGTCCATCGGGTTCATGCCGGCCGAGACCGCCTTGGCGCCCTCGCGCACGATCGCCTGTGCCAGCACGACCGCCGTCGTGGTGCCGTCGCCGGCGATGTCGTTGGTCTTCGACGCGACCTCGCGTACCATCTGCGCGCCCATGTTCTCGAACTTGTCGGAAAGCTCGATCTCCTTGGCGACGGTGACGCCATCCTTGGTAATCCGTGGTGCGCCGTAGCTCTTGTCCAGGATCACGTTGCGACCCTTGGGGCCGAGCGTGACCTTTACCGCTTCGGCAAGAGTGTCGATCCCGCGCAGCATGCGTTGGCGGGCTTCTCCGCCGAACCGAACGTCCTTGGCAGCCATTTGATTATCCTTCCTGAATTCAACGATGCGGCCGAATTATGCGGCCTTTTTCTTGATGGCCGGGCGGCCTTCGATGATGCCCATGATGTCCGACTCCTTCATGAGCAGGAGCTCCTCGCCGTCGAGTTTCACCTCGGTGCCCGACCACTTGCCGAACAGGATGCGGTCGCCGGCCTTCACATCGAGGGTGACGATCTGCCCTTGCTCGTTGCGGGCGCCTGGACCAACAGCGATGACCTCGCCCTCCATCGGCTTTTCCTGGGCGGTGTCGGAAATGATGATACCGCCCGAGGTCTTCTCCTCGGCACTGAGACGACGGATCACCACCCGATCATGCAACGGACGGAATTTCATCGGATTATGCCTAACCTGGTGCCAGCCGCTGAAGGCTGGTCTGCTTGCCTCGTACCGAGCCGGCACACTTCAGGTGCAGGCCATCTGGCACTCTGGTCCTGGGAGTGCTAAACACCTGGGACGCTACAAGGTCGCATACAAGCTGCCGGCGGGATAATAGATCTTGCGACATACCGGCGAAGTCGCCAGTGCGGGACATTTTCCAAGGCAAACGTGCCTTTCGAGATGTATTTCCCGATGGCGGAGCTTTGCGTTTCGGACAGGCTCTGAGAGGTTGATACAGCTTTCGACGTGCTGTGCTTGTCCCTGCGCCGCTTTAAGCCAAACGGGCACTTGTTGGCGCAGAGGCATCACTGGCCCCGTGGATCGGGAACGGCAGCTTTCCGCCC
>DATAPW010000362.1:0-2241 GCA_036265005.1 Acetobacteraceae bacterium | reverse complement strand
TCGCAGCATCACCCATTCATGGCTCGGCGGCAAAACCTTCTCGATCGCCGGCATCTATCTGCCGGTGCCGCAATTGGCCGGCGCGCTGGTGTCGATCGCGGCGTTCACCGCGCTGTATTTTTTCATCAACCGCACGGATTTCGGCCGCGCGCTTGAAGCGACCCGCGAGGACGCCGGCGCCGTGGCGCTGGTCGGTATCGACAAAAATCGCGTGTTTGCGCTCGGCTGGGGCCTCGGCGCGGCGCTGGTCGGGCTCGCCGGCGCGATCATGGCGATGTTCTTTTACGTCTATCCGGACGTCGGCGCATCGTTCGCGCTGATCGCCTATGTCACGGTGGCGCTTGGCGGTTTCGGCAGCGTGTTCGGCGCCTTTGCCGGCGGCATCGTGGTCGGCCTGGTCGAGGCCGGCACCACCTTGATCCTGCCGCCGTCGCTGAAATCGGTCGGCATCTACGCGGTCTATCTGCTGGTGGTCTTCATCCGCCCGCGCGGCCTGTTCGGGTCGCTGTGATGGATACCGCCTTCAACCAGCGCCGCCGCCGCGACCTGACCATAGCGGCCTGCTTTGCGGTGATCGCAGCCTTGGTGCCGCTATTCGTCAAAGACGTCTACGTCCAGAACATCATGGTCTTGACCTTGATGTATGCGGCTCTGTCGCAGAGCTGGAATATCCTGTCCGGCTATTGCGGCCAGATATCGCTCGGCCACGCGCTGTATTTCGGGCTCGGCGCCTACACCACCGCGCTTCTCTTCACCAAGTTCGGCGTGCTGCCATGGTTCGGCATGCTCGGCGGCGGGCTGATATCGGCGGTGATCGCGATGGCGCTGGGCTATCCGTGCTTCCGCTTGCGCGGGCATTATTTCGTCATCGCCACCATCGTCATTGCCGAGATCGCGCTGCTGTTGTTCCAGAACTGGGATTGGGCAGGTGCAGCGCTGGGCATCGATATCCCGGTGCGCGGCGACAGCTGGCTGAAATTCCAGTTCACCCGCAGCAAGCTGCCCTATTTCTATTTCGCGCTGGCGCTGGCCTGCGTCGCCTGGCTCGTCACCTGGTGGCTGGAAGATTCCAAATGGGGCTATTGGTGGCGCGCGGTGAAGGACAATCCGGACGCCGCCGAGAGCCTCGGCGTGGTCGTGTTCAATTCCAAGATGGGGGCCGCGGCGGTCTCGGCCTTCCTCACCGCGGTCGGCGGCGCCTTCTATGCGCAGTTCGTGTCCTATATCGATCCCGAAAGCGTCATGGGATTTCAGTTCTCGCTGCTGATGGCGTTGCCGGCGGTGTTGGGGGGCATCGGTACCTTGTGGGGGCCGGTGCTCGGCGCGGTGATCCTGATCCCGCTGACCGAACTGACGCGCTCGTTCATCGGCGGCTCCGGCCGCGGCGTCGACCTGATCGTGTACGGCACGCTGATCGTGCTGATCTCGCTGGCGCGGCCCGAGGGCCTGGTCGGCCTGTTCGCGCCGCGGCGCAAGGAGCCGGCGCGATGACGGCGCTGCTGGAAACCAAAGGCGTCTGGCAGCGCTTCGGCGGCCTGATCGCCAACAGCGACGTCTCGATTTCGGTCGGACGCGGCGAGATCGTCGGCCTGATCGGACCGAACGGCGCCGGCAAATCGACGCTGTTCAACCTGATCGCGGGCGTGCTGCCGCCAACACAGGGCTCGATCATCTTCAACGGCGAAGAAGTCACCGCGCTGCCGGCGGCGGAACGCTGCCAGCGCGGCATCGCGCGCACCTTCCAGGTCGTGAAGAGTTTCGAGACCATGACCGTGATCGACAACGTCATCGTCGGCGCGTTGATCCGCAACACTGTGATGAAGGTGGCACGCAGCAAGGCGCATGAGGTGCTGGAATTCGCCGGCCTCGGCGCGCGCGCCAATGTGCTCGCCAGCGACCTGGTGCCGTCGGAGAAACGACGGCTGGAGGTCGCGCGCGCGCTGGCGACCGAACCGAAACTGCTGCTGCTCGACGAAGTGCTCACCGGCTTGACACCGGTCGAAGCGCAGACCGGCGTCGAGCTGGTGCGCCAGGTGCGCGCCACGGGTGTCACCGTGCTGATGGTCGAGCACGTCATGGAGATCGTGATGCCGCTGGTCGATCGCGCCATCGTGCTCGATCTCGGCAAGGTGCTGGTCGAGGGCAAGCCGACCGACATCGTGCGAGATCCGCGCGTCATCACCGCCTACCTTGGGGATCGTCATGCTGTCGATGCATGAAGTCACCACCGCCTATCAGGGG
>DATAPW010000361.1:0-57627 GCA_036265005.1 Acetobacteraceae bacterium | reverse complement strand
ATCCGGCAACGCGCGGATCGCATCGCGCATGGCCCGCTCGGCACGCGTCTGCACGACATGGGCGAGCGCGCGCAGATCGTGCATCCCGTACTCGTCCATGAACGCCAGCAGTTGTTCGGCGCCCAGCGCGTTGGCGGCGATGAACGAATGGATGTCGCCGAGTACTTCTTCGCTCTTGCGCACATTCTCGGCGATCAGGGTGAACAGATCTTCGTTCGCTACCCCCGCGCGGTACAGCATCATCGGCGGGATCTGGATGCCTTCCTCGTAGATCTCCCGCGCGCGCAAGGAGTCCTTGGTTCCACCGATGTCGCCGACATGCCCGACCGTGCCGGTCAGCGCCACCAGCGCGCCGTTGCGGAACACCGGTGTGACCACCGCGATGTCGAACAGGTGGCCAGCGCACAGCCACGGATCGTTGGTCACCAGCACATCGCCTGGCTTCAACGTTTCCGCCGGGAATTTCTCCAGCAGCGCTTTCACCGCGCGCGGCAAGGTCAGGTTGAACACCGGCATTGCTCGCGGCGAATGGGCCAGCGAATCCCCACGCGCATCCAGCAGGTCGCAGGCAAAGTCCTGCGCCTCCGAGACGATCAGCGAGAACGCGGTGCGGCAGATTGTGTGCCACATCTCCTCGACCACGGTGATTAGGCGGCTCCACATGATCTCCAGCGAGACCGGATCGGCCTCGATCAGCGCCGCGGCCTGTTCGATCGGTGTGTCGGCGGTGACGCGTGCATCCGGCGCGTCCGCCACACCGATGTCGATAGCCAGCGTGCCGGTGGCGTCGACGGTGACGCTATCGCCGGGAGGGATTGTCGTCGTGGCCTCGCGTTCTTCGATGATGGCCGGCCCGGTGATGCGGGCACCTTGTGGAAGCGCATAACGGTCATATACCGGCGTATCGACGAAGCCGTCGTCGAACCAGGCCGCGCGCGTGCCCTTTTGTGCCGATCCGGCTGAACGCGCCCCGGCCTCGGTGAGTGAGAGTTGCGGCAGCGGTCCGCGGCAACGCACGCGGAACGAAATCGCCATCACACCGACGCCGCCATAGACAGACGTATAGCGTGCCGCATAGGCGGTCGCGAAAGCCACGCGGATCGCGGGCATGGCAGCCTCGGTGATCGCACCTTCCGGCAGAGGCACGCTGATCTCGTGCATCTGGCCTTCCAGGCGCATGTCGGCCAGGCGTTCGGTCACCACATCGGCGGCGGGAACGCCGGCGGCAATCAGCCGTGCGCGCGCAGCGTCGGTCAGCTCACCCAGGATTGTTTCGATCGTGGCCGCGGCGTGTGGCGCTTCCAGATGCACCGGGTGACTGCGCACCTGCTCGAACGACAGCGGTGCAGCAAGAAAGCCCAGGGCCGAGGCGGCCCCCGACGCCGGCGGGATCAGTACCTGCTTCACCCCCAACACGCGCGCGACCTCCGCAGCGTGTGCCGGACCTGCGCCGCCGAAGCCAACCATGGCGTAGCCGCGCGGATCCTTGCCCTTCTCGACGATATGGATGCGTGCGGCAGCGGCCATGTTCTCGACCACCATGCGGTGGATGCCCCAGGCGGTGTCGATCGCGGACAGGCCGAGCTTCGCGCCGACATGCGCCAGCGCGCGTTCGGAGGCATCGCGATCAAGGGTCATCCGCCCGCCCAGGAAGAAACCCGGATCGTAATAGCCAAGCAGCAGGCTCGCATCGGTCACCGTTGGCTCGGTGCCGCCGCGGCCATAGCAAGCGGGTCCCGGGTCGGCGCCGGCCGAATGCGGCCCCACGCGCAGCAGGCCTACCTCGTCGATTGCCGCAATCGAGCCACCACCGGCGCCAATCTCGATCATGTCGATGACCGGAGCCTTGATTGGCAGGCCGGAACCCTTCTTGAACCGGTGAACGCGCGCCGCCTCCATCATCGGCGCGATTTCGGCGCGGCCGCCTTCGATCAGGCATGCCTTCGCGGTGGTGCCGCCCATGTCGAAGGAAATAACATCGGCCTTGCCCGCGGCCGCACCGAAGAACGCCGTTGCCAGCCCGCCGCCCGCCGGCCCGCTCTCCAGCATGCGGATGGGGAAAGCGCGCGCGGACTCGGCCGACAGCAGGCCACCCGCCGAATGCATGAAGCGCAGCTCGCCATGGAAACCCCGCGCATGCAGCTCGCGCTCCAGCTTGGCGATGTAGCGGCCCATCAGCGGCTGGACGTAGGCGTTCGCGCAGGTCGTATTGCAACGCTGGTATTCCCACAACTCGGCGACCACGTCGGACGAGATCGACACGGCGATATCGGGGAACGCCGCACGCACGATCGCGGCGGCAGCACGTTCGTGCGCCGGGTTGCGGTAGGCGTGCAGGAAGCAGATCGCGATCGCCTGGACGCCGTCCGCCGCCAGGCGCTGTGCCACCGCACGCACCTCGGCGGCCTCCAGCGGCAACAGCGCATTGCCGTCGCGGTCCATCCGCTCGGTGACTTCCAGGCGGTGCCGACGCGGCACCAGCGGGTCGGGAAACTGCAGGAACAGATCATAGATGTCGTAGCGTTGTTCCGTGCCCATCTCGAGGATGTCGCGGAAGCCACGGGTGGTGATCAGGCCGAGGCGCGCCCCACTCCGCTCGATCAGCGCGTTGGTGACCAAGGTCGTGCCATGCACGACATCCGTGATGTCCGCGAGAGTCAGGCCTGCCGCCCGCAGCAGTTCGCCCAGCCCCTCCAGTGCACCGACCGACGGATCATGCGGCGTCGTCAGGCACTTATGCAGACGGATTTCCGACCGCTCCGCGTCGAGCAGGATGAAATCGGTGAAGGTGCCACCGATGTCGAAACCGATACGGTAGCGCGCGGAGCTGGTCATTCGGGAACCCTATGCGAGAGAGCTCCCGATTGTGCTCGGGGACTCGCGCTGGCTCAAGTCCGACCGGCGTAGGCGTTCCGGAGCGCGTCGATATCCAGCCTGGTCATCTTCAGCATCGCCTGCATGACACGGTTGGCGCGCTCCGGATCAGGATCGCGCAACATGTCGCCGAGTATCGTGGGCACGATTTGCCAGCAAACGCCGAATCTGTCGGTGAGCCACCCGCACCGATTGGTTTCACCGCCATCGGCCAGCCTGTTCCAGAACCGATCCACCTCGGCCTGGTCGGCGCATTTCACAAACAGCGACAGAGCCGGCGAGAACGTGAAGTGAGGGCCGCCGTTGAGCGCAATGATTTCCTGGTCGGCGAGCGTGAATGTCACGGTCAACACCGATCCCTTCGGTCCGGGACCCGAATCGCCGAAATACATCACATCGCCAATCGCCGCAGGCTGCCCGCAATCGCGAAACGTCGAGACGTAGAAATTCGCCGCTGCTTCGGCCTTACCGTCGAACCACAGGCATAGCGCCAACTTGGACATGAGCTCGGCCCCGCAAGTTTGGTGGCAGGTGTCGATGCTGAGCACAGATCAGCATGGCGCATTGCCCATAGGACCATTCAAGCATGGCAGGACGATACCAAAGGCAAGCGCCAGTTGCCGTGGGCTCTTGTCATGCCGCCAACCGATATTGGTGAGACAGCGATCGTCTCAGCGCCAGCGTCGTCCGACGCCATGCGTGGCTTGCTCTGTTCGCCTGCTCGACGGCATCAGTGTCGGGAATGGCAAGCTTCAGCCCCTTGAGGTTTCGCTGGCCATGCTTCGGTTTCCTGTCGATAGTGGGTGCAACGATCCGGAGCACGCGTCCCATCGCTGCATATGCAACGGACTGCAACAAAACCAAACGGCGCTGATAGGGCTTGCCTTGACCGGCATCAACTTCTCTGCACTTTCCACCTGGCAAACGCCGGGCCCTCAGCGCAGGGCTTGAGCCGCTCACGCGATCGGTATCAGAGTCCGATCACCCGAATGGAGCAACGCCATGGACCCGATCAAGCGGCCGACGCGCTACAAGGAGCTGGCGGACCCGCAGGTGCGGCCGCGTTACACCGGGATTCCCACATTCTTCCGCGCTCCGCACACCGAAGCTCTGGCGGAGGTGGATATCGGCGTGATCGGTGTCCCCTACGACGGTGGCGTGACAAACCGAACCGGCGCACGACACGGCCCCCGTGCCGTGCGCGACCAGTCATCGTTGCTGCGCCGGCTGCACCCGACAACGCTGGTGCCGCCGTTCGACATCGCACGGGTGCGCGACCTGGGCGATTGCTGGATCGAGCAGCCGTTTGCTCTGGAAGGCGCGCTGGAGGAGATCGCGGCATTCTACCAAACGATCGTCGCTGCCGGGGTCGTGCCGCTGTCGGTCGGTGGAGATCATTCCATCAGCCTGCCGATCCTGCGTGCAGTCGGCGCGCAGCGGCCGGTCGGGATGGTGCATATCGACGCGCACTGCGACACCGGCGACGACTACCTGGGCTCGCGCTTCCACCACGGCGCGCCGTTCCGTCGGGCGACCGAGGAAGGCCTGCTCGACCCGCAGCGGGTGATCCAGATCGGGATCCGCGGCACCACCAACGATCCCGATATGTGGGGCTTCAGCACCAGGAGCGGCATGCGCGTCCTGGGAATGGATGAATTCCATGACAAGGGCTGGCACTTTGCCGCCGAGGAGGCACGGCGCATCGTCGGCAGCGGCCCGACCTATCTTTCGTATGACATCGACAGCCTCGATCCGTCGCAGGCGCCGGGCACCGGGACCCCCGAGGCCGGCGGCATAACCGCGCTCGAGGCGATCCGCTTGCTGCGCGCGCTGCGCGGCATCGACTTCGTCGGTGGTGACCTGGTCGAAGTGGCGCCGCCGTTCGATGTCGGCACCATTACGGCGTTCAACGGCGCCTCCATCCTGTTCGAAATTCTTTGCCTGCTCGTCGAATCCTGGCAGGGACGCAAGTAGGCTTGGCTTAGGCGCTACCATCGGAAGAGGACGTGGATCAGGCAGTCGCCTCCGGTATGGCAGTCCGAAATCCGTGGCGGATATCACACCGCCGCCCAAGTCGGCTGGGCAAGGTGCTGGTCATCTCGCTGTGGCTGCACCTGACGCTACTGCTGCTGCTGCTTGTGACGGTCCGCTACGAGCACCAGGAAGAGGAACTGCCGCCTCCCTCCACCGTCGCGATGGTATTCGAGGGCGGCCAGCCGCAGGGACCCGCGGTGCCGAAACCGCAAATGCAGATTCCGACACCGGCCGCGCCTCCCGCACCGCCGCCGCCACCGGTGCCAACGCCGCAGGCGACAGCCGAACCGCCGCCGACACCCACCCCGCCGCCAACACCGCAGACTGTTCCGATACCATCACCGCCACCGCCGCCGCCGGCACAACCTGCGCCCGCGCCCAGCCTGCCAGTGCCGCCACCGCCACCACCGCTTGCGATGGTGATACCGCGCCCGGTCGTGCCACCGGCCCGACCCGTGCGACCACCCGCGGTGTCGCCGCAGCCGGTCGCTCCGAGCAAACCTGGTGCCTTCCCGACACCGATGAATTTCTCACTCAATCCAATGCCAACTGCACCTTCCCGCTCGCAGCCGCGCTCAGCCTCCCACGCGCCCGCGACAATGGATTTCTCGCTGGCGCCGAGGCAGGGGGCCACGGACACCACCCCGTTCTCCCGCGTTGCCGGGGCGCATGTCGGCCCGGACTGGCGCAATGAGCTTAGTGCCTGGGTGCGGGCTCATGCCTATTACCCAGAACAGGCCGCGATGAATGGCGAGGATGGCGACGTCGTGGTTCAGGTGGTCGCCAATCCGGACGGACGGGTGACCTCCGTCGAGCTCGAACAAAAGTCGGGATCGGTCTGGCTCGACCTGGCATTGCAGGCAATGTTCCGCGATGCCCACCTACCGCCGCTACACGATGAAAACGAGCCGATCACCTTCAACTTCACCATGCACTATATCCTGATCCGCACTCGGTGAACCGCACGAGGCTGGCACTGTTCATCGGCGTCATGGCCGGCTCGCTGGCCGGCTGCGCGGCAGCAACCCTCATGCCGGGTCGTGCAGTTCCGTCCGGAGATGCCGCAATCTACGTTGTAGGCCGCGGATGGCACACTGACATCGCGCTGCCGGTGGACGAGGTCAGGGGACCGCTCGCCAGTCTGGAGGACGACTATCCCGGCGTGCGGTACATGGTGTTCGGCTTCGGTGAGCGCGCTTACTACATGTCGCACGACGAAGGGTCCGGAGAAATGCTGACTGCGCTGTTCCCCAGCAAGAGCGCCATCCTGCTGACCGCCCTGAGCGCTCCGCCGGCCGAGGCGTTCGCCGACCAGCAGGTGGTGACGCTGCGGCTGAGCCAGTCGGGAGCCGACCGGATCGCGGCGCTGATCTGGCAGTCACTACAGAAGACTGCAGACGGATCGGCACTTCGGCTCGCCGACGGACCATATGCCGGCAGCACGTTCTACGCGTCGGCTGAGACATATGATGCGTTCAACACATGTAATACATGGACCGCGCAAGTGCTTCGCGACAGCGGCTTTCCATTGGACCCACGCGGCGTGTTGTTTGCTCGTCAGGTCATGCAGGCTGTAGCGCAGATCGCCGCAATGCAGGCCCGGCAGATGCAGTGATCAGCAGGGTGGCTGAGAGCCGTTGGGGCACACCACTGTCGAACCCGGCGGTAAAATGACAGTGGTTCGCGAGGGCGGTGGCGGATCACTGCTGCTGAAGCTGACGCATCCACCGATCAGAAGCGGCAGCAGGAAAGCCAATAGGCGCATGGCAAGCATCCTTACGGTGTCGTGCCGATATTCCGGCCCACGTCGTCACACTAGGGAGCGCTGCGTGGCCACGACCAATCACCACCACGTCATAATGCGTGCCGACTCATTGCGACTCGACATCGACACGCGGCGTGCCCGGCCCGTGCAGCAGGTCGCGCATCGGCGGACCCAGCGTGCTGCCCGGTTCGCCCTGCAGGACATCCATTGGCGGCGGCCGTGCGTCGCCACATGCGATGCCGGGCGGCTGCATTGGGACAGCGATAAAAGCCTGTCCGGTCGTCCCGGCGGGAACACCGCGCCTTCCGGCCAGATCGAGCGACAACGGCAATGTCAGACCGCCCGATGGCTCGGCCGGGCAGTCCACCGGTTGCGCGGTCGCGCAACGGAGTACACCCAACATCAGTAGCACACCGGCAAACATGGCACGCATGGCGCCAGATTCGGCGGGTTTGGTTAACGACTGGTTCGCGCGTGCACGCTCGACAATAGCGCGGGGATGAACACCAGGCTTGCCAACAGCGTGCAACCCAGGCTGATCAGCAGCAATTTGCCCATGCTGGCCGTTCCAGGATGCGCCGAGAGCGCAAGCGAACCGAACGCCGTCCCGGTGGTCAGCGCCGAGAACACGATGGCGCGCGCCGTGGCCGATCCGAGGATTGCGTGCCGCCCTGCCCGCCAGTTCATCACGAAATAGATGTTGAACGAGACGCCAACGCCGAGCAGCAGCGGCAGTGCAATGATGTTGGCGAAATTCAGCGGCAGCGGCAGAAGCACCGCCACCAGTAATGTCATCAATGCCGACAGCAGGAGCGGCGCCAGCACGAGGCCGACGTCCAGTGCCCGCCGCAATGCCAGGCCCAAGATGATGGTAATCGCAACCACCGCGATGATCGCAGCATCGCGGAAGGCGTTGACGATGGTTTCGGCGGTTGCCTCGATGGTCACAGCCGAACCGGCCGCGTCAGGCGCAATCGCAGTCACCTGCTCGACGAAAAGCCGCAGTCCCTGGCTGCTGCGCGCCTGCGGCGTCGACATCACCTGCGTCCGTGCCCGACCATCCGGCAGCAACCAGTCACGCGATATGTCGGATGGTACCGACGCAAGCGTCACGGGCTCGGCATTCAATGCCAATCGCAGATTGTCGAGTTGATTGGGCAGGAAACGAGTCAGCGCTCGATCAGCGGCCATCAGCACATCGTCGGAAGCGACCTGAAGCTGGTGCAGATCCGCGGCGATCGCCACCAAAGGATGATCCTTCGGCAACTTCGCCAGCGCCGGATCGATCTGTGCCAGGGCAGACTTCGCTGCCAGCCGGATCTGATCGGGCGTAATCGGCGCCGGCGGGTCGTGCGGCAGCAAGGTCGGCGCAAGGATCGAGTTCGCATCGGCGATGATCGCCAGCTTCGCCTGCTGGTCGTCCGGCACGAAGCTCCCGATGTTGATGACCTTGGAGACGGTCGGAAGCGTCCGCAACTTCGGTTTCAAGGCCGCCGCGTCCGCCACGCTGGGAGACAGAATGTCG
This sequence comes from Acetobacteraceae bacterium, assembly GCA_036265005.1. GTDB lineage: Bacteria > Pseudomonadota > Alphaproteobacteria > Acetobacterales > Acetobacteraceae > JAMXLO01. The sequence goes on along the minus strand of DATAPW010000361.1, from coordinate 49,429 downwards.
ATGCTGTATGGATTGGTGAGCGGATCATCCATCAGGTCGTACAGCGTCCGCATCGCCTCGGTGTTCGGGTTCTTGGTGTGCAGCGGATCGGAGTCGAATTGCAGCCGCGGTGCGACTGCGATCGCCAGTACCGCGATCGCCGTGAAGACCGCCAGGATCGGCCGCCGATGGTGCGCCAGAATCGGGTCGAACGGCGCGAGCCAGGAAAAGCCGACGACAGCCCGCTCGCCTGGCGGATGGCACAGCGTGATGACCGCCGGAAGGAAGCCCAGCGTGCAGGCAAAGGCGATCAACATGCCGACACCGGCGATCAACCCAAGCTCGGCCACCCCGGAAAAATCCGTCGGCACGAAGCCGAGGAAGCCGGCCGACGTGGCGACCGCGGCAACCAGGATCTGGATTCCTGTGCGTGCGGCATTCTGCCGCATCGCCTCCGTCGGATCGGGATATTCGAAGCGTCGCTCGCGGTATCGCACCGAGAACTGGATGGCGAAGTCCACTGCGATGCCGACGAACAGGATGCCGAAGCCGACCGACACCAGGTTGAGCGTCCCGACCGCAACGGCAGCGAACAGCAAGGTCATGACCAGGCCTAGCCCGAGGGTCGCCAGGATCGGCACGATCAACCGCCAAGTCTGCACCGCGAGGAATAGCCACAGCGTGATCAGGATCACGCTGCCGACCATTCCGACCACCGCCCCCTGCACGACGGTGGCGAATTCTTCGTCCGCCAGCGCCACCTGGCCGGTGATCCGCACACGTGCCTGGCCTGCCTTCACGAAATCCAGCCCGGCGATGATCTGCCGCATGGCCTGGGTCGCCTCGCCGCCCGGCTCAAGCGCGCCGAAATCCAGCTTGGGCTGCACCAACACGAACTTGTACTTGCCGGCGAGGTCGGTCAGGCCGCCACCCAGCAACTGCTGCCAGGACAGCGCGTGCGCGTGGCCGGCCAGGGCGTCAGCCATTGCCTGGTGGAAGCCAACCAGCGACGTCAGGTAAGGGCTGAGATCGACGTCACCCTTGGTGACGCCCATGCCCAGGAGCGAAAGGGCGGAGAACAATCCCCGGGCGGTGGGGTCGGCAGCAAGCTGGCCCAGGAACGGCTGCGCATCGATGGTCCGATTCATCAGATCGGTCAACTGCTTGGTGTCGAGGAACAGCAGCCCCTCCTTGCGCAGGAAGGGCGAGGCATCCGGCCGCCGCACCGTGTTGAAATGCGCGTGATCCTTTGCCAGGGCATCGGCCAGGCTGGCGGCGGTGGCGTCGGCCTCCTCCGGCTCCTGGGCATCGATCACAGCCACCAGCAGGTCGCGAAACTGCGGAAAAACCTTGTTGAACTCGTCGGCCCGCTGGCGCCACGGCAGGCTTTTGGCAAACATCCGGTCGGTGTCGGTGCTGACATCCAGATGGTTCACCGCATAAAAGGCGGCGACCGCCGCCAGCAGGATGCCGCCCAGCACCACAGCGAGCGCGTGGCGTTGGCTGAAATCGACCAGTCCGACAAGCAGGCGGTTGAGCTTCATCCGGGTCGTATCTGTGTGTGGTGGCCCGGCGAGCGCGGGTGCCGACTGATAGTCGCTCAGGCGACCGCGGTCCATGCCGCGCACCGGATGTTTCCACGCCACCGCGCAAGCGGTAGGAGTTGCGACAGAGAACCAGGAGGGCGTCCCATGTCCACGTCGAGTGCAACGAAAGACCGGGTCGAGCCACGCAACCGCCCGCCGTTCCGCGCTGATCATGTGGGCAGCCTGCTGCGTCCCCGCGACTTGGCCCAGGCCCGCGCGGCGCGGAAGGCTGGAACGCTCCCCGCCGATGCATTGCGAGCCATCGAGGATCGCTGCATCGAAGCCGCCATTCGCCGGCAGGAGGAGCTTGGCCTGCGGGCCGCCACCGACGGCGAGTACCGCCGTGCCTACTGGCACTACGACTTCGTCTCGGGTCTGGATGGCGTCGAATTGTACGAACCGGAGCAAAAGATCCAGTTCAAGGGCGGGTTACCCCTGCCTCTCGCGCTGCGTGTCAACAGCAGGATCGGCTGGGGCAGACCGGTGATGGTGGATGACTACCGGTTCGTCGCCGGCCACGTCCACGGCGCAGTCCCGAAAATGACCATCCCGTCGCCGTCGGTGGTCCATTTCCGCGGTGGCCGGCGGGCGATCGATGCGAAGACCTATCCGGATCTTGATGGCTTTTTCGCAGATTTGGGCGAAGCGTACAACAAGGCCGTTGCGGCGTTCGGCGCCGCCGGTTGCCGCTATCTGCAGTTGGATGAAGTGAACATCGCGTATCTGTGCGATCCCGAGCAGATTGCCGGCCTGAAGGCGCGCGGCGAGCATGTGGATAACCTGCTGCAGGTCTATGCCGACCTGCTCAATCGGGCGATTGCAGGCCGGCCGGATGGCATGACGATCAGCATGCATCTTTGCAGGGGCAATTTCCGCTCCACCTGGGTTGCCGAGGGTGGCTACGAGCCGGTGGCCGAGGTGCTCTTCAACCAGATCAATTCGGATGCGTATTTCATGGAGTACGATAGTGACCGCGCCGGCGGCTTCGAACCCCTGCGGTTCGTGCCGCGCGGGCATAAGGTGGTGGTCCTGGGGCTGGTGACCAGCAAGTCGGGCGCGCTGGAGAGCAAGGACGAGTTGAAGCGGCGGATCGATCAGGCGGCAAAGTATCTACCGCTGGAGCAGCTTGCGCTGTCACCGCAATGCGGCTTTGCCAGTACCGAGGAGGGCAACCTGCTCACCGAGGACGAACAGTGGGCGAAACTGCGGCTTTGCGTCGATGTGGCGCGCGAGGTGTGGGGCGGGGTGTAATTTTTAGTCGGCCTTTTCAACGTCATGGCGGCGCCAGGCCCGAGGCTTGGCCTCGCCATCCACGTCTTGCGTGTCACAGGAGAAGCCATGGATGGCGGGCCTGCGTCCGCCGTGACGAGTAATCAATGCAGCATGCCGCTGCGTCTGTTCGACAGCACCACCGTACAATCGAACCACACGCCCGCCTTGTGCTCCTACTGATCCTGGGAGCGGCCATCCTGCGCATTGCGTTTGGTGCGGCGCTCGGCCTGGGCGTGGACGAGAGCTACATGGTCGCGGCCGGGCGCGTGCTGAGCCTGGGTTATTACGACCATCCGCCGGCGTCGTGGTGGCTGGCGTGGGGAGCCGCGCACCTGACCGGTTCCGAGGCGCCGATCGCCGTGCGCCTGCCGTTCATCGCATTGTTCGCGCTATCGACCTGGCTAATGTACCGCCTCGGCGCGGCGATCGCCGATGAGCGCAGCGGCCTCTGGGCGGCAGTGCTGCTGAATTTGTCGCCGGTGTTCGGGGTCACAACCGGCACTTGGGTCCTGCCGGACGGCCCGCTGGATTGTGCCTTGCTCGGCGCGGCACTGTGCCTGGTCCGCGCATTGCAGCGCGGCACGATGGCGTGGTGGCTAGCGGCCGGACTTTGCGCAGGCCTCGCGCTGTTCTCGAAGTACTCGGCGATCCTCACGATAGCCGGGGCGGCGCTGTATTTGCTGTCGAGCCCGGAGCACCGGCACTGGCTGGCGCGTCCCGGCCCTTGGTGCGCAACCATCGTCGCCTTGCTGGTGTTCTCGCCGGTGCTGATCTGGAATGCGGATCATGGCTGGGCTTCGTTCGCCTTCCAGGGTGACCGCGCTGCAGTCACGCACTTCCGGCCGCTCGCGCCCCTGGTCACGCTCGGCGGCGAGGCGCTCTTCGTCCTGCCTTGGATCTGGCTGCCGATGATGGCGGTGTTCATCGTCGCTGTCCGCCGCGGCCCAGGCGAATGGCGGCCCTGGCTGCTATGCTGCCTGGCCGCTCCGCCGATCGTGCTGTTCGCCGCGGTGTCTGCCTGGTCGAGCCAGCGCGTCCTGTTCCATTGGGCCGCGCCGGGCTACCTGATGCTGTTTCCGCTGCTTGGTTCGGCCGTGGCGGTACGGTGGGATCAGCCATTCGTCCGGCGCCAGGTGATTGGCACCGCCGCTTTTGTCGTGGCAGTGGTGGCGGTCGTCGCCACGCAGGTGCGGTTCGACTGGCTGCACCGGGCCATCACATCGGTCACCCGCAAGGATCCCGACGTCGATGCGATCGACTGGACATCGATCCGGCAGGACCTCGCGGCACGTGATCTGTTGCGGCCGGGAACCATCGTCGGCGTTCCCAACTGGCGTGATGCCGGCAAGGTTGCCTATGCACTGGGCGACGAGGTGACGGTGTTGTGCCTGAACATCGACTGCCGGCAGTTAGGCATGGCCGACCCGCCTGCCCGTTTCATTGGCAGCGATATGCTCATCCTGGCGCGCGATCATCCGGAGCGCATAGCGACCGAGTTGGGTCGCGCCTTTGCAAACCTTGCACCGCTTTCCGATAGCGCGATACGCCTTGCCGGCCGCTCGCTGCAGCCGGTCGCAGTGTTCGATGGACGGCACTTGCTGGCCTGGCCGCCGCGGTGATGGAACAAGAATTGCTTGCGGGTGAGACATGACGGTATCGGTGACCACGGTATCTGGTCGGGTGCTCAGTCCCACGGAAGTGCGCGCGCTGTCCGGCAGGACGAACGCCGATGGCGCGATGCGCCTCGGCATCCACGGTGCGCTGCTGCTTGGGACCGGTTGGCTGGTCGCCATCGCCGGCCCCTGGACGCTGCTCCCCGCCATGCTGGCACTCGGCCTCGTGCAGGTGGCGCTGTTCGCGCCGGCGCACGAGACGATGCACCAGACCGCGTTCGCGTCGCGTCGCGCCAATGCCATCGTGGGATGGCTCACCTCGTGCCCATCGCTGCTGAATGCACAATTCTATGCGGCATTCCATCTGGCGCATCACCGTCACACGCAGGTGCCGGGCCAGGACCCCGAACTCGATACGCAACAGGTTCCCACCAGCATTGCCGCCTATGTGCGCCGCGTACTCGCCATCCCGTATTGGCGGCTGCGGCTGCGCGTGATCGCCGATTGCTGGCGTAACGATCTGAGCAGGTATCCCTACGTGGGCGGCTCGGGTGACCGGATCATCGCCAGCGTACGCGCCATGAGCCTGACGATGGCTGGCGGTTCATTGGCGTCGGCGGTGCTGTTTGGCTGGATGACGCCATTTGAATTCTGGATCATCCCGCAACTGATCGGCCAGCCGATCCTGCGCGCCTACCTGCTGGCCGAGCATACCGGCTGCACACTCGACCGCAACGGCCTGACCAACACGCGGACCACGCTGACCAACGCTGCGGTGCGGCTGTTGATGTGGAACATGCCATTCCACGCCGAGCACCATCTGTATCCGTCGATCCCGTTCCATCGGCTGGCCGACGCGCATCTGGTGCTGCGCGAGCGGCTGGGCTTCGTGCAGCCAGGCTATGTGCGGTGGAATCTCGGTTTCGTGCGGCAGCTTCTGGCGCGGGACGCCGGTTAACGGCTCCGGCGTCCGCACCAACCAGCCTGTGCGTTACTCGGCTGCGGTGGCGACCTCTTTCGCCCGCATCGAGGCGATCTTCGCCTGGGCACGCGCCCGCCTGTCGTCGAACTTTGCCAGCCGGCGTTGCGGATTCGGGTGCACGACGTTGTCTTCGGACCCCGGATTCTTCTGCGAACCGGCCCAGCCGTGGGCAGCGATGTCGAAGATGATGCCGGACAGATCGGTGTGCTTCACCTCGTAGCCGTCCGGATTGTTCGGATCGCCCATGATCCAGGTGGCGCCCGCATTCCGCGCGATCTTGCCTTGCTCCACCACGTCATCGACCCAGAAGCCGATATGGTGGATGCCGACGAAGTCCTTGCCGGTGCCCTGTGCCGCTTCGTCGTTCTTGAAGTGCAGGATGGCGAGGTTGACCACGCCGTCGGTCAGGAACACGCCCTCGGCCAGCGGACCGTCGAGTTCGGTGACTTCCTGCAGGCCGACGGCCTGCTTGTAGAATTCGGCGGTCTCCCAGGGATCCTCGACGCTGAGCGCGACGTGACGGATCCGGCCTTTGGTCTGCGCGGTCATGGACTTCTCCCTTTCATTAGGTAGCTCGGGCCGAGCCTAGCGGGAAATCGGCCGGTTAGCCTAGAGTGGGACGTGGATGGCCGGTCGAGCCCTGCCACGACGATGGGGTTACATCGTCGCGCCGAGCACCCACGGCGCAAATTCCGCGGCACCGAAATCGAACTGCTCGCTCTTGGTGCGCTCGCCCGACGCCACCCGCAGCATCAGCTCGAAGATGCGCTGGCCGCATTCCTGCACGCTCTCGTCGCCGTCCAGGATCACGCCGCAGTTCACGTCCATGTCGTCTTCCATGCGCTGGTACATCGGCGTGTTGGTCGCCAGCTTGATGGATGGCGAAGGCTTGCAGCCGAACACACTGCCGCGGCCGGTGGTGAAGCACACCAGGTTGGCGCCGCCTGCCACCTGGCCCGTCGCCGACACCGGGTCGTAGCCCGGCGTGTCCATGAATACGAAGCCCTTCGCCGTCACCGCCTCGGCATAGTTCACCACATCGACAAGGTTGGTGCTGCCGGCTTTCGCCATCGCACCGAGTGACTTTTCCAGGATCGTGGTCAGGCCGCCCGCCTTGTTGCCGGGTGACGGATTGGCATTCATCTCGGCGCCTTCGCGCCTGGTATAGTCCTCCCACCAGCGCATCAGCGCGACCAGCTTTTCACCCACCTCGGGCGACACAGCGCGCCGCGTCAGCAGATGTTCGGCGCCGTAGGTTTCCGGCGTCTCCGACAGGATGACCGAGCCCCCGTGCCGCACGATCAGGTCGCTCGCGGCCCCCAGCGCGGGATTGGCGGACACACCGGAATATCCGTCGGAGCCGCCGCATTGCAGCGCCACCGTCAGTTCGCTCGCCGGCACCGGTTCGCGATGGACGTGGTTCGCTTCGGCCAGCACCTCCTTCACGAACGCCACGCCGGCTTCCACCGTCTTGCGCGTGCCGCCCATGGTCTGGATGTCCATGTTGCGAATGCGCTCAGACAGCCGCTGCTCCTCCAGCAATCCGCGGATCTGGTTCACCTCGCAGCCAAGTCCCAGCACGACCACGTGGGAAAAATTCACATGCCGCGCATAACCCGCCAGCGTGCGGCGCAGCACACGCAAAGGCTCGGCCTCGGTCATGCCGCAGCCGGTCTTGTGCGTCAGCGCCACCACGCCATCGACGTTGGGATAATCCGCCAGCGGATCGTCGCCGGTGAATGGGTTGCGTCGGAACACATCAGCCACCAGTCCCGCGACATGCGCCGAGCAGTTCACCGATGTCAGGATGCCAATGTAGTTGCGCGTCGCGACGCGACCATCCGGCCGACGGATGCCCTCGAACGTCGCAGGCGCATTGGCGTAATCGGTCGGCCGCGCATCCACGCCGTAGGCGTAGTCCTTGGCGAAGTCGCCCATCTCGCAGTTCTGTACATGAACATGCTGGCCAGGCGCGATTGGCGCCGACGCAAAGCCGATGACCTGGCCGTAGCGCCGAATCGGTTCGCCCGGTGCGATCGGCATTACCGCAACCTTGTGCCCGGCCGGAATGCGCTCGGCCGCAGGCACGCCGTCCGCAACCGGTGTTCCGGGCATCAGGGTCACCCGCGCAATCACCACACTGTCGCCGGGATGCAGACGGATCACAGGCGGTGGCGCCATGGCGGAGCACTCCTTTGAATCGAGACGGCCGCGGACAGCCAGCCCGCGGCCGTCGGTCAGGCATGATCAGATGGCGACGTCCCCGGCCGCCTTGCGGGTTGCAGTCACCGCCTCGCGCGCCGCGCGCGCCATCAGGCCGCTGTCGTTGGCGATCGTGACGAAGCGGAAGCCCATGCCGATCATGCGTGCGGCATAGGCGGCGGTACCGTTGTGCAGGCCGGCGAACTTGCCGTGCTTCTTGCACGACGCCAGCAGCTTCTCGTAGATGCCGAGGATCAGCGGCTCCTCGCGATCCAGCGTCGGGATCAGGCCGAGCGACAGGCCCATGTCGGAGGGTCCGATATAGATGCCGCTGATCCCGGGCACCGACAGGATCTCATCAATGTTGTCGATGCCTTCCTGCGTCTCGATCATCGGAATCACCAGCACCTCGTCGTTGGCGATCTTCTGGTAGTTGGACGCCTCGCCATACATCGCCGCGCGGATCGGGCCGTTGCTGCGCTTCCCGTTCGGCGGATACAGGCTGTAGCTCACCAGGGCCTGCGCCTCAGCCTTGTTGTTCACCATCGGGCAGATGATCCCCCACGCGCCGCCGTCCAATGCCTTGCCAATGATACCGGGTTCATTCCAGGGCACACGCACCAGCGGGGTAACCGGATGCGCCGTCATCGACTGGAAGCATTGCACCATCGACTGGTAGTCCTGCACCCCGTGCTGCATGTCGACGGTGACGCTGTCCCATCCGCATTGCGCCATCACCTCGGCCGAGAAGCCGGACGGGATTGCGAGCCAGCAGTTGACGCACGCCTTACCTGCCGCAAGCCGCGCCTTGAGTTTATTGGCCATCTGGGTGTTTCCCCGCTGTAGAAGAGGGGCGCACGCTAGGCGCGGCGCATCGGTGCGTCAACGCGTGGAATGGTTAACATGCAGCACGGCCGCACCCTGCAAACGGCCGGCCCGCAGGTCCTCGAGCGCCTGGTTCGCCTGCTCGAGACGGTACGGCAAAGTCCGTGTCTTCACCGGCACTTTGGGCGCCAGCTCGAGAAATTCCTCGCCGTCCCGCCGCGTCAGGTTGGCAACCGAGCGCACGGTTCGCTCGCCCCATAGGATGTCGTAGGAGAAGCCGGGGATCGGGCTCATGTGGATGCCGGCGCAGACCACGGTTCCACCGCGCTCGACCGCACGCAGCGCTGCGGGAACCAGCGCACCGACAGGCGCGAAGATGATCGCGGCGTCCAGCGTCTGCGGCGGCAACTGGTCGGAGCCACCGGCCCACGCCGCGCCCAGTTCGCGTGCGAACGCCTGCGCCTCGGTGTCGCCAGGACTGGTGAAGGCGTGCGCCTCGCGGCCCTGCCAGCGCGCCACCTGGGCGATGATGTGCGCCGCGGCACCGAAGCCGTACAGGCCCAGACGCCGCCCCTCCCCCGCCATGCGCAGCGACCGATAGCCGATCAGGCCCGCGCAGAGCAGCGGCGCGGCTTCGATATCGCTGTAGCCGGATGGCAGCGCAAAGCAGAAGCGCTGATCGGCGACGGTGAATTCTCCGTAGCCGCCGTCGATCTGGTAGCCGGTGAAGCGAGCCTGTGCGCACAGGTTCTCTCGACCGGACCGGCAGAATTTGCATACTCCACAGGTCCAGCCGAGCCACGGCACGCCGACACGGTCGCCAATACGAAAGCGGTCCACACCCGCGCCGAGTTCAGCGACGACGCCTACGATCTCGTGACCCGGCACCAGGGGCAGTTTCGGCTGCGCAAGATCACCGTCAACGACGTGCAGGTCGGTCCGGCATACTGCGCAGGCATGCACGCGAAGCAGCATCTGGCCACGTGCTGGCGATGGTACCTCACGCGCAGCAAGTCGTAACGGCACCTTCGCAGCATCCATGATCATGCAACGCATGACTTGCGAAGTCACCGCAATCACCTGCCCGTTAAATCCATGCGGGCGTAGCGTGGTCTTTCAGGGCGGGCGATGCAAGACTTCCAGTGTTTTGACGCCGCAATATTCATTGGTTCACGCGCAGCGTCACGGTCTGCCACTAGACCCGAATTGGCGTGATGCGCATCGGGAGGAATATGTGTCGGTTTTGACCGTCGGCCCAGGCAAGCAGTTTGCCACCCTGTCCGCCGCCGTCGTGGCGTCCCACGACGGCGATACGATACAGGTGCAGGCGGGCACTTACACCAACGACTTCGCGACGATCAATACCAGGATCACCATCGAAGGCGTAGGCGGCATGGTCAACCTTGTGGCTACGGTGCCCCCACCCAATGGGAAAGCCATCCTGGTCACGAACACCGATGTCACGCTCGACAACATCAGCTTCTCCGGCGCCAAGGTGGCCGACGGCAACGGCGCGGGTGTGCGTTACCAGTCAGGCAACCTGACGATCAACGACTGCTATTTCTACAACAACCAGGACGGGCTGCTCGCGGCGGACAATCCATCGGGCAGCATCACGATCAACAACTCCGAATTCTCGCACAACGGCGCCGGCGACGGTTTCACGCACAACCTTTATGTCGGGAAAGTCGGCACGCTGACGATCAATGGCAGCTATTTCCATGACGCCGTGGTGGGCCACGAGATCAAAAGCCGCGCGCTGACCACGATCATCGAGAACAGCCGCATTATCGATGGCCCGACCGGGAGTGCCAGTTACAGCATCGACCTGCCCGACGGCGGCAAAGTCGTCATCAGGAACAACATCATCGAGCAGGGACCGGCCTCGCAGAATCCCGCGATCATCCATGTGGGTGGACCGCTCTATGCCGGCACCAGTGTCCAGATCAGCAACAACACGATCATCAACGACCTGCACTCCGGCAGCGCGCGCGCTGTGCTGAACCAGACGACAGGGCCGGTCAGCTTCACCAACAATAACGTTTATGGCCTGACGTCGAGCCAGATATCCAATGGCCCGGCGATGATCTCCGGAACAACCTTCCTGACCACTGAACCAACCGTCTACACCAACCATCCCTGGCAGACCGGCACAGTACCACCTGACCGGCTGGTGGCGTACCTTTCCGAGGATGCCGGAGCAGGCAACGCGCAGTTCATCGTCAGCGTGGACGGCAAGCAGATCGGTCCGGCCCAGACCGTCACCGCGTCGCGGCAGGCAGCGCAGGCCGAGACCTTCAGCTTCGCCGGATCATTCGGGTCGGGCAGCCATACAATTTCGATCGATTATTCCGGCGGTGCCTCGACAGCGGCGCAGCACCTCTACGTCGTCGGCATCGACTATGACGGCCAGCATTACGCCGCGGATACCGCAACCCTGCTCAGGGGCGGCGTCGCGAGGTTTGCCGTCGGTAGCGCAGCGGAAACGCCGCCGGGCAACGTTGCAGCCGTTATCGGCCACACCTGATCGTAGGCGTCGTCCAGCCCGATCGACCGCGGCGTTCGATCCGATAGCGTCATGCCCCGGCGCTCCATGCAGGCTGCAGCAGTGCATACATGAAGACGCTGCGTGGCTCGCCGGCCACGAACATCCTGTCGCGCAGCAGTCCTTCCCGTTGGAATCCCAGCCGTTCCGCCAACCGGATCGATGCAGCATTTTCCGGCTCGATCTCGGCCTCGACCCGGTGGGTGTCCAGGTCGTCGAAGCAATGCCGCAGCAACGCTGCCATGGCCTCACGCATCAGCCCAAGATGCCAAAAGCGAGGAACCAGAATCCAGCCGACCGCCAGGCGGCGCGCCGCCGCCCATCGCGCGTGGTAATTGACCATCCCGACGAACTCGCTGGTGTCGAGAGTCTCCACCGCGAAGGCCGCATGGAACTGCGGATCGATGGCACGCGATCGTCGCACGTGCTCTACGGTCTCCGCGAGGTCGCGCGACGGCAGGGCGTCCCAGAAGCGCATCGCGACGGGATCGCCGTAGGCCTGGTGCATCCCGGCCGCATCTTCCTCCCGGAGGGGGCGCAGCCGCAGACGCCTCGTCGCCAGGGTGGGGAGCTTTGTCTCGCTCATGGCGGGTGGATACTACGCCGCCTGCGCAGGCACTGCATCAGCCGTGCACCGGGCGTGCCCGGCTCACGGCTCAGCAGCAGCCCCTGAACCTGCCCTTGCCGATCGCATACCGGGCTGTCTGCCGCTCCCGGAAGAATTCCTCATAGGTCATCACCGGCTTGTCGGGATGTCTTGTCTGCCGATGCAGGACGTAAGTCTGGTAGTCCGGTACACCGACCATCAGACGAGCGGTTTGCGTCACCACTTCGCAGACCAGGCGAAGGCTAGTCATCGCCCATGCCCATCATCGCACCGGATGCATCGATCTCGAGTGCGGTGCTGCGAGGATTGCCCATTGCCCTGATGCAGGCGGCCACGCCGTACACCACCATGATGACGACAATGGCGGCGAACACGGCGGCGAGACCTGCATCGACGTAGTCGTTGAAGACGATCTGGCTCATCTGCTGCACGGTCTTGGCAGGCGCCAGGACGGTACCGGCCGCGACGGCACTGGAGAACTTCGCCGCGTGGCTCAGGAAGCCGATCGCGGGATTGGCGCTGAACACCTTCTCCAGGCCTGCGGTCACCGTGCAGGCGACCAGCCACACGGTCGGCACAATGGTGACCCACGCGTAGCGCTCTCGCTTCATCTTGAACAGCACCACGGTGCACAATGTCAGAGCAATCGCCGCAAGCATCTGGTTGGCGGTGCCGAACAGCGGCCAGAGGGTCCAGATGCCGCCGAACGGATCGATCACGCCCTGATAGAGGAAATACCCCCACAGGACACAGGCCAATGCCGAGCCGGCAATGTTGTTGACCCATGACTCGGTTGCCTTGAACGCCGGGATCACGTTGCCCACCAGGTCCTGGATCATGAAGCGGCAGACCCGCGTTCCGGCATCCACCGTGGTGAGGATGAACAGCGCTTCGAACAGGATGGCGAAGTGGTACCAGATGCCCATCAGCAGCTTGCCGCCGATCATGCCGGACAGGATGCTGGCCATGCCGACGGCGAGCGTTGGCGCACCGCCGGTGCGCGACAGGATGGTCTTCTCGCCCACGTCATGCGCAAGTTGCGTGAGCATATCCGGCGTGACGGTGAAGCCCCAGCCGGACACCACCTGTGCGACGTGTCCGGCGTCGGTACCGACCAGGCCCGCGGCACTGTTCATGGCGAAATACACGCCGGGATGGATCACCGAGGCGGCGATCATTGCCATGATCGCGACGAACGATTCCATCAGCATCGCGCCATAGCCCAACAGGCGTACCTGGGTCTCGTTCTCGATCATCTTCGGTGTCGTGCCGGAGGAGATCAGCGCGTGCCAACCAGACACGGCGCCGCAGGCGATGGTGATGAACAGGAACGGAAACAAGCTGCCCGCCCACACCGGCCCGCTGCCATCCACGAAGCGTGTCGTGGCGGCCATCTGCAGGTCCGGACGCACCACCATGATGCCGATCGCCAGCAGCAGAATGGTGCCGATCTTGAGGAAGGTGGACAGATAATCGCGCGGCGCCAGCAGCAGCCACACCGGCAGCACGGACGCGACAAACCCATATGTGATGATGAGCAGCGCCAGCGTGCTGCTGGGCAGGTTGAAATAGACCGCGAGTTCCGGCGTCTCCGAGACCGACCTGCCGCCGATCAATGCGGCCAGCAGCATGATGGCACCGATTGCCGACATTTCAGCCAATCGGCCGGGTCGAATGAACCGGCTGTAGACGCCCATCAGCAGCGCGATCGGAATCGTGCAGAACACCGTGAACGTGCCCCACGGACTGCCCACCAGCGCGTTGACCACAACTAGCGCCAGCACCGAAAGCACGATGATGCAGATCAACAGGATGCCGACGCCGGCAATACCGCCGGCGACCGGACCCATTTCGGAGCGGATCATGTCGCCGAGCGAGCGGCCGTCGCGGCGGGTGGAAAAGAACAGCACGGTCATGTCCTGCACCGCGCCGGCGAACACCACTCCGGCGAGGATCCACAACGTGCCGGGCAGGTAGCCCATCTGGGCGGCCAGGACGGGTCCGACCAACGGGCCGGCACCGGCAATCGCCGCGAAATGGTGGCCGAACAGCACCACGCGGTTGGTCGGCACGTAGTCCAGGCCATCGTTGTGCCGCCAGGCCGGCGTCTGTCGCGTCTGATCGACGCGGAACGCCCGGCTGGTGATGTAGAGCGCATAGAACCGGTAGGCGATGAAGTAGATGCACACTGCGGCGACAACGAGCCATGCGGCATTCACCGGCTCGTCCCGGGTCAGGGCGACGATGCCGAAGGAGATTGTGCCAAGCAGGACGACGCCTGCCCAGGTCAGCTTGTCGCGCAACGACATGGAACCCCCGTTCGAGGCAGTTCGGTGCAATAGAACCTGCAATGTTTAAGACCCGGCTAATGCGGGGGCGCATTGATCTGGATCAAACCAACCGGTGTAGGCAACGATTTGAGCACGCTGGCGGGTTCGGCGGCACCGTGCGCCAGAACCAGCCATCAGGCCGCCAGTTCGAGCACCGTGTCCAGCATCACCTGCGCGCCCCGGGCGAGTTGTTCCTTCGTGGAATATTCGCGCGGGTTGTGCGTAATGCCATCGACGCTGGGGACGAACAGCATGGCACTTGGGCAGAGCGGCGCGATCAGCACGGAATCGTGGCCGGCAGCGGCGATCATGTCCCGCGTGGTGAGCTGCCGCGTCTCGGCCTTGCGGCGCACCAGGTTGCCAAGCGACTGGTCGAATGTGATCGGGCCGAAGGTGGTGTATGGATCGACATCGACCGTCACGCGCCGACGCGCCGCGATGCCGTTCAGCGCCTCGCGCAGCGATGCCTCCATCTCGATCGCAAGTTGCGCCTGCTCATGCCGCACGTCGCAATGCAGGCGGGTGATGTTCGCCACGTTTCCGCGCGCGTTGGGATAGTTCTCGATCCAGGTGGCGGAGGCCCGGCCATTGGGCTCCGCGGCGCGCGCGATACGTTCGATTGCCAGGATGATCTCCGCCGTGGCCGCCAGGCTGTCGCGGCGCCGATCCATCGTGGTGGGCCCGACATGGCTTGGTTCGCCGGTGACAGTGAGCTGGAAATAGCGCGCGTGCATGGTGCCGGTGACGATGCCGATATCGGTGCCGGTGGCCTCCATGATGGGACCCTGCTCGATATGCGCCTCCAACCAGTACGCCCAGCCGCGCGGCGAGGGCGTCAATGCGCCGGCCTGGCCGCTGGCCTGCAGCGCCTGCCGCACGCTGGTTCCGGTGTCATCGGTGATCGCCAGCGCGTCCTCCAGCGACATGTCGGCGGCGTGCACGCGGCTGCCCATCATGGCAGGGCGGAAGCGGCTGCCTTCCTCGTTGGTCCAGTTCACCAGTTCGAGCGGCGCGCGCGTGCTGATGCCGGCTGCGTCCAGCGCGCGCATGATCTCCAGGCCGGCCAACACGCCGAACACCCCGTCGAACCGACCGCCGGTCGGCACAGTGTCGAGATGGCTGCCAAATGCCACAGCGTGGGCCGCTGGATCCGTGCCGTCGCGGCGCAGGAACATGTTGCCGATTGCGTCCTGTTCGAAGCGCAGATGCAGCGGCCTGCACCAGTCAAGGAACAGGCTGCGGGCCTGCACGTCCTCGGCGGAAAGCGCGAGGCGGCAGCTGCCGCCTTCGGGAGTGGGGCCGAGTTCTGCCATGTCCATGATCGACTGCCACAGGCGATCGCCGTCCACGGTCGGTGTCATGCGTCGCATCCCCACGTCAGCAAGGGCGCCATGTTGGCGCCAACCGGGCCGGCTCCGCTGCGCGTCAACCGGTACGGCCGATCACACCCAGCACGTCACTGCCATACCGCTGCAGTTTCGATGTTCCGACACCCTTGATCTGGCTCAGCTCATCGAGATCTGCCGGCCGTACCGCAGCAATATCCCGCAGCACCGCGTCGTGGAAGATGACATAGGGCGGGATACGTTGCGCCTTGGCCTGCGCCGCCCGCCACGTGCGCAAGGCTTCGAACAAGGTCTGCGTTTCGGGACCGTCCTCGGAGAATGCCGCGGCACGCCGATCGGGCCGCAACGCCTCGGGGCGACGCTTGCCCTCCTGGCGCAGCATCACACGAACCTCGCCACGCAGGATCGGCCGCGCCTTGTCCTGCACCAGGAACAGCCCGCCGTGGCCCTCGGTATCGACGTCCAAGGCACCGGTCGCGATGAGCTGGCGGATCAGGCTCCGCCAGTACGGCGCGGGATGCTCGCGTCCCACACCATAGGTCGGCAGCCGGTCATGCCCGTGGCGCAGCACGCCATCCGTGGTCTCGCCGCGCAGCACAGCGATGATGTGCAGCGCGCCGAACAACTGATTGGTGCGGTACACCGCCGACAGCACCTTCTGCGCGTCCACCGTCGCATCGACCATCAGCGGCGGCGCGGCGCAATTGTCGCAATGTCCGCACGGCTCGGCGAGTGCCTCGCCGAAGCATGCCAGCAATGAGCGCGTGCGGCAGGTCACCGCCTCGGTGAGCGCGATCATCTCCTCGAGCTTGGTGCGGGTCACGCGCTTTTGTGCTTCAGGCGCGGCGGATTGCGCCAGCCAGTGGCGCGCCTGTGCGATGTCCTGGCCGCCGTACAGCAGCAGTGTATCGGCTGGCTCGCCATCGCGGCCGGCGCGGCCGATCTGCTGATACCAGGCCTCGGGGCTGTCCGGCATGTCGAGATGCACCACAAAGCGCACATCGGGCCGGTCGATCCCCATGCCGAACGCTATCGTCGCGACGATGACGACCGCCTCGCCCGAGCGGAAACGCGCCAGTGCCTCGCGTTTGTGGGCGGGATCCAGGCCGGCATGGAATGCCACCGCCTCGATCGATCGGTCCTGCAGCTTCTGGGCAACGCGCTCGGTCTTGGCGCGGCTGCCGCAATACACGATGCCGCACTCGCCGGGATGGCGCGCCAGCAGATCGAGCAGTTGCGCGGTCTCGCCCACCTTCGGGGCAGCGGCCAAATGCAGGTTGGCCCGGTGGAAGCTGGCGACGAACACCTCAGCCGCAGGCATGCGAAGCGCCTGAAGAATGTCGGCGCGCGTACGCGGATCGGCGGTGGCGGTCAGCGCCACGCGCGGGATGCCGGGGAAGTGTTCCGTCAGGCAGGCCAGTTCGCGATACTCGGGACGGAACTCATGGCCCCATTGCGACACGCAATGCGCCTCGTCAATGGCGAACAGCGACAATTGCAGGCGGGACAGGCGCTCCAGCGTGCCGTTGCCCAGCAGCCGTTCGGGCGAGACGTAGAGCAGGTCGAGCTGCTGCTCGAGCAGGTCGCGCGTGACGCTGCGCGCTTCGGCGGGATCGAGGTCAGAATGCAGCGCGCCGGCCGCCACGCCAAGCTGGCGCAGCGCCGCCACCTGGTCGTCCATCAGCGCGATCAGCGGCGAGACGATCACCGCGGTGCCGGGGCGGCACAGAGCGGGCACCTGGAAGCAGATGCTCTTGCCGCCGCCGGTCGGCATCAGCACCAGCGCATCGCCGCCGGCGATGACGTGGTTCACCACCTGTTCCTGCTGGCCACGGAAACCGGGAAAGCCAAACACACGACGCAGCACAGTCGCGGGATTCTCGGCGAGCAGCGACTGCAGCACCTGGATCAGTTCCGGCTGATGCTGATTTCCACCCGCCGGCTTTCCTGCGATGTCAGGGCGAACTGGACCGAGCCGTGACCCCGTTGACGGATGGTCTTCGGATCGATGCCATCGGCCTGCAACTGATCAACCACCATTTGCGCACGCAGGTCCGACAGCAACTCGTTGGCCCGCTTGCTGCCGGTGGGATCGGCAAAGCCGTTGACGTGCGCAACATTGCCTGGATGCGACTTCACCCAGTCAGCCGCATGGGCGATCACTGCCTGCGCCGAATCGTCGAGCGCGGCTGACCATTCCTGGAAGAACACGACGAATTTTTGCGGTGGATCGGCGGCGCGCGCGCCACCGATGGCAACACAAAATAGTAGGAACAGGATGCCGAGGCGGCGCATGGCCGATTCCCTTCTCGCGCGTGACGTGCAACTTCCTGCCGTTCGGTTAACCCCACGTCAACCGCGGCGACATGAGAACGTGCGCCAAGCCCGAAGCATCTGCGGCGAAGCCGATGGCGAACCCTACGATCGAAGCGTGGAAGAGCGGGTTTCCCGGCTGGAAAAGGGCATGCAGGAGGTCAAGTCGGCTATCGGCCAGTTGCAAGCGACGACTGCCAGGCTCGAGGACCGGCTGGGAAGGGTCGAGATAGGCATCGCACGAGATCTCGCAACCAAGGCCGAACTTGCCAAATTGCGCACCGCGATAGTCGGCGGATTCGCCGGCAAGCCGGGCATGACGTACGTCTGGGGCATCTTCGCGGCGCTGCTGATGGCATATGCCTGTGGCTTGGCGGTTCTCGCCATCCTGAAATAGCGCGTAATGCGCTACGCCGCGGCAGCGATCGCCTTGCCGCCGGACAATCGCCAGATGCGATCCAGCTGTTCCACCCCGGTCAGCCGGTGCGTGATCAGAATTATGCTGCGACCGTCCGCCACATGGTTCAGCGTCGCCAGGAAGGCTCGCTCGGTTTCAGCATCCAGGCCGGCGCACGGTTCGTCGAGAATCAACACCGGCGCCGGCGACAACAGCGCACGTGCCAGCGCCAGCCGACGTCCCTGGCCACCGGACAACCGCGCACCGCCTTCTCCCACCCAGGTGTCCAGGCCATCCGGCAACGCGCGCACCATCTCGCCGATTCGCGCGGCGTCGAGCGCGGCCCAAAGGGCTGCTTCATCGGCGTCCGGGCGCGCCAGCAAAAGGTTCGCGCGAATCGTGTCATCGAACAGATGAGTCGCCTGCGCGAGCCAGCCGATCCGCGCCCGTACATCGTCCGCGGCCAGCGTGGCGATATCGACGCCACCCAACAGCACCCTGCCATATTGTGGTGCCGCCACCTTCAGAGCGAGCGCTGCAAGACTGGACTTGCCGGCTCCTGACGGCCCCAGCAACGCGACCCGTGCCCCCTGCGGCACGTCGAGCGTCAGGCCGTCGAACACCGGCGGCCGTTCCGGCAGCCAGCGGAAATGCACCGCTTCGAAGCGCAGTGCGAAGCTGGCAGGCGGCACGCCTGGCCAGGACGGATCAGGCACCGGCACTGGCGTGTCGGCTGCCGAGAGCACCCGTTGCGCAGCCGCAGCGACATGGCCGGCAAGCACCCCGGCACGCGGCAGGCCGCCCACCGCCTCGAATGCCGCCACGACCAGAAAAGCCGTGGCCACCGCAGCAGCCGGAGCGCTGCCGGCCGCGACCAGGACCGCCAGGATGGCCATCTGGCCACAGAGGAAAGCGCCGCCGCCGGCCAACGCGGTGCGGCTCGCGAGTTCGTGCTGGGTCGCAAGCATGGCCGCCTCGCGCGCCTGCACCGCGGCCAGCATGCGGCCCTCGGCCCCGAACGCGCGCACCTCGCGAAGGCCCGTCAACGCGTCCAGCACAGCAATACGCAGGGCGCCAGTCGTGTCTGCCAGCACCCCGCCGGCACGCGCCGCCATGCGGGCGCCGACCCACGGCAGTGCGATCGCCGCAATCGCGAACAGCAGGCCAATGCTCAGGGCGAGTGCAACGCCGTGCCAAACGATCAGCAGAACGAGAACCGGCAGGAGCAGGATCGCACCGGCCAGCGGCACGAGAATTCGTAGATACAGACCGTCCAGTACCTCGATGTCGCCAACCAGGCGCGCCAGCACATCGCCTGCCTGACGGAACCCGAGACCGCCGGCGGTGCTATGCGCGAGGTTGCGGAAGAACCAGACCCGCAGGTCGGCCAGTGCGCGGAACGTCGCGGCATGCGTCACCAACCGTTCGGCATAACGCAGCACCACGCGCGCCGAGCCGAGGCCGCGCAGGATCAGGGGCGCCGCCAGTACGCCGGCGGTGACCGCCGTGGCCAAGGTTGCGCCGCCAACCGCCATCATTGCGACGCCGGCCGCCAGCGCCGCCAGCGAAACCACGATGCCGGCCGCCAGCCACCCCAAGCGGCCGCGCCACAGGCCAAGGATGCGGAGCACGTCGGTCATGCCACGCCACGCGCCGGGACAGCGCGGCCGTCCCTTATGTCCAATCGTCGCCCGCCAAAGCCGTGCGCCGCGGACGAGTGGCTGGCGAGGATCACCGTGCGGCCTAAAGCCAGGCGTCGCAGGCTTTCCAGCACCTCCGCCTCGATCGCGGGATCGAGATGCGCCGTCGGTTCGTCCAGCAGCAGCAGCGGAGCATTCTTCAAAAAAGCCCGGGCGATTGCGACGCGCTGCGCCTGTCCCCCGGACAGTCCATAGCCGCCCTCACCCACTTTGGTATCCAGACCCTCCGGCAGTTCGGACGTGAAATCGGTCACGCTGGCGCTGCGGGCAGCGTCCTCCACTTCCACATCCGTGGCCTCGGGTCGCGCGAAACGAATGTTGTCGCGGATCGTACCGGCGAACAGCACCGGACGCTGACCAATCCAGGCGGTGAGGCGCGCCAGGGCCTGCGGCACGAGGTCGGCGATGTCGGCGCCATTGATCGTCACCCGGCCGCCGCTTGGGCGCACGAACCCCAACAGGATCTCGATCACGGTGGACTTTCCGGCGCCGGACGGCCCGGCCAGCACCAGGGTCTCGCCGGCCGGCACGCGGAACGACAGTCCGTTCAACGCCGGCCCGCGGGCCGGATCCCAGGTCAGCATCACATCTTCGAACCCCACGGTGACGCCGCGTGCCGCCACGGTGCGCACTTCGCGCAGGGGCTGGGGAGGCGGCAGCGCTGGCAAGTCGATCAGCGCTTCGGCCGCACCGGTGGCATGCAGCCGATCCTGATAAGCGGCAGCGAAACCGCGCAGCGGGGCGAAGAACTCCGGCACCAGCAGAAGCACGAACAGTGCGGTTTCCGGATGTGCCAGATCGGCGGACAGCAGCGCCATGCCATAGCGCAATGCCAACACGACGAAGGCGAGCGCAGCCGCCAGATCGAGCGCGGCCGAGGACAGGAAGGCGACACGCAGCACCCGCATGGTGCGCCGGCGGAGTTCATCGGCCGCTGCGGCGAGCGAGTGCGCTTCGGCGTCGGCCTGCCGGTACAGCACGATGGTGGCGATCCCGCGCACCCGGTCGAGAAAGCGCGCCTGCAACCTGGCTAGCGCGAGGAACTGGTGGCGCGACGCGGCGGCAGCGCCAATCCCGGCAGCAGCCATGGCGACCGGCACGAGCAGTCCACACACCAACAGTACACCGCCGGCAATCGGGTCAGCGAGAACAGCGGCAAGGGCGACCAGCGCCGGCCCGGCAATTGCCAGCACCGATGCCGGTAGCCAGCGTGCGAACAGTCCGTCCAACGCCTCGATCCGATCCACCACGATCGAAGTCAGTTCACCGGAATGCTGGGTGCGGAGTTGCGCAGGACCGGCGTGCAGCAGGCGAGACAGCGCGTCTGTCCGCAACCGGCGCCGCGCGGCAGCACCGGCACCAAAGGCCGCCCGGTCCGCGGCCACCGCCAACGTCGCACGCAAAAGCCCCAGCACCGCGAAGGCCATCAATGGAATGGTCACTTCACTGGCACTGCGGCCGAGCGCGGCGGCCAGCACCCGCGCGGCGCAGTCGGCCTGGCCGATTGCCAGGACAGTGCCGGCAAGCCCAACCAGCACAACCGGCCGCGCAGCGTGCCTGGCCTGACGGACTTCGCGTCTCAGCCACCCTTTGGCTGCGGCGGCCTTTCCGGACTCTTGCTCTGTCTGGACCATGCAGGGCCGAATTAGAGCAGCGGGCCACCGTTGGACAGGGGGCTACCGGTTACCGATTGGCAATCAGCACAATGCCAATCACCGGTGCGACTTCAGTGCAAGGCGCGTTCCCAGTCCTCGCCGATCATCGGCGGGCCGAAATCCTGGTGCGGCGCACTGGCGACCAACCGGAAGCCGGTCTGCTGATAAATCGTCCGGGCCGCCAGCAGGACATCGTTGGTCCATAGCGTGATGCGGCGGTAACCGGCAGACCGGGCGAAGCCGATGCACTCCGTGACCAACCGGCGGCCAATGCCGGAACCGCGCGCCGTGGGTTCCACGATCAGCAACCGCAGCTTCGCCACTTCGTCTGATTTCTGCACCAGGAACACCGAGCCGACATTGACGCCGTCGCGCTCAGCGATCCAGCAGCGCTCGCGCGCCGGATCGTGGTGCGCGAGAAACGCCCCGGCCACCTGCGCCACCAGTGCTTCGAAGCGGGCATCGAGGCCATACTCCTCGGCATACAGCGCGCCGTGGCGCGCCACGACCCAGCCGATGTCGCCCGGCCGATGCTGACGCAGCAGCCAGGGCGCAGCACCGCGGGCACCGAGCAGGGCTTCGATCTGTTGCATCGCGCCGACCAGCGATGCCTGGGCCGGTTCCGAAAGAGCGGCGAGGCGAGCGCCCACCTCCTCGCGCGACCGCGCATCCAGCGGCGCGAATGCCTCGCGGCCCGCTGCCGTCAGCGACAGCAGGCTCTGGCGCCGGTCCACTTCCGACAGCGCCCGGACGATCAGCCCTTCCCGTTCGAAGCGCTGCAGGATGCGGCTGAGGTAACCCGAATCCAGATCGAGCTCGCGGCCGAGTTCGGTGGCGGTAACGTCGGCGCGTTGCGCAAGCTCATAGAGAACCCGCGCCTCGGTGAGCGAGAAGCGGCTTTGCAGCAGCCCCTCGTGGAGGGCGCCGATCGCGCCGGTGTAGAAGCGGTTGAACCGCCGGATGGCGGTCACCCGGTGCTCAAGGCCGGGGCTGGGAAGGACTTCGACCATTTACCAGCTTTGGTCACATAATTATCTGACCTAGTCAATCACTCTTTCGACCGATCGCGACCCCGAAGCATCCAAAGAATTCGCCTTTTCGTGATCGGCATATCCGGAAGATATTCAATGCGATGTTACCATCAGGCTGCTCGGACAGCCCTATTGGCGCCGCATTTTCCACCGATCTGTTGAGCAGCCGAAATCAAGGCCGGAGCTTGTCCGGAAGGTCAGGAACCGTATTTCTGGCCTGGTGTCGAGCCAAAGGAGTCTCACTATGTTGCAAAGAAAGTATTACTTGATTGTTCCGACGCTTACTTTGCTTGCGGGTGCCGCTTCAGTGACCCAGGCTGGCGCTCAATCGGTTCAGGTCGTGACACCGATGCCAGTGCAGACCCAGGCGCCTAGTGTGGTCATCGCGCCGAACGCTCCGCCGCCGACCCGCGTCGAAACCATCCCACCGCCGCCCAGTGCCGAGGCACAGATGATGTACTGGCGCCCGGGTCATTGGATGTGGGACGCGGGGAACTGGGTTTGGGCTCCCGGCGAGTATGTGCAACGGCCCGCCCCCCAGGCAGTCTGGGAGCCAGGTCACTGGCTGCAGCAACCGACCGGCGGCTACGTCTGGGTCGACGGCCACTGGCAAGGCTGACCAGCGAACCGGTGCCGGGCCAGGCCGGCCCGGCACCCCAACACTGCGTGGTGCAAAGGAGGTCACAATGTCTCGCATGACTCCGGCATTGCTCGTCGCGCCGGCGCTGTTCGCTCTCAGCGCCTGCGTCCGGGAAGCACCGCCGCGCGAGACCCAGGTGATCGTGCAGCCACCGCCGCAGCAGATGCAGCCAGTCGTGGCCATGGCACCAGGGCCGCCGCCACCGCCGCATTCGGAACTCGTTCCACCACCGCCGCCGGGTGCGGGGCCCGAAGTCTGGCAGCCGGGCCATTGGCAATACACCGGCACGCCGGGCCGTGACTGGGCATGGCAGCCCGGCCAGTACGTGCAGCCGCCATATGGCCAGACCACCTGGATCCCGGGCCACTGGGCACAGCAACCGAACGGCGCCTGGACCTGGGTCGAGGGTCACTGGGCGTAAACGCTCCCTCCTTGCGGTCGTCCCTGCTGTCAGTTGTCAGAGTTCGAATGCGGTGGTCAGATCACCGCCAAAGAACTGGCAACCGACGATTGGGGACGGACATGAAACTCCTGTGGTTCCACCTGATGCCTTACACCGAATTGCCGGACGACTTCCGGCAGAAGCACCCGTCGGTGTGGGTCGATATCCACTCGTCGCTGTTCGACCCGAAACGCGCGCACCTGATGTACAACGACTTTATGGACGAAATGGAGTTCGCGGCGGATTGCGGCTTCGACGCGGTCTGCTGCAACGAGCATCATTCCAACGGCTACGGCCTGATGCCCTCGCCCAACCTCATTGCATCGGCCATCTCTCGCCGCACCCGCGACACCGCAATCTGCGTCATGGGCAACTCGCTCGCGCTGTACAATCCGCCGACACGGGTCGCGGAAGAGTTCGCCATGATCGATGTCATCTCAGGCGGACGGTTGATCGCCGGCTTTCCGGTCGGCACGCCGATGGACACCTGCTATTGCTACGGCCAGAACCCAAGCCTGCTGCGCGAGCGCTATCTCGAGGCGCATGACCTGGTGATGAAGGCCGGGCAGGAACCCGACACGTTTGCCTTCAACGGCCGCTTCAACCAGCAGCGCTACGTCAACATCTGGCCGCGTCCGGTGCAGAAGCCGCATCCGCCGGTATGGATTCCGGGCGGCGGCTCGATCGAGACGTGGCAGTGGTGCGCGAAGATGGACTACGTCTACGCCTACCTGTCGTATTTCGGCTACAAGGACGGCAAGGCGACGATGGACGGTTTCTGGGCCGAGATGTCGCGTCTGGGGAAGGACCGCAATCCATATCGCGCCGGCTTCCTGCAGTTTGTCGGCGTCGCAGAAACCCGCGAGAAGGCCATGAAGCTGTATCGCGAACCGGCAGAATATTTCTACGGCCGCTGCCTGTACACCGATCCGCGCTGGGCGACGCCGCCTGGCTACGTGACCGAGAACACCATGCGCGCCGGATTGCAGAGCCAGGTCGGCCGCGCCGCATCGACGGCGGCACGCGAGCAGGCACGCAGCGCGACGCACATGGAGGACATCGTCGAGCGTGGCTACGTCATCATCGGCTCGCCGGATGAGGTGGTGGAACAGCTCACCGAAGTCGCGACATCGCTCAACGTCGGGCACCTCATGCTGCTGCTGCAATACGGCAACATGGGCAAGGAACTGACCAAGTACAACACGAAGCTGTTCGCCGAGAAGGTGATGCCGAAACTGCAGCCGCAGTTCGCCGAATGGGAAGACCGCTGGTGGCCACAGCCGATGGATGCGGCGCAGCGGGCGGAGGTACCGGCATTCGTACCGGGTCTCGCGGCGGAGTGATCCGCGGCAAGCGGCTTGGCCTGTCGCTGTGGGGAACCGTGCCCGTGGCGGAACTGGCCCGTCAGGCGCGGCTCGCCGAGGCAATCGGCTGTGACAGCGTCTGGGTAATCGACTCGCAACTGCTCTGCCGCGAGGCGTATCTGACGCTCGCTGCGTGCCTGGCGCAGACCACGACTTTGCGCGTGGCGACCGGCGTCACGCAGCCGGCGACACGACATCCTTCCGTCGCGGCAAGTTCCCTGGCCACGCTTGCCGAGATGTCCGGCGCCCGGGCGATCATGGGCATCGGCACCGGCTTCTCCTCGCTGCGCACGATCGGACTGCCGGCGTCCAAAATTGCCGAGGTGGAGGAGTACGCCACGACGGTGCGGCGGTTGCTGCGCGGCGAGCAGGTGACATTTGCGGACGGCACGCCAGGCCGCATCACCTGGCTCGATCAACCGATCGAGGTGCCGATCGTGGTTGCCGCGTCGGGGCCACGCATGACTCGCCGCGCGGTGCGGTTCGCCGATGGCGTGATCCTGCACCAGGGCATTTCCCCAGACCTGTTGAACCGCGCGCTCGGCTGGGCGCGCGACGGGATGGACGGAGCGTTACCCGAGATGTCGTGCTGGGTGCCGTATTCCATGGCAGCCGATCCGCGTGAGGCGCGCGACAGGGTGCGCGCACGGGTCGCCGGTGCGCTGATGAACACCAATCCGGACTGGTTCGAAGGCGAGGACCGCGACGCCGTGCAACGGCTGCAGGCGAACTACGACGTATCCCACCACGCGACGGCCCAGCCGCACCATGCGGCGCTGGTCACCGACGGCCTGGTCGCGCGCTACGCGGTGGCGGGAACGCCGGACGAAGTGCGCGAGCAACTGGCACGCGTGATGGCCCAGCCGGGCATCGACCGCGTGATCCTGACGCCGCAGGTGAGCGGTGGCGGCGCGCTGCCGATCGAACAGGTGCTGCACGATCTCGCGGCCAAAGTGCTGCAACACCTGTAGCGTCCCTGGCAAGGCCGGGGCGCACGGCTCAGGCTTCGGGAACTTCGCCGGGGGCAAGGCTCTATCTCGATCGTCATGGCCGGGCGTGTCCCGGCCATCCGTGTCTCCCTTGCATGCACGGACCAAAGGCATGGTTGGCCGGGACACGCCCGGCCATGACAACAGTTGCAGTGCGAACAGGCGGCGGTTGACCGATCCGCTGTCGAATCTCTATGCAGCCCGGCATCTGTGCGGCATCCGATGGCGGGAAAGGATCATGGATGAACCTGCGCTGCCTTGTTGCGGTGCTCGCGTCTGTCGCAGCGGGACAGGCCAGTGCCCAGGCGCCGGGCGGTCCGCCGGCAGTAGGGGTGGTGCGCGCCGAAAAGCAGGCGGTCACGGAAACCTCCGAGTTCACCGGCCGCATCCAGGCGGTTGATCGCGTCGTCCTCACCGCCCGCGTGACCGCGTTCCTGGAGCAGCGGTTGTTCATCGAAGGGACCGAGGTGCATGAGGGCGATCTGCTGTATCGACTGGAGCGGCAGCCGTTCGAGGCCGCCGTGGCGCAGCAGGAAGCCGCCGTTGCAGATGCCAGCTCGAAGCTGGCGAACGCCAACATCCAGCTGGCGCGCGCCCAATCGCTGCTGAGCACGCCGGCCGGCCAACGCTCCGCCGTGGACGACGCGACCGCCAACCAGCGCTCGTTTGCCGCGCAGGTGGCGTCTGCCCAGGCGCAGCTTCGCGTGGCACAGATCAATCTGGCCTATACCGAGATCCATGCGCCGATCAGCGGCAAGATCAGCCGAACCGCGGTCAGCGTCGGCAATGTTGTGGGACCCGGTTCCGGCCCGCTCGCCAGCATCGTCAGCCAGGACCCGATATATGTCCTGTTCCCGATCGCGGTGCGTGCGGAGATCGACCTGGAAAAACACTACGCCGCACAGGGCGGTCTTGGCGCCGTGGTGATCCGGCTGCGTCTGCCGGATGGCACGCTGTACAACCAGTCCGGCAAGATCGATTACATCGAGCCAAGCGTGCAGGCGACCACCGACACGATCCTGGTGCGCGGCACGATAGCCAACCCGCCGCTCAAGCCGATCGAGGCGGGAAAGCCGGTGGATCGCCCGCTGATCGATGGCGAATTCGTCTCCGTGCTGGTCGAAGGCATCCAGCCGGTTGTGGCGATTACCGTTCCACGCGCTGCCGTGCTGTCCGACCAGCAGGGTGACTACGTTTACGCCGTGGACGACCAGAACCATGTCCAGCAGCGTCGGGTGAAACTTGGCCAGTCCACGCCATCGACCGCGGTCATCAATGCCGGGCTGAACGAAGGCGAAATGGTGGTGTTGGAGGGCATTCAGCGCGTGCGACCGGGGAGTCAGGTGGCGCCCGGACCTGCCGTTCCAACGCCCGCCGCGCCGAAAGCGGCGGGACAAGCCGGATGATCTCTGCGGTCTTCGTCGATCGCCCGCGCCTGGCAATCGTCATTGCCATCCTGACGACACTCGCCGGCATCCTGTCGCTGCTGCGGATACCGGTCGCCCAGTTCCCCGACATCGTGCCGCCGCAGGTGACGATATCGACCAGCTTCACTGGTGCTTCGGCCGCTGTGGTGGAAGCCACGGTCGCACAGCCGCTGGAAGCGCAAATCGTCGGCGTCGACAAGATGATCTACATGAAGTCCAACAGCGGCAACGACGGCAGCTACAGCCTGACCGTCAGCTTCGAACTGGGCACCAATCCGGACATCGATACCGTCAACGTCAACAATCGCGTGCAGCAGGCGCTGTCCAGGCTGCCGCCAGAAGTGCAGCGCTACGGCATCACGGTGCGGAAGCGTTCCGCCGCCATCCTGGAATTCCTGCAGTTCTACAGCGAGGGTGGCAAGCAGGATCCGCTTTTCATCAGCAATTACGTCACCATCAACGTGCTCGACCGGCTGGCGCGCACGCCGGGCGTAGGCGATGCACTGCTGTTCGGGCGGCTCGACTACTCGATGCGAGTGTGGTTCGACATGAACCGGCTCATCAGCCTGAACCTGGCGCCATCCGACATCATCGCCGCGATCCAGCAGCAGAATGTGCAGGCGCCGGTCGGCCGCATCGGCGCACGCCCGACCGGCGACGTGACGCAGTTTCAGCTCAACGTGCAGACCCAGGGCAGGCTCACCACGCCGGAGCAGTTCGGCAAGATCGTGATCCGCGCCAATCCGGATGGTTCGGTGCTGCGCCTGTCGGACATCGCGCGCGTCGAGTTGGGCGCCGCCAACATGGATACCGAGAGCCGGCTGAATGGCGACCCGGCAGTCTCCATAGGGTTGTACCTCGCACCCGGCGCCAACGCTGTGCAGACCTCGGCGCGGGTTCAGGCAGCGCTGGACGAGTTGGGGAAGCGGTTTCCCGACAGCCTGAAGGCGCGCGTCTTCTACGACAGCTCGTCGTTCGTCGCGTCCACGATTACCGAGGTCGAGAAGACCCTCGGCATCGCCTTCGCCCTGGTGATCCTCGTCGTGTTCCTGTTCCTCGGGAATCTTCGAGCCACGATCATCCCGATGATCGCCATACCGGTCAGTCTGGTCGGCACGTTCGCCATCTTGCTGGCTGCCGGGTTCTCCGCCAACACGGTGTCGTTGCTGGCGATGGTTCTCGGCATCGGCGTCGTGGTGGATGACGCGATCGTGGTGGTGGAGAACGTCGAACGCGTGATGGCCGAGGAGCCGGACCTGCCGCCGCGCGATGCAACCAAGAAGGCGATGCAGCAGATCACCGGGCCGGTGATTGCGATTTCCCTCGTGCTGCTGTCGGTGTTCGTGCCGGTGGGATTTATCCCGGGCGTCTCCGGTTCGCTGTTCCGCCAGTTCGCCGTCACGATCAGCGTGGCAATGCTGATCTCGGCGATGAACGCGCTGACACTGTCGCCGGCGCTGTGCGGCGTGTTCCTGCGCCACCACGGGCGGCCTCGCGGACCGCTCAGCCTGGTGCTTGGCGGCATCGATCGGGTTCGCAACGGCTACGCCGCGGTGGTGCTGCGGTTGCTGCGTGTGTCCATCCTGTCCGTGCTGCTGATCGTCGCGGCGGCCGTCGGCATATGGCTGCTGGCGGCCCGCACCCCGACAGGGTTTTTGCCGGAGGAGGATCAGGGCGCCTTCTTCGTTGCCGTGCAATTGCCGGATGGCGCCTCGGTGTCCCGCACGCGGGCCGTGGTGCAACAGATCGAGGGCTTGATCAGGCCAATGCCGCAGGTGGACGGCGTGCTCTCCATCGTCGGATTTTCGTTGCTCGACGGCGGCAACGAACCAAATGCCGCCTTCGTGGTGGTTCGCCTGAAGCCGTTCGCCGATCGCACCGCCGCTGCCGACAGTGCACAGGCGGTTATCGGACGGGTGTTCGGCGCCGTGCAGCAGGTCCGGTCAGCCAATGCGTTTCCGTTCAATCTGCCGCCGATCATCGGCCTTTCGACCAGCGGTGGCTTCGAATACCAGCTTGAGAACCTGGAAGGCCGCGACCCTGCGGAGATGGCGAGCGTGATGCAGGGCCTCGTCGCGGCGGCCAATCAGGATCCACGGCTGGCGCGCGTATTCTCCACGTTCACCGCAAGCAATCCGTCCATCTGGCTGGATATCGATCGGGAAAAGGCGCAGGCACTCGGACTCAACATCGCCGACGTGTTCAACGCGCTGCAATCGACGCTGGGTGGGTTCTACGTCAATGACTTCAACCTGTACGGTCGCACCTGGCAGGCGAATATCCAGGGCGATGCGCCTGATCGCAGCGACTCATCGGCAATCTACCGGATCTATGTCCGCAATCGACAGGGCGAGATGGTGCCGCTGCGCTCCATCGCGGATCTCCGGATCGTACTCGGCCCACAGGTGATCAGCCGCTTCAACAATTATCGTGCGGTGACGGTGAATGGCGGCCCGCGACCTGGCGTGTCGTCGGGCGATGCACTGCTCGCCATGGAGCAGGCTTCGGCGAAGACGCTACCGCCGGGCTACGCCTTCGAATGGTCAGGCACCGCCTATCAGGAGAAGGCCGCATCGGGGCAGACCGGCGCGATCCTGTCGCTGTCGGTGATGTTCGCCTACCTGTTCCTGGTGGCGCTGTACGAGAGCTGGATGATCCCGATCCCCGTCCTGCTGTCGGTGACCGTGGGTGTGCTGGGTGCATTTGCCGGCATCCTGATCTCCGGCCTGTCGCTCGACCTGTACGCGCAAATCGGCCTGGTGGTTCTGATCTCGCTCGCCGCGAAGAACGGCATCCTGATTGTGGAATTCGCCAAGGAGCAGCGCGAGGCCGGATTGCCGATACTGGAAGCGGCGGCTCTCGGCGCGCGCATCCGGTTCCGTGCTGTGATGATGACCTCGATTGCCTTCATCTGCGGTCTGATCCCACTGGTCTGGGCCGAGGGTGCGGCGATGCTCAGCCGCCGCGCCGTGGGCACCGCGGTGTTCGCCGGCATGATCGTCGCAAGCTCGCTCGGCGTGTTCCTCATCCCGATGCTGTATGCGACATTCCAGGGAATCCGCGAGCGGGCGAAGGCGCGGTTCAGCCGGACGCATTCGCGCGGCCACCACTGACGGCACGCAAGGCACGCACCAATCCACGCAGCGGTGCCGTGACGCGCCACGAGGTCGAATGCTCCATCGCCGCGACACGGCCGCGCAGCCAGGCAAGTTCGCTCGCCGCGGAATCGTCGGCTTGCAGCTGTTCCGGCGCCGACGCCGCGACCACGGACAGCGCATAAACCGTGGTATCCGCCATGCGTTGCCAGCTCCGCGCCGCCTCTTGGCGATCCGGTTCCGGCCTTAGCATAACGTAGAACTCGAAGCGCGCGCTATCGACGAACTTGGCACAGGCGAAGTTGGTCAGACCGACCTCGACGAGGCGCTGCATCAGTTCGGCGAAGCCGCGCGCGGTAACCACCCAGCAATGCACGTCGGTATACACGTCACACGCGATGCGCTCGCGCACGAACCTCAATGCATCATCAAAGGTGAAGGCGCGTTCGATATCGGCCGGTGTCTGGCGACCATCGAGCAGTGCCGCGGCATCGGCGTTTGCCGCCACATCAAGCACACAGTCCAGCAGCGCATGGGATGACGGCCGGCGCGCCCGGATCAGATAGGCGTGCACCACGTCGCTGAAGCGCGCCTCGGATCGCAGGCAATCGAACGTGAAGCGCTTGTCGGGCAGCACCAGCCGCAATTCGCCGCGCGGCCGCAGCACGGCCTCGATCTCCTGCAGCCAGGTCACAAGGTCCGGCACGTGTTCGGCGACGTGCGAGGCGATGACGTAGTCCACCTTGCTGCCGCCGAGGCATTCAGACAGCGTGCTGTCGCCCCAAACAGCGTCAACCTCCACGATGCGGCTCGTGTCCACTGCCGGATCGGTCGCGTATTTCTCGCGCAGCGCTGCCGTGTCGGCGTGATCGACATACAGTACGGCACCATCCGTCTTGGCGACGAACGGCGACATCAGCGGCCCGATTTCCATGCCGCTCAACCGCCCGAGGTCCAGGCCTTGCAACAGTATCTGGCGCCGGTCAGTCATCGGATCGGGATTTGATCGCCATGACGCAGGCTATCGGCTACCACCGATCAGGGCCAGCGTATGCCGCGCAATGACCCCTTCCTCGTCCGTCGGGATCACATAGGCCGGCCGCTTGGATTCGGCGCGCGTCAGCAATGGACCCCCGGCCTGGTTCGCCGCCTCATCCAGTGAGAAGCCAAGCCAGCGCAGCCTTTGCAACACGCGGGAACGGATCTCCGCGCTGTGTTCCCCGATGCCCGCGGTGAACACCAGGCCATCGATGCCGCCCATGCAGCCAGCCAACGCGGCGGCCGTGCGTGCCACATGGTAGACAAAATACTCCACCGCCAGATGCGCCAACGGGGCCTCGCTTGCCAGCAAAGTGCGCATGTCATTCGAAACACCGGACAGCCCCTTCAGGCCACACTCCGCGTACAGGAAATGCTCGATCCGATCGACGCTCCAGCCCTTCTGCTGCTGCAGCCACAGGATGATGCCGGGATCCAGCGAACCCGGTCGCGTCCCCATCGGCACCCCATCCAGCGCCGTGAACCCCATGGAGGAATCTACGCTCCGTCCACCGGCCAGGGCGCACATCGAGGCACCGGATCCGAGATGCGCCACCACCACCCGCCCCAGTGCGATCTCCGGAGCACGCTCGGCCAGCGCGCCGGCAACGTACTCGTACGACAGCCCGTGGAAGCCGTAGCGCCGCACGCCCTCCCAGTACAATTCATCGGGAATGGCGAAGCGATCTGCCACCGCCGGATGGCTGCGATGGAACGCCGTATCGAAGCACGCCACATGCGGTAATTTTGGGAACCGCGCCGCCAGCGCCTTCAGTACCGCGACCGCCGGCGGGTTGTGCAGCGGCGCCAGCGGCTCGAGCGCTTCGATCCGTGACAGCGTCACCGCGTCCACCAGCATGGGGGTGCTCATATCCGGGCCGCCGTGCACGACGCGATGACCGAATCCGATCAGCCCATGTTCCTCGAGCGGGCCATCCCGCAGCGCGGCCAGCGCCTCCAGCGCCGCCGCATGGTCTGCCGTGGTGACCGTACGGTCATGCACCGGCCGGCCATCGGCCGCACTGATCAGCAGCCGCCCTTGGCCACCGATCCGCTCCACCTCGCCACTCTGGCTGCGGTGCAATTCGCCATTGGTTACCCCATAGATCGCGAACTTCAGGCTGGACGAGCCGGCATTCAGAACGCACAGGCGATGATCTTCCATCCCTCTTGGCCTTTCACACACAGAGCGTGCATGCTCCCGATCGAACCACAGACGAGCCCGCGGAGACATCGCTCATGACCAAATTCGGCCTCGCCCAGTCTGTCCGTCGCGTCGAGGATCCACGCCTCTTGCTTGGCAACGGCCGTTACACCGACGACATCGTACTCCCGGGCATGCTGTTTGGCATTGTACTGCGCAGCCCGCATGCAGCGGCCAAACTCGGCGCCATCGACACGGCAGCCGCAGGATCGGTCCCAGGGGTTAAGGCAATCTATACCGCGGCCGACCTGAATGCCGATGGCATCGGCCCTCTGCCGTGCGCGGTCAGCCTGGACAACCGCGACGGGTCCACCATGGCTAGCCCACCACACCCGGTCCTGGCCGACGGCGCCGTGCGCCACGTCGGCGACCCGGTCGCGTTTATCGTCGCCGATAGCGCGAAAGCCGCGCGCGACGCCGCTGAGCTGATCACAGTGGACTACGATATCCAACCTTCGGTCACCGACCTGGCGACGGTCACCGACGCCGGCGCCCCATCGGTCTGGCCGGAGGTGCAGCGGAACATCGTATTCGATTGGGAATTCGGCGACAGGGCAAAGACGGATGCACAGTTCGCGAAGGCCGCACACGTCACCAGGCTGACCCTGGTGAACAACCGCATCGTCGTCTCGTCTATGGAAGCGCGCGCCTCGATCGCCGACTTCGACGCGGCGACCGGGCGCTGGACGCTGTACGCCAACACGCAGGGCGGCTGGTTGGTGAAGGGGCTGATCGCGCCGCTGTTCCAGGCCGAGCCTGACCGGTTCCGCATCATCACGCCGGATGTCGGCGGCGGCTTCGGCATGAAGCTGTTCCTCTACGCTGAACATGTGCTGACCTGCTATGCGGCGCGTAAGCTCGGGCGCCCTGTCAAATGGGCATCGGAACGCAGCGAGGCATTCCTGTGCGACACCCAGGGGCGTGACAACCTGACACTCGGCGAACTGGCGATCGATGCCGATGGAAAATTCCTGGCATTGCGCACACGCGTCGTCGCTAACATGGGCGCCTATCTCTCCAATTTCGGTCCATATATCCCCACCATCGCCGGCACCAGTGTGATTGCCAGCGTCTACGGCTTCCAGGCGGTCTACGCCAATGTCGTCGGTGTGTTCACCAATACCGTGCCAGTGGATGCCTATCGCGGCGCGGGACGGCCGGAGAGCAACTACCTGATGGAACGCCTGGTCGATGCCGCCGCGCGTGACCTGAAGATCGATCGCACCGAGCTGCGCCGGCGCAACATGGTGCCGACAAGTGCGATGCCGCACACGACGCCATACGGCACCACCTACGACAGCGGGGATTTCCGCATGGTGCTGGACGCCGCGCTGAAGTCCATGAATTACGCGGGCTTCGCCGCGCGCCGCGCCGAGGCGGCGAAGCGCGGCAAGCGACGCGGCCTCGGGCTCGCGTACTACCTTGAGGCGACCGGCGGCGATCCCACCGAGCGGGCGGAAATCCGTTTCGCTGACGATGGCGGCGTGGATGTATTTGTCGGCACGCAATCCACCGGCCAAGGGCATGAAACCGCCTACGTGCAACTCACCTCGCAGCGCCTCGGCATCGACGCCGAAAATATACGCATCCGCCAGGGTGACACCGATGTGATACCGGTCGGCGGCGGGACCGGTGGTGCGCGCAGCCTGTACTCGGAGGGCCAGGCTATCCTGCTCACCGCGGATTCGGTGATCGACAAGGGCAGGCAGGCGGCGGCCGAAGTACTGGAAGCTGCAGCCGCAGACATCGCTTTTGCCGACGGGCGATTTTCCATCGTGGGAACCGATCGCGGCGTGGACATCATTGCGCTGGCCGCGACGCAACGTCAGAAGGCGGCGGCCGGCCAGCCGGCGATCACGTTGGATGCAGCCGAGGTGGCCAACATCGACAAGCACACCTTTCCCAATGGCTGCCACATGGCGGAGGTCGAAGTGGACCCCGAAACCGGTGTGGTGGAAATCGTGCGCTATCGCGTCAGCGACGATTTCGGCAAGGCAGTGAACCCGCTGATCGTGCGAGGCCAGGTGCATGGCGGTGTGGCCCAGGGCTTCGGCCAGGCGGTGCTGGAACGCACGGCCTACGATCCAGCGTCCGGGCAGCTGGTCTCCGGCAGCTTCATGGACTACGCACTGCCCCGCGCCGACGACCTGCCGGAGATCGAGGTGGACCTGCTCGAGGTGCCCTGCGCCGGCAACCCCCTCGGCGTGAAGGGTGCCGGCGAAGCCGGTGCAGTGGGCAGTCCGCCAGCGTTGATCAATGCCATAGTCGACGCGCTGTCGATTGATGGCGTGACGCACATCGACATGCCCGCCACGCCGGAGAAGATATGGCAGGCCTTATCGACGGCAAAAGCGGCGTAGGGTGGAACAACGTAGCGTGTTCCCCCACAACATGCTCATCGCGGAGGGTCGAGATCGCGTGCGCCGAGTGTGCGGGCGCGCACCTCCTCTTCTGGAACTGCGTGGCCGAAATCGGTGAATGCGCGCTTCACCGCATCGACGGTTGAGCCGAACACCTGCTTGCGGTTCTCGCGCGCCCATTGGTTGGAGCCGATGATCGGCGCCAGCGAGCCCTGGAACTGCGGCATCACATAGCGCGCGAACAGCTCGTAGCTGCGCAGCGTCTGTTCCCGGTTGGCCCATTCATGAGCACGGAACAGGATGCCGCCGAAACCGCCCTGGCTATATTCCAGCAGCCGTTTGATCCCTTTGACCACAGTGTCCGGCGATCCCACCAGCGTGGTGCCCATCTTCACGCCATCCCGCAACGGATCGTCCGCGCGGCCTGGCGGACGACCCAGCGTGTCCTCGAAGTAGGTCTGCGTCTCGATGCGCTCACCCTTCTTCACCTGCGCCAGCGCCTCTTCATCATCCTCCGCGATGTGGGCATTCACCACGACGCGCCAGTTCTTGCGATCCATCGTCTTGCCATTCTTCGCGGCCGCTTCTTCGGCGATCTTCCACTGGCTGGCGAGCGCTTCGGGTCCGCCCGGCAGTCCGGCGCCGATCGACAGCACTCCGACACCGTGGGTGCCCGCAGCGATCATGCCGAACGGCGTGATCGTGCTGGCGACGGCAATCTCGAAATGCGGATCGCTGTACGGCGCCAGATGCAGACGCGCATCGCGCATTTCGAACCAGTCGGTCTTCATGGTGACCGGCTCTTCGCATTTCAGCAGACGCATGATGGCGTCCATCGCCTGCAGCATGCGCGGACGTTGCGTGCTGGGTTCGATCCCGAGCATGTAGGCGTCCGACGTCAATGCGCCCGGCCCGCAGCCCATCATAGCCCGGCCGCGCGTCATGTGGTCGAGCTGCACGAAGCGCTGCGCCACCATGAATGGATGGTGATACGGCAGGCTCGTCACTCCGGTACCAAGTTTGATGTGTTTGGTACGTTCCGCAGCAGCAGCAATGATCAACTCGGGCAACGCGATCAGTTCCCACCCGGCGGAGTGATGTTCGCCGATCCATGCCTCGTCGAAGCCGAGCCAATCCAGCCACTCCAGCAGTTCCACGTCGCGATTCATCGCCAGCGTCGGGTTCTCGCCGACGCGATGGAACGGTGCCAGGAAGATGCCGAACTTCATGCCGCGATGGGCCATGCTCATATTCTCCACGTCTCGTCGGGCAGGGTGCCCGCGTTGTCGACTTCTATCGTGCAACGTCCGGCGCCGGTAGCCAAGCCGGGCCACTCGTGGCAGCCTGAGCGCAAAGCTGGTTTGCAGGAGGAACGGACC
Source organism: Acetobacteraceae bacterium (assembly GCA_036265005.1). Classification (GTDB taxonomy): domain Bacteria; phylum Pseudomonadota; class Alphaproteobacteria; order Acetobacterales; family Acetobacteraceae; genus JAMXLO01. The sequence continues at coordinate 13,108 of DATAPW010000361.1, read as the reverse complement.
ATGCGCCTGGAAGGGAAAGTGGCAATCGTCAGCGGTGCGGCGTCCGGTATGGGCGCGGCGACTGCACGGCGATTTGCGAAGGAAGGCGCCAGGGTCGTGATTGGCGATATGCTCGAGGAAGACGGCCGCAAAGTCGCCGCCGACATCTCCCGAAACAACGGCACGGCCGAATTCATGCGCCTGGACGTGACCGATGAGGGCGACTGGAAGTCCGTGGTCGATGGGACCGTGCAGAAATACGGCAAGCTCGACATTCTGGTGAACAATGCCGGAATCAGCGGCAGCGCGGTGTCCGATATGCTGGATACCGACGCCTGGGACAAATTGATGACGGTGAACGCGCGCGGCGTGTTTCTGGGCACCAAATATGCGGTACTGGCGATGAAGCAGTCGGGCGGCGGCTCGATCGTCAATCTATCGTCGATCTCCGGCAATGCGGGACAGACGATGACGCATATGGGCTATAATGCATCGAAGGGCGCGGTGCGCACATTGACCAAATCCACCGCGGTGCAATTCGGCCGCGACGGCATCCGTGCCAATTCCGTGCATCCCGGCCTGATGCCGCCGATGCGCACGTCGGGCGCCACCGCCGATCCCGCAGTGCGGGCGAAGATGCTGCAGAGCGTGCCACTGCGCCGTGCCGGAGAGGTCGATGAAGTGGCGAATGCGATTCTGTTCCTCGCGTCGGATGAAGCATCCTACATCACGGGCGCGGAACTTTATGTCGATGGCGGCTACCTCGCCGCGTAGGCGGAGGGTTGTGCGATGGTATTGAGCAAGCAGCAACTTCGGCAGTTCGAGAAGGAAGGCTACCTGTTCCTGCCGGACCTGTTCTCTGCCGAAGAGACCGCGATTCTGCGTCGCGAAGCAGAGGCGATCTTTGGGGTCGATCGCAAGGAGATCTGGCGGGAGAAGTCGGGCGCACCGCGCACCGCTTTTGCCGCGCACACCTACAATGAGGCGTTTCGCCTGCTGGGTGCACATCCCCGGCTGATCCTGCCTGTCGAACAGGTGTTCAGCGAACAGCTCTACATGCACCAGTTCAAGATCAACGCGAAGGCCGCGTTCGACGGCGAAGTGTGGCAGTGGCACCAGGACTACGGCACATGGGCGCGCGACGACGGCATGCCGGAGCCGCGAGCGATGAACATCTCGGTGTTCGTCGACGAGGTGCTGCCGATCAATGGTCCGCTGATGCTGGTGCCGCGCAGCCACAACGAAGGCGTGCTGCAGGCGGGGCACGACCTGTCCACCACCTCCTATCCGCTGTGGACGCTCGACAACGATACCGTGACGCGACTGGTGAGGCAGGGAGGGATTGTCACGCCGACCGGCAAGCCAGGCGCGGTGCTGCTGTTCCACGGCAATCTGGTGCATGGGTCGGCCGGCAACATCACACCCTATCCGCGCAAGATCGTCTATCTGACGTTGAATGCGGTTTCCAATCACATCCGCACGCCGACCCGTCCTGACTGGATCGCACATCGCGACTTCCGGCCGATCGAACCGGTTCCCGACGATGCGTTGCAGCGCCACGCCAGAAGCTGCCGGGAGGCCGCGGCATAGGCCGGGCCACGGCTGCGCGCGGGCATTCGCTAACTGGTTAGCCACCTCGTGCTATGATGGCCCCGGACGCAGCCAAGAAGGGCCTTACTTCAGTGCCAGCCAACAAAAGATGCGACGTGGACCTCGTTGTAACTCTACGCACGCCGGATGCGGCACGTACTCGCCAGGATATTTTGCGCGCGGCGCGGCAGGAATTCGCCGAGCACGGGCTCAGTGGCGCGCGCGTGGATTCGATCGCCACGCGGATGCATACCACCAAACGGATGATTTACTACTATTTCGGCAGCAAGGAAGGTCTCTATCTCGCGGTGCTGGAGCAGGTCTACGGCGATATTCGCAGCGTGGAACAGGAACTCGAGTTGGCAAGCCTGTCACCAACCGATGCCATACGCCACATGATCGACTTTACCTTCGACTACGAGGAAGCGCATCCGGACTTCATCCGGCTGGTCAGCATCGAGAACATTCACCACGGCCGCCACCTGGCCCAATCCAGCACACTGCGCAAGCAGAACATGACGGTTATCGATACGTTGGCCGCGATCCTGGAGCGCGGACGGCAGGATGGCGTCTTTCGATCGGACGTGGACGCACTCGATCTGCATCTGATGATCAGCGCCTTCTGCTTTTTCAGGGTCTCCAACCATCACACGTTCGGCATGCTGTTCAATTGCGATCTGACCGCACCATTGCTGCGCGCCAAGCACAAGCAGATGATCAGTGACGCCATCATCCGCATGCTGGAAACGCCTGAAAACGCACGACATCGCTCCGGTCTCTGAGGAAGGCCAGCACGCGGCCGGTGCGCGAGGGCACCCTACACGGACGTTGATGGTTCAGATCTGAGACATTGCAGCGAAATGCCTCAGCATGCGCGCCGAATCCGGGACGATGCCGGTGAACAGGCGGAATGCCTCGACAGCCTGGAATACGGCCATGCCGCCGCCATCCAGCGTACGGCAGCCGACCGCGCGCGCCGTTCGCAGCAACGCCGTTTCCAACGGAAAATACACGATTTCCGCCACCCATGGTGCGGAGCGCAGCCTCTCCCGTGGCAATGGCAGGCCCGGATGATCCGCCATGCCGATCGGCGTCGCATTAATCAGTCCATCGGTCGCCGCCATCGCTGTGGCGATATCGGTTCCTGCGACGGCACGCCCCGCGCCGAACCGGGAACCTAAACTGTCGACCAGCGCCGCCATACGGTTGTTGTCGATGTCGAAAATTGTCAGCTCGCCAATGCCGAGGGTCAGTGCAGCGTGCGCCACCGCCGCACCGGCACCGCCGGCCCCGAGTTGCACGGCGCGCCCGAGTGGCACGTCCGGCAGGCCGCGCCGAAAATTCTCGGCAAACCCGAACCAGTCAGTGTTGTGACCGACGCGTCGACCCTCGCGCAGCAGCACAGTGTTCACTGCGCCGAGCGCCCGCGCATCGGGCGATAGCTCGTGCAGATGGGGAATGACCGCCTGCTTGCAGGGATGCGTGATGTTCAGACCGGCAAACCCCATGCGCTCGGCGGCGGTCAAAAGCTCGGGAAGCGCCGCGGCGCCTAATCGGAGTTCTGCGATGTCGATCAGCTTGTAGATGGCTCGCAGTCCTTGTTCGGCTGCTTCCCCTTCGTGCAACGCGGGGGCGCGCGACGCCTGAATGCCGGAGCCGATCAGGCCGAGCAGCAGGCCTGGTGCTTGATGGAGGGCCATGGCTCGATCTCTCCTCAGGTTGGCATTCGCCGGGCGTTTTCGCTTGCGGCAGCCGTGCCTGGCTATTAACTATCCAGTTAATCCGCGTCAAACGCCGCCGCACCTGCCGCCGGACGGCCGCGCGGATCACAGGATGAACCGGGAGAAGAAGCCGTTGAGCGAACCCGTCCCATCCCTGTTGCCGCCACTGGCAAAATCCATCGCCACAGTGTCGCTCAGCGGCACACTCCCGGAAAAACTGGAAGCTGCTGCGGCGATCGGCTTCGACGGAGTGGAACTGTTCGAAAACGATCTGCTGACATTTGACGGCTCACCGAACGATGTGCGCATGATCGCCGACGGTCTCGGCGTGGCCATCACCCTGTTCCAGCCGTTCCGTGACTTCGAGGCGATGCCGGAGCCGCAGCGCGCGCGCAATCTGGATCGCGCCGAACGGAAGTTCGACATTATGCAGGCACTGGGCACCAACTTGGTGCTGGTTTGCAGCAACATCCACCCGGCCACGATCGACGACGATGCCCGCGCCGCCGCCGACCTGGCGGCGATGGCGGAGCGCGCTCGCCGGCGTGGCCTGCGCGTCGGCTACGAGGCGCTGGCCTGGGGCCGTCACGTCAATCGGTGGCGACAGGCCTGGAACATCGTGCAGGCAGCGGACGACGCGGCACTTGGCCTGATCGTCGATAGTTTCCACACGCTCGCCATCGAGGACGATTTTTCTGGCATCGCCGCACTTCCCGCCGACCGCCTGTTCTTTGTGCAGCTTGCCGATGCACCGAAGTTGTCGATGGATCCGCTGTCCTGGAGCCGGCATTTCCGCAACTTCCCTGGCCAGGGCCAACTGCCGGTGGCGGATTTCCTGCGTGCCGCATTGGCCACCGGCTACCAGGGACCCCTGTCGCTCGAGGTGTTCAACGACGAATTTCGCGCGGCACCTGCGCGGTTGATCGCGCGCGACGGCCTGCGCTCCCTACTTCTGGTCGAGGCAGAGGCGGGCGCAACCACCCTGCCCTCGCCGGCAGCATTCGATGGCATCGAATTCCTCGAATTTGCCGTGGACGACGAAGCTGGCCGCCGCCTGGGCGAGACACTGCGCGAGTTTGGATTTCACTACGCTGGTCGCCATCGTTCGAAGTCGGTGGACCTGTTCCGCCAGGGGCGCATCAACCTCGTGCTGAACAGCGAACAGGACAGCGCCGCGGCGGAGCATTTTCAGCTCCACGGCCCGTCAGTATGCGCGATGGCACTGCGGGTAGACGATGCAGAGCGTGCGGTGGCACGCGCGCGTGCCCTGCTGTGTCCCGAGTGGCAGGAACCAATCGGAGAAGGCGAGCGGCGAATTCCGGCTGTGCGTGCTCCGGACGGTACGCTGGTTTACCTCGTGCAGTCCGATCCTTCGGGTCGCAGCATATTTCAGGACGATTTCCGCTTGTTTCCCGACCAGCCGGCCCTTTCGGTTCTCACAAAAATCGATCACGTCGCGCAGGCGCTGCCGGTCGGGCGCATGGACAATTTCGTGCTATTCTATCGCGCCGTGTTCGGATTCATCCCAGAGCAACTCTGGGAAATTTCAGACCCGTATGGCCTGGTCCGCAGCCGCACCATGGTCAGTCCCGAACGCAGCGTGCGCTTGCCGCTGAACATTTCCGACAGTCGTGAGAGCAGCACCGGCCGGTTCCTGACAACCTACGCTGGTGCGGGCGTGCAGCATATTGCGCTGGCGACAGAAGACATCTTCGACACGCTTCCTCGCCTGGTCGCGCGAGGCGCTCGCATATTGTCGATCCCACCCAATTACTATGACGATATATCCGCCAAATGGGGGCTGGAGGACGTCCGGATCCAGCAGTTGCAAGAGCTCAACCTGCTCTACGATCGCGACGATGCCGGAGAATTCCTGCACGCCTATACCGACACATTTGACGACAGGTTTTTCTTCGAAATCGTTCAGCGCTGCGGCCAATACGAGCAGTTTGGTGCGGCCAACGCCGCAGTGCGCATGGCGTCGCAGGCACAGCGGCTCGCGACATCGCGGCTGAGCGGGTTGCTTGCGTAGCGTGGCCGCGGTAAGCCGGCGGAATGTTGGCGTCGGCGAGCGACGCAGTTGACAAGAACGCGCCGCATCCTAACAGGATGTTGCGGAATGAAGGGGGGAGTAGATGACTGCCAGTAAATCGGGATTATTTGTCCCACGCCGCCAGATGCTGCTCGGCGCTGCTGCCGTTGGAGCATCGCCGTTGGCTATGCCGTTCATTGCCAAGGCGGCAGACCCGATCCGCATCGGCGTGCTGCTCGCCAAGACCGGACAGATTGCACCGCAGACCGAATACCTCGCGCAAGGCACCTACCTCGCCCTGGAAGAACGCGGCAACAAGATCATGGGCCAGCCGGCAGAACTCGTTTGGCTCGACGAGCCCTCGCCGCAGGGCGCGACGCAGAATATGCAAAAGCTGGTGCAGGAGAATAAGGTCTGCGCGATCCTCGGTGGCTCGCTGTCGTCAAACGCACTGGCCGAAGAAGCCACCGCCGCGCAATTGAAGATCCCGTTCGTCTGCGACAACGCCGCCGCGACAGAGATCACCGGCAAGAACTGCAACCGCTACACGTTCCGCCTGAACACGCCGGTGCTGGTGCAATCGCGGATGCTCGCCCCCTTTGCACTGACCTACGGCAAGAAGTGGTATTTCATCACCGCGTCCTTCGCCTTCGGGCAGGATATCCTGCGCTCGTCGCGCGAGTTGCTGAAACAGGCCGGGGGCACGGAGGCAGGCATCGATGAAGTGCCATTGAACACTGCAGACTTCAGTTCGTTCATCCTCAAGATACGCCAGGCGCAGCCGGATGTGGTGCTGGGCGGTCTGTCGGCCGGCGACCTCTCCACCTTCCTCAAGCAATGGAACGAACTCGGCATGAAGGGCAAGATCCCCTTCTGCGAGATCGCCATCGGCGACACCGACATCTGGGCGGTAGGCCCGGACGCTGCGAACGGCGTGTTCACCAAACTCTGGTGGTACAACAATCCGAACAACCCACCGGAAGAGAAGGCGTTTGCCGAAGCCTACTTGAAGAAGCACAGCCGTCCGGCAGCGGACAAGGCATGGATGGGCTGGATCACCGCGAAGTCGCTGTTCGAATCGATCGAGCTGGCGAAGTCCACCGAACCGATGGCCATCGTCGAAGGCCTCGAGAACTGGAAATTCAACGCCGGCGCCGCGTCTTACAGCTACCGCAAATGGGACCACCAGATGCTGCTGCGTAACCTGGTCGTGTCAGTGAAGCCAAAGATCACCGACAAATGGGACTATTTCGACGTCAAGGCGGCGCTCCCGGAAAACCCCGCCGAACTGGAAAAAGTGTTCGGTTCGCAGGATGAAATCGGCTGCAAGATGAGCTGAGGGCCGTCCCTTCGGCTCGTGGTCGAAGGCCGGCCATCCACGTCTTCGAGGAGATCTGATTGCTCGACATCGTTCTGTCCCAGGTGGCGAGCGGCCTCGTGCTTGGCGGCCTCTATGTACTGATCGCCATCGGCCTTTCGATCATCTTCGGCCTGCTCGGCATTGTGAACTTCGCGCATGGCGTGTTCTTCACGCTTGGGGCCTATTTCGCCCTCACCCTGTATCAGACCTTCGGTTGGCCTGCCGTCATCCTGGCGCCGGTCATCGTCGGTCTGATCGGCGTGGTCGTGGAACGCGTTCTGATCCGGCGGCTGTACGACAAGGAACCTTTGCTCAGCCTGATCATCACCTTCGCACTTGCGCTGATGATCGAAGCATTGGTGCGATTGATCTGGGGCGGTATCGGCCAACCGTTCAGCCCGCCGCCCTTCCTGTCGGGCTTCATCATCTGGGGTCCGATCCTTTTTACCAAGTATCGTCTGGCAGTTTTGCTGACCACGGCGGCGGTACTGGTCGGATTGTGGGCGTTCCTCACCTACACAAAGTTCGGCCGCATCCTGCGCGCCGGTTCACGCGATCCGGAAATGGTTGGCTTGCTCGGCATCAACCTGCCGCGCGTATTCATGTGGGTGTTCGGTCTCGGCTGCGGCATCTCGGGCATCGCCGGTGTACTCGCCGCACCGCTGTGGACAGTAACGCCAGCAATGGCGACCAACGCCATCATGCCGGCCTTCGTTGTCGTCGCGATCGGCGGCCTCGGTTCGTTCGCCGGTGCGGTGATCGCCGGCCTGCTGGTTGGCATCGTCATCGCACTGACCATCCAGTTCAAGCCGGAAGCATCCGGCGCGGTCATGTACCTGTTCATGGCATTGATGCTGCTGCTGCGACCACGCGGATTGCTTGGCGAGCGCTGGGAGCGCTTTGAATGACCCCCCTGTTGCGCCACCCGATCCCGTGGATCGTCCTGGTTCTGATTGCATTGACCGGACTCTGGCACGCGATCGGCGCGCCGATCAGCCTGATCACCCAGATTGCCATCTACATGCTGTACGGCGCGGGCGTGAACCTGCTGGTCGGCTACACCGGCCTGGTGCCGTTCGGCGCATCGGTCTTCTTCGGCTGCGCGACCTACGCCGTGGCAATCTCGATGCGCCGCTTCCTCGGCAATGAGATCGAGGCACTGATCTTCGCGGTGCTGTTCTCGCTGGTTCTGGCGGCGGCGATTGCGCTGATCATCCTGCGGCGCCGCGGTCTGTATTTCTCGCTGCTGACGCTGGCGTTCTCGCAGATCGCCTTCGAGGTCGCATTCAAATGGACCGACATGACCGGCGGCGAGAATGGTCTGCAAGGCGTGCCGCGCCCGTTGTTCGAGAGCGACTGGGCGTTCCATAGCTTCGCTGTCGTCACCGTCGCTCTCGGCATGGGCGTGCTGTGGCGCATCGCGCATTCGCCGTTCGGCCGCCTGTTGCAAGCATTGCGCGACAATGAACAGCGCGTCCGCACGCTCGGCTACAACACGTTCCGCATCAAGTTCGAGGCGTTCGTCATCATGGGCGGCGTAGTCGGCTACGCCGGCGCCTTGCTCTCATTCATGCTGCATGGCGCCTATGCCGATAATCTAAGCTGGCAGCACGCCGGCGACTCGCTGCTGATGACCGTGATGGGCGGCGTGCATCATTTTCTCGGCCCGCTGTGGGGCGCAATCGCCTTCATCCTGCTGGAAGATCGGTTGTCCGCCATCACTGAAAGCTGGTGGCTCATCTTCGCGCCTGTCGTCATGATCTTCGCGCTCGCCTCGCCCGAAGGCATGCAAGGCCTGGTGTTCCGTTTAATCGGACGCGAAGACTGGACGCTGGTCCGCCGCGGCATCCCACCACGCCCGGCGCGCATCGTACCCTATCGAGGCGGCGCCGATACGCAGATCGACACCGGCAGGCCGCTACTGCAGGTGCGTAGCCTGCACAAGCGATTTGGCTCGCTGGTGGTGGCAGCCGACGTGTATCTCGAGGTGCACCCATGCCGCCTGCACAGCCTGATCGGACCGAATGGCGCGGGCAAGACAACGTTCTTCAACATGCTGACCGGCCTGCTGCGCGCCGACGCCGGGGAAATCCGCTTCGATGACCATACCATCACCAACCTGGCGGTGCATCGTCGCATTCGTCTCGGCCTCAGCCGCTCATTCCAAATTCTCAGCGTGTTCCGGAATCTCACCACGTTCGAGAACGCACGTGTTGCCGTGCAGATGCAAAGCCCGCATCGCCATAACCTGTGGCGCGACGCTTACCGGCTCGACGATGTCAATGCCCGGACCTGGTCGCTGCTCGCGGCCGTCGGGCTCGAGGATCGCGCCGCGGAACCCTGCGCCAATCTCTCGCATGGCGAGCAGCGCCTGCTGGAAATTGCCATCGCGCTCGCCACAGACGCCAAACTGCTGTTGCTCGACGAACCGCTGGCTGGTCTCGCCGAAGCCGATCGGGAAGTCGTCGGTGCGCTGATCCGCCAGCTTGCCGCAACCCACGCCGTGCTGCTGATCGAGCACGATATCGACCGCGTCCTGGCGCTCTCGGATCGCATCACAGTGCTGCACCAGGGTCGTGTGATCGCCGACGGCAAGCCAGCCGAGGTGGCGAACAATCCGGACGTCATCACTGCCTACATGGGCACGGCGCGTGCCGGTGGTCCGCAGCCGACCGTACACGCGGAGAGCGTCCAACCCATTGCGGCGAAATCAATTCTTCAACTTCAGAAGGTGCGCGCCGGTTATGCCGGCAGCCTGGTGCTGACGGATCTCGATCTCACCGTCCATGAAGGCGAGGCTGTGGCACTGCTCGGTCGCAACGGTGTCGGCAAGACCACGATGCTGCGCGCGATCAGCGGCACGGTGCAGAAAAGCGCTGGCCAGATCACGATGGATGGCAAGGACATCACCCACGCCAGGCCATTCGAGATCAACCGGCTGGGCATCTCCATCGTGCCTGAGGGGCGACGGCTGTTCCCCAATTTGACAGTCACCGAAAACCTGCAGATCGCCGCCCGGCCTGGCGGTGCGTCGTTCGACGAAATCTACGAACTGTTCCCCAAGCTGAAGATCCTGCAACGCGCCCGCGCTGAAAGCCTGTCGGGTGGCGAACGGCAGATGTTGGCGATCGCCCGCGCACTGACCGTGCCAAGCCGATTGATCCTGCTGGATGAACCGTTCGAAGGCTTGGCGCCGGCGGTCGTGCAGGAGGTGATGGACGCGCTGGTACGGCTACGCGGTCGCGTCGCCATGATCATCGTCGAACACCATGCCGAAACAGTGCTGCCGATTGCCGATCGCGCCTACGTGCTGGTGAATGGCCAGGTAGCCTACGAAGGCAGCGCAAAGGCGTTGGAAGCCGATGCCGCCTTGCAGGCTCGCTTGCTAGGGATCGTGCAGCAGGAACTGACCGCGGCGTAATCCGGGCGGGGCGTAATGCGCTTCGCTTTTCCGCCCGACACAGACAGCGCAAACAGTCAGATCAGGCCGGCGCCCTCAAGCTCTCCATCGCCTCGCGCACCAGCGGATCGAGCTGTACCGCACTGAGATGCGCCATAATCGTGCCGCGCATCCGCGGGTCCCAGTACTTCTGGATGTGGTCGGCAATCGCGGCGACTGCCTTGTCGTGCGGCTGGTGTACGAAGAATTTGCCGATCTGATTGGCCATGTAGGCGAGCTTGTCAGGCGACATGTTGCACCTGTGGTGCGGCGATGCGCTCCGGGCGCGTGAAGACCTCGAAGCCGTCGGGTCGGGCGATGCCGATCAGCGTGATGCCGGCCGCGTCGGCCAGGCGGACGGCGAGTGCGGTCGGCGCGGATACCGCGACCACCACGGGTGCCCCGAGCATCGCCGCCTTCTGTACCATTTCAACCGAGATGCGGCTCGACAACAGCAGCAATCCCTCCGCCACGGCGACGCCATCGCGCGCCAGGGCACCGGTCAGCTTGTCGAGCGCATTGTGCCGGCCCACGTCTTCGCGCAAAGCGACAAGGCCGCGCGCGGGATGCCAGAAGGCCGCGGCATGCACGGCGCGGGTCTGCTGGTTGAGTTTCTGCGCCGCGGGAAGCGCTGCCATGGCGGCGTGGATCGCCGCGGTATCGAACTGCGCCGAAGAATTGACCTGCGGCGGCGCACGCACCGCATCGGCCAGGCTTTCCAGCCCGCACAGGCCACAGCCACTTGGCCCTGCCATGCGGCGTTGCCGCACGGCGATTCTGTCTGCCCGCTCGGGCGCCAGCCACATGCGCAGCTCGATACCACCCTGCTCGGCAGGAACGATGTCGAGCTCCTCAATCTCGTCGGCGCGCTGCACAACACCTTCGGTCACGCTGAAGCCGATGGCGAAGTCTTCCAGATCGGCCGGCGTCGCGAGCATCACCGCATAGGCGGTGCGATTATAGCTCAGCGCCACCGGCGTCTCTTCGGGGATTGCGCGCGCACCACGCGTCACCGCATCGCCATGGAAGGCAATGCGCTCGACACTGCGGACGGGTGCCGGGAGTGCCATCACTTCGCCGGCACGACCTCGATGCGGCGACTCTTCTCGGTCAGCTCGCGGTATTCCTCCTGCCACTCACTCGGCCCGTTCGAAGGCGTCACCTGCACCGCAGTCACCTTGTACTCGGGGCAGTTCGTCGCCCAATCCGAGTAGTCGCTGGTCACGACATTGGCCTGCGTCGCCGGATGATGGAACGTCGTGTAGACCACGCCCGGCGCAACGCGATCGGTGATCCTGGCACGCAACGTCGTCTCGCCGGAGCGCGACGCCAGCCGCACCAGGTCGCCGTCGCGCACGCCTCGCTGTTCGGCGTCGTGCGGGTGGATCTCCAGCACGTCCTCGTGGTGCCATGCCACGTTCGCCGTGCGCCGCGTCTGCGCACCGACGTTATACTGGCTGAGGATGCGTCCCGTGGTCAGCAGCAGCGGGAAGCGGGGCCCGATCTTCTCATCGGTCGGCACGTATTCGGTGATGACGAAGTTCCCCATGCCGCGCACAAAGCTACCGATATGCATTGTCGGCGTGCCGTCCGGCGCCTTCTCGTTGCACGGCCACTGGACCGATCCCTGCGCCAGCTTCTCGTAGGTGACGCCGGCGAAGGTCGGTGTGGTACGGGCGATCTCGTCCATGATCTGCGACGGGTGCGGGTAGTTCCAATCCAACCCCATCGCGCGGGCGATTGCCTGCGTGGCTTCCCAGTCGGCCAAACCGCAACGCGGCGCCATCACCTTGCGCACCAGGTTGATGCGGCGTTCCGCGTTGATGAACGTGCCATCCTTCTCCAGGAATGTGGATCCCGGCAGGAAGACATGCGCGTAATTCGCTGTCTCGTTCAGGAACAGGTCGTGCACCACGACGCATTCCATCGCCGCGAGACCTTCGGTGATGTGCTGCGTATCGGGATCGGACTGCGCGATGTCCTCACCCTGGATGTAGATGCCCCTGAACGTGCCGTCGATCGCGGCATCGATCATGTTGGGAATGCGCAGACCCGGCTCCGGATCCAGCGTCACGCCCCATTCGCGTTCGTAGATCGCGCGCACCGCAGGTTCGGAGATATGCCGGTAGCCGGGCAGCTCATGCGGGAAGGAGCCCATGTCGCAGCTTCCCTGCACGTTATTCTGGCCGCGCAGGGGATTTACGCCGACGCCCAGGCGTCCGATATTCCCTGTCGCCATCGCAAGATTTGCCAGCGCCATCACTGCGGTGGTGCCCTGGCTGTGCTCGGTCACGCCCAGCCCGTAATAGATCGCGCCGTTGCGCGCCGCTGCGAACAGCCGGGCAGCCGCGCGGATGGTCTCCGCCGGCACGCCGGTGAACGTCTCCACCGTATCGGGGCTGTTGCGTTCCTCGGCGACAAAATGCGCCCAGTCCTGGAACGCCTCCCAGTCGCAGCGTTCGCGCACGAATTCATCGTCTACCAGGCCCTCGGTGACGATGACGTGCGCCAGCGCCGTCAGCACGGCGACATTGGTGCCGGGGCGCAGCGCGAGGTGGTGCTGCGCCTCGACATGGGGCATCCGCACCAGGTCGATGCGCCGCGGATCGACCACGATCAGCTTGGCGCCCTGCCGCAGCCGCTTTTTCATCCGCGACGCGAACACCGGATGCCCGTCGGTCGGATTGGCGCCGACCAGCAGCATGACATCGGCCTGTTCCACGGAATCGAAGTTCTGCGTGCCGGCCGATGTGCCGAACGTGGTCCGCAACCCGTAACCGGTCGGCGAATGGCAGACGCGCGCGCAGGTGTCGGTGTTGTTGTTGCCGAAACCCTGCCGCGCCAGTTTCTGCACCAGATACGTCTCTTCGTCGGTGCAGCGCGACGACGTGATGACGCCGATCGAGTCCCTGCCGGCTTCCGTCTGGATGCGTTTGAACTCCGATGCGACGCGGCCGATCGCTTCGTCCCAGCTCGCCTCCCGCCAG
>DATAPW010000360.1:0-13718 GCA_036265005.1 Acetobacteraceae bacterium | reverse complement strand
AGGTGGTGGCGCAACGCCCTCTCCCCGGCCCTGCCGCGCGGAGCGCGGGAGGGCCGGGGAGGGGGCCGGCCCAGCCCGTCACCTGGATCGGCCACCGCAGCGTCGATTGCACGCGCCACCCCGACCCACGCCAAGTCTGGCCCATCCGCATCGAGTCCGGTGCTTTCGGCCCCAACCGGCCGTCGCGTGATCTGCAACTCTCGCCGGATCATGCCGTGTTCGTGGTCGATGTCCTGATCCCGGTGAAGCACCTGATCAATGGCACCACCATCGCGCAGGTCCCGCGCAACACGGTCACCTACTACCACGTCGAACTGCCGGAGCACGCCGTCCTGCTGGCGGACAACCTGCCCGCAGAGTCGTACCTCGACACCGGGGACCGCGCGAACTTCGCCAACGCCGTCGGCCCCATCGCGCTGCATCCGGACTTTGCTTCGCGCACATGGGAAGCCGAGGGGTGCGCACCGCTTGTCGTCGCCGGCACCACACTCGCGGCGGTCCGGCGCTGGGTCAATGCGCTGGCCGACAGCACAAATCGCGCCTACGGTTGACGCGCACACACGCGAGGGCTACATCGCGCGCCCTACCACTGCGCCCGCGATTGTCGCGGGACACCATATTGCCCAGGTGGCGGAATTGGTAGACGCGCAGGTTTCAGGTACCTGTGGCCGCAAGGTCGTGGAAGTTCGAGTCTTCTCCTGGGCACCAAGCCAATGAGCAGCACACAGTTCATGCCGGGCGGCACCATCCATCTCCACCGGCACGACCTGCCGGAAGGCCTGACGCTCGGCCCGGTGGTCGCGGTGGATACCGAGACGATGGGGCTGAACCCGCACCGCGACCGGCTCTGCCTCGTGCAGATGTCTGCCGGCGACGGCCACGCCCACCTCGTGCAACTGGTTCCGCCCTCGCTGGGCGGCCACGGCTACGACTGCCCGAACCTCAGCCGCCTGATGGCGGACACCTCGGTCGTGAAGCTGATGCACTTCGCCCGGTTCGACGTCGCGATGCTGCAGCACTACCTCGGCATCACCGTCGCGCCGGTCCGCTGCACCAAGATTGCCGCCAAGCTGACCCGCACCTTCACCGACCGGCACGGCCTGAAGGACCTGTGCAAGGAGCTTCTCGGCATCGACCTGTCGAAGCAGCAGCAGACCTCGGACTGGGGCGCGGTCGAACTCACCGCCGAGCAGATGGCCTACGCCGCCTCGGACGTGCTGCATCTCCACGCGCTCTGGACGAAGCTCGAGGCGCTACTGGTGCGTGAAGGGCGCCGCGAGCTGGCGGCCGCATGTTTCGATTTTTTGCCCGCGCGTGCGCGACTCGACCTGCTGGGCTACGAGCAACCTGACATTTTTGCGCACTGATCGGGTTACAAGCCGTAAAATTGGCACGATTCTTGTCGGAATGGCCCCATTGCGGTTGACCCCACCGCCGCCACCAGTCAATACAGCCCGCACATAATGCAGGACGAAGCCGACCGATGACTGCCGCAGTTGCCGCCACCAGGGCAGTGGGCGACCGGTCAGCGTACCCCGACGATCTGGCGGTTGCGCGCGCCGTGCTGCGTACCGAGGCGAACGGACTCCAGGCGCTGGCCACCGGCCTGGAGGACGGTTTTACGCGCGCGGTCGAACTGCTGGCGGGTGCAACCGGCCGCGTCGTGGTGTCCGGCATGGGCAAATCCGGCCATGTCGGCCGCAAGGTGGCGGCGACACTGGCCTCGACCGGGACCCCGGCGCTGTTCGTCCACCCGGCCGAGGCCTCGCATGGCGACCTGGGCATGATCGTGCCGGGCGACGCCGTGCTGGCGCTGTCGAACTCGGGCGAGACCGTTGAACTCGCCGACCTCGTGGCGCATTCCCGCCGCTTTGGCCTGCCGCTGGTGGCGATCACCGCGCGCGCCGAATCCGCGCTCGCCAAGGCCGCCGATGTCGCGCTGACGCTGCCGGACGCCGCCGAGGCCTGTCCGATGGGGCTGGCGCCGACCACCTCCACCACCATGCAGATGGCGCTGGGCGACGCCCTTGCGGTGGCGCTGCTGACCCGCCGCGGCTTCACCGAGGCCGATTTCCGCCAGTTCCACCCGGGCGGACGGCTCGGCACGCGGCTGCAGCGGGTGCGCGACCTGATGCATACCGACGAGGCCGTGCCGCTGGCCCTGCCCGACACGGTGATGGATCGCGCCCTGCTGATGATCACCGAGAAACGCTTCGGCTGCCTGGGCGTTGTCGATCCGGCGGGGCGGCTGGCCGGGATCGTCACCGATGGCGACCTGCGGCGTGCCATGGGCCCGGACCTGCTGTCGCGCCAGGTGGGCGACATCATGACCCGTTCGCCGCGCACCATCGCCCCGGATGCGCTGGCGGTGGAAGCGCTGCACGTCATGAATGCACGCGAGCGTCCGATCACTACGCTGTTCGCGGTCGATCCGGATGGTCGGCCGGTCGGCATCCTGCACATCCACGACCTGCTGCGGGCGGGGATCGCATGAGCGTCAGCCCGCTGCCTGCCCGCCCCGCCGCCCCACGCCGCCCCAATCGTCAAATGGTCACGGCAGCGGCGGCCCGGTCCCGCCAGCCCCCCAGCCCCGGCGGCCTGGCGCGCCGCCACCTGGTGATCACGCTGACCAAGTGGCTGCTGCCGGCTGCCGCACTGCTGCTGCTCGCGACCATCGCGCTGTGGCCGCAGATTGTCCGGCTGCGGGATTCCGCCCGCATCGCATACCAACGCATCAGTGCCGAGGTGGGCGGCGCCACGCTGACCGACGCCCGCTACCGCGGTGTCGATGACCAGGGCCGCCCGTACACGCTGACTGCCGCCACGGCGCAGCAGGACGGACCGGACCGGGTCAACCTGACCACGCCGAAGGGCGACATCACGCTGAGCAACGGCACCTGGCTGATGGTGCAGTCCAAGGACGGGGTCTTCCTGCAGCACAGCGGCCAGCTCGACCTGTCGCACGAGGTGACGCTGTATCGTGACGACGGCACCACGCTGGTGACAGCCAGCGCCTCGATCGACCTGAAGAACGGCGCCGCCGCGAGTTCCGATCCGACCCACGCGGAAGGCCCGTTCGGCACGCTGGACGCGCAGGGCTTCACTGTCACCGACAAGGGCGCCGCCGTGCAGTTCGCCGGCCCTGCGCATCTCGTGCTGAACGGCGCGTCGCCATGACAGCCGGTCGGCTCTTCGGCGCCGCCGCGCTGGCCGTCATGGCGATGGTCGCGGGCCACGCGGCCCGGGCTCAGCAACTCGACCTGGCGCATGGCGGCCCGATCGCCATCACGGCGAGCGATGGCATCGAGTGGCGCCAGGCGGAGCGCGAGGTGATTGCCCGCGGCAACGCCCGCGCGGTGCGCTCGAACGTAACGGTGACCGCGGATCGGCTGATCGCATTCTACCGCCCCAAGGCCGGCACCGCGGGCGCCGCGGCGCAGCCGGCCACGCCGGCGCAGGGCATGCTCAACGACGGCACGTCCGACACCGGCGGCAACGAGATCTACCGCGTCCAGGCCGAAGGCAACGTGCACATCTTCACTGCCACGGACCAGGCGCAGGGCGACCGTGCGGTCTACGACCTCGACCAGGCGGTGCTGGTGATGACCGGGCGCGATCTGAAGCTGACCACGCCCAATGATGTGCTGACCTCGCGGGACACGCTGGAATACTGGTCGCAGAAGCACATGGCGGTGGCCCGCGGCAACGCCGTGGTGGTGACCAGCGACGGCCGGCGGCTCGCCGCCGATACCCTGGTTGCCTACACCACCGAAGGAACGCCGCAGCCGCAGGGCGCGACGCCGGTCGCGGCCAAGCCGGCACAGCCGAACTCCGACGACCCGCTCGCCGCGTCCGGCAAGCTGGAGAAGATGGAGGCATACGGCAACGTCTCGGTGCGCACGCCAACCGATACCGCGACCGGCGACCGCGCGGTCTATGTGCCGGACACCGGCATCGCCCGGCTGGCCGGTCGCGTCCGCATCACGCGTGGGCAGAACCAGCTCGAGGGATCGGAGGCTGAGGTCAACATGAAGACAGGCATTTCGCGTCTGCTGTCTGGCACGGGCGAGCGGGTGCAGGGCCTGGTGCTGCCCAACGATGCCTCCAACCAGCAACTGGGCAAATCGGTGCCGGGTGCGCCGCCCGCTCCAGCCCCAGGTGTGCCGCCGGGCGGCCCGAAATGAGCGGTTCGCGGGCGGAGACCTTCCCCACCTCGGAGCTGCGCGTGCTGCCGGGCGGCGGCGGACTGGCGGCACGCGGCGTCGGCAAGACCTACAAAAAGCGCCCGGTGGTGCGGAACGTGTCGATCGAGCTACGGCGTGGCGAGGCGGTCGGCCTGCTCGGCCCGAACGGCGCCGGCAAGACCACCACGTTCTACATGATCGTCGGCCTGGTGAAGCCTGACACCGGCTCGATCAGCCTCGACGGCGCCGACATCACCAACCTGCCAATGTATCGCCGCGCGCGTCTCGGCATCGGCTACCTCCCGCAGGAGGCCAGCGTATTCCGTGGGCTGAACGTCGAGCAGAACGTGATGGCCGCGCTCGAAGTCGTCGAGCCGGACCCCGACAGGCGCGACATGATGCTGGACGAGCTGCTGGGCGAATTCGGCATCGACCACCTGCGCCGCACGCCGGCGCTGGCCTTGTCGGGCGGCGAGCGGCGGCGCGTGGAGATCGCCCGCGCGCTGGCGACGCAGCCGGCCTATATCCTGCTCGACGAACCGCTGGCGGGCATCGACCCGATCGCGGTCAATGAAATCCGCGACCTCGTCGGGCACCTGAAGGATCGCGGCATCGGCGTGCTGATCACCGACCACAACGTGCGCGAGACGTTGGCCATCGTCGATCGCGCCTACATCATGCATGACGGCCAGTTGCTGATGGAGGGACGGCCGGCAGAAGTGGTGGCCCACGAGGATGTGCGCCGCGTCTACCTGGGCGAGAGGTTCAGCCTTTGATGCCCGGTTCACTCGTCCTGGCGGGACAGCGAACGCCCGTGAACCCATTATTCGTCTCGTGTCGCTAGCATGTTGTGCCGCATGCCACACGTTCGAAGGATGAAGGACTAGCCGTCGCCATGGCGTTAGGTCCGCGCCTCGATCTCCGCCAGCACCAGACGCTGGTCATGACGCCGCAACTGCGTCAGGCCATCAAGCTGCTGCAATACTCCAACATCGAGGTCGCGACGTTCGTCGAGGAGGAACTCGAGCGAAACCCGCTGCTGGAACGCGACGACAGCACCGAGACGCCGGGCGTCGAGCGATCGGCGCCGGACCAGTTGCCGGAACGCAGCAACGAAAACATCGACGTGGCGCAGATGGTGCGCGGCGACACCTTGCCGTCGGAAGCAGCGGCGCCGCTTGATACCGATTTCGGCGAAACCTACGACGCCGGCGGGGTCGCCGACGGGGCGCCGTTCTCACAGGCGATCAGCGGCAGCGGCGGCGCATACGACTTCGAAGGCGACGACCGCGGCATCGACGATGTCGCCGATGCCCGCCGTCCGTTGCGCGAACATCTCGGCGAACAGCTCAGGCTGTCGTTTGCCGATCCGGTGGACCGCATGATCGGCGCACATCTGATCGCGCTGCTGTGTCCCGCCGGCCGGCTGACCGCGGAGCCGGCGGCCATTGCCGACGCGATGGCAATTGAGCTGGAACGGGTCGAAGCGGTGCGCGCGCGCATGATGCGGTTCGATCCGGTCGGGCTGTTCGCGCGCGACCTGAAGGAGTGCCTGGCTGCACAGCTTGCCGAACGCGACCGGCTCGATCCGGCGATGGCGGCGTTGCTGGAAAACCTGGACCTGCTGGCGCGCCGCGAATTGCGCCGGCTGACCACGATCTGCGGCGTGGACATGGACGATCTGGCCGAGATGATCGCCGAAATCCGCACGCTCGATCCAAAGCCGGCAGCGAATTACGAGTCGGTGCCGACGCAGCTTGTGGTGCCTGACATCCTGATGCGATCCAGTCCGGACGGAGGCTGGCTGATCGAGCTCAATCCCGAGACGATGCCGCGGCTGCTGGTGAACGAGCGGTTCTATGCACGCGTCGCGCCACGCGCACGCAAGGAAGACCGGCTGTTCCTGGCCGAACATCTGGCAAGCGCCAACTGGCTGGTGCGTTCGCTGCAGCAGCGCGCGCAGACCATCCTGAAGGTTTCAGCGGAAATCATCCGCCAGCAGGACGGCTTCATGCGTCTCGGCGTCGCGCATCTGCGCCCGTTGATCCTGCGCGACATCGCCGAGGCCGTTGAGATGCACGAGAGCACGGTCAGCCGGGTGACGGCGAACAAGTACATCGCCACGCCGCGCGGCACGTTCGAGCTTAAGTATTTCTTCACCACGGCGATCCCAGGTACCGACGGCGCGAGCCACAGTGCGGAAGCGGTACGCTTTCGCATCCGTGCGCTGATCGATGCGGAGGCGGTGGAAGAGATCCTGTCCGACGATGCGATCGTGGCGGCCTTGCGGAACGAAGGCGTGGACATTGCCCGCCGGACCGTGGCCAAATACCGGGAGGCACTGCACATCCCCAATTCCGTGCAGCGCCGGCGGGAGAAAGCCGTGCCAGCCTGACTGGCCCGGCAGCTTCCCGTGCTTTCACGTTCGGGGAGAGGCATGATGGAGATCACGGTTTCGGGCAAGCAGGTCGAGCTGTCAGACGCGCTGCGGACGCGCGTCTCGGATCACCTGGATGTCATCGCGAACAAGTATTTCGACCACGCGATGGAGGCGCAGGTCACCTTCAGCCGGGCGCGGAGCTTCTTCACCTGCGACATCAATGTGCACGCCGGCCGTGGCCTGCGACTGCGCGGCGAAGGTGAAGCCGGCGACGCAAACAGCGCCTTCGACGATGCCGCCGAGCACATCGCCAAGCGCCTGCGGCGCTATCGCCGGCGGGTGAACGACCATGCGCGCGACAGTGCCCACCGTGAGCGCCCGGAAGCGGCGCGACAGTACATCCTGCGACAGGAAGATGCCGCGACTGCGCCGGCCAGCAACGGCGAACAGGAGACCGCGACCTACGCGACGGTAATCGCCGAGCAGGTCACGGAGATCAGCTTGCTGTCGGTCAGCGAAGCGGTAATGCGAATGGATCTCGCCGACCAGCCGGTGCTGATGTTCCGCAACCGCACGACCGGCGAGCTGAATGTCGTCTACCGCCGCAGCGACGGCAATGTCGGCTGGATCGATCCCAGCGAGCAGTGAATGTCACCATGGCCGGGCTCGTCCCGGCCATGGTTCCCGCTCCGCCGGTCAGTGCACCTGGGCCGGGACCATCTCGTGCTGGACGATTGCGGCGATCGCCAGGTCGCGGTCGCCGGCGAGCGCCATCGGCGTGCCGTCGGCGGCATGGATCGCGAAGCACTGCGCGCCGTTGGCGACAACAGGCTTCACATAGGCAATCTGCTGCAGGCCGAGCTGCGCAAGCTGTGCCGTCGAGATGTGGCGAATATCAACAATGGCTGCCATCGCGGCCTGATCGTCCGGTTGCTGAATGCTGTCGATGTTCATCGTCTTGCTCCTTGCCGGCGGCGGACTGGCACTTTCAGCTCCGACGCCTTTTCGTGATCCGGCCCGCATTTTGCGGCACCGTCGTAACCGGCCAGCGGCCTCATTCCTGCTCCGGCTCTCCGAGGACCATCCGGGTCTCGCCGCTGCCATTGCCACCCGTGGCGGTGGCGCGGTTGATCTGAATGGTCTTCACGCGCGTTTCGGGCTGCGGGCGGATCAGGTCGATATGCAGCAGCCCGTTGTCGAGCCACGCACCTTTCACCTCGATCCCTTCCGCGAGCACGAACGCCCGCTGAAACTGCCGTGCCGCGATCCCTCGGTGCAGGAAGACGCGACCCTGGCTGTCGTCAGTCTGCCGCCCCCGTATTACCAACTGGTTGTCTTCCTGCGTTATTTGCAGGTCATCCATGGTAAATCCCGCAACCGCGAGCGTGATGCGGAGCCCGGCCGGGCCCGTCTGCTCGATGTTGTAAGGCGGGTAGCCATCGGAGGACGCCTTGGATGCGCGTTCAAGCATCTGCTCGAGATGGTCAAAGCCGAGAAACAGCGGTGACGTGAACATCCTGGCGGTCAAGGCCCCCTCCTTAGAGCGAAGCGTCTGCCGGGACCCGTTATGGCACCCCGGCTGGGAGAATCTTGGCACCAGTGTCGCCGGTTGCAAGGGGGGACCGCCGGCCCTGCGGCAATCGGTCCGCCGGTCGTCATCATGCCATGGTCGTCCGCCTCGCGAACGCGCGGCGCCATGCCGTTGATCATGCGGAGCGGCACCGCTACATGCCGACCATGAGCGATACGATCGAGCCGCTGACCATCCTGCTCGTTCCCGAGCCGATCCTGAAGGCGCGGGCGAGGCCGGTGGCGGCCGCCGACATGGAGCAGGTGCGGGCGCTGCTCCCGCGGATGTTCGCGACGATGTATCGCGCCCCCGGCATCGGCCTCGCCGCGCCCCAGGTTGGGGTGGGCCTGCGGTTCGCCGTGGTGGACCTGATGGCGGACGACAAGCCGACCCCGATCGTGCTGATCAATCCCGAGGTCGTGGCGCGCAGCGAGGAGCAGGCGACGCGCGAAGAAGGCTGCCTGTCGCTGCCCGGCCAGTACGCCGATGTGACCCGGCCGGCGCGTGTGACGGTACGCTACACCGATGCGACCGGCGCAAAGCGGCAGATCGACGCCGAGGGTCTGCTCGCCGCCTGCCTGCAGCACGAGATCGACCACCTGGACGGGGTGCTGTTCGTCGATCACCTGTCGGCGCTGAAGCGCAACATGATCCTGCGGCGGCTGGCCAAGGAACTGCGCCAGAAGCGGGCCGAGGCAATGTAGCCATGCGCCTCGCATTCATGGGCAGCCCGGACTTCGCCGTCCCGGCGTTGCGAGGGCTGCGTCACGCGGGGCACGAGATCGCCGCGGTGTATTGTCAACCGGCCAAACCGGCAGGACGCGGCTATGCGCTGCGTCCCTGCCCGGTGCAGGTCGAGGCGGAGCGCCTTGGCCTCGCGGTGCGCACCCCGGTGCGGCTACGCAGCGATCCCGCGGCGCAGGCGGCGTTTGCCGCGCTGGAACTGGATGCTGCGGTGGTGGCGGCCTACGGGCTGATCCTGCCGCAGGCGATGCTCGCCACGCCGCGCCGCGGCTGCCTGAATATCCATGCCAGCCTGCTGCCGCGCTGGCGTGGCGCCGCGCCGATCCAGGCGGCAGTGCTGGCGGGCGATCCCGAGACCGGGGTGACCATCATGCAGATGGATGCCGGGCTGGATACCGGGCCGATGCTGCTGCGCGAGGCGGTGGCGATCTCCGCCACGACCACCGCCGCGACATTGCATGACGTGCTGGCAGAGATCGGGTCCCGGTTGATCCTGCGCGCGCTGGACGCAGCACCGGCGCCGGTGGCGCAACCTGCCGAGGGCGTGACCTACGCGGCGAAGCTGACGCGCGATGCCGGGCGGATCGACTGGTCGCATGATGCGGCGGCGATCGATCGGCAGGTGCGGGCATTCGATCCATGGCCTGGCACGTTCACCGCGCTGCGGGGTGCGGTACTGAAGGTGCTGTCGGCGGAGGCGGCAGCGGGCGCAGGGCCGCCGGGCGCGGTGCTGGACGAACGGCTGACGGTGGCCTGTGGGGCCGGCGCGCTGCGACTGACGCGCGTGCAGTTGGCGGGACGCCCGGCGATGGGCGCCGATGCGTTTCTGCGCGGGCATCCGGTGCCGGCCGGAACAGTGCTGGGTGGGTAAATTCGCGCCACCCCCTCCCCGGCCCTCCTCTGCTGTGCAGGAGGGGGAGCAGAACGCTTGGAGTGGGGGCATGACACGCTGGGCCCTGCTGCTGGAATACGACGGTGCCGCATTCGTCGGCTGGCAACGCCAGGCCTCCGGCCTCTCGGTTCAGGAGGTGCTGGAATCCGCCGCATCCAGACTGGTCCACGGCGCGCACGTGCCCAGCATCGTCGCCGGCCGCACCGATGCCGGCGTGCATGCCGAGGCCCAGGTGGCACAGCTCGACCTGCCGGCGACGCTGACCGCACCGAAGGTGCGCGACGCACTGAGCTTTCACATGAAACCGCATCCGGTGGTCGTGTTGCAGGCAGCGCCGGCGCCGGAGGGCTGGAACGCGCGGTTCTCCGCCATCGGCCGGGCCTACCGCTACCGCATCCTGAGCCGCCGCCCCCGTCCTGCCCTGCTGGCCGGCCGCGTCTGGCACGTCGCCACGCGGCTCGACGCCGGCGCGATGCACCAGGCGGCGCAGAGCCTGCTCGGCCGGCACGATTTCACCTCGTTCCGCGCCGCCGCCTGTCAGGCCAAGAGCCCGTTGCGCACGCTCGACCGGCTGGACGTGCGGCGCGACGGCGAGTTGATCGAAATCGTCGCCGAGGCGCGCAGCTTCCTGCACCACCAGGTGCGCAACATGGTCGGAACACTGAAGCTGGTCGGCGAAGGCCGCTGGCCGGTGGACCGGGTTGCCGCGGCGCTCGCCGCGTGCGACCGCGCCGCGGCCGGACCAACCGCGCCGCCCGAAGGGCTGTGCCTGACCGGCGTGCGCTATCCGATGGCGGTGTTTCGCTGCGCTCCGGCCGCGCGCAACACTGTCTGGTCGTCGCCGCGCCAGGGCTGACGGCGGCCTCCGCGATCCGACCGGCTGCTATCGACGCGGCGGCTCGTCCGACGTGAGCGTGAGGCACGGCATCTGTCCGACCTGCGCCAGCCGCCCAGAACCCCCAGGCTCCCTGAGAGCAAGGGTATATTAACCGATCAGCTGCCGCTCAGCCGTTGCGGAACGTGTAGCTGTAGCCGTTCAGCGCCGGCGCACCGCCGAGATGCGCGTAGAGCACTTTCGACCCCGCCGGGAAGAACCCCTTCCCGACCAGGTCGATCAGGCCCTGCATCGACTTCCCCTCATACACGGGGTCGGTGATCATGCCCTCCAGCCGCGCCGACAGGCGGATCGCCTCCAGCGTCTCGGGCGACGGGACGCCGTAGCGCGGATAGGCGTAGTCCTGCAGCAGCACGATGTCGTCGGCGGCGATGTCCGGGCGGCCGATCAGCGCCGCGGTGTTGCGCGCGATGTCGAGCACCTGTGCCTTGGTCTGCGCCGGCGTGCCCGAAGCGTCGATGCCGATGACGTTGCGCGCGCGGCGATCCGCCGCGAAGCCCACCACCATGCCGGCATGCGTCGAGCCGGTGACTGTGCATACAATGATATAGTCGAAGCGCAGGCCCATCTGGGCCTCCTGGGCCCGCACCTCTTCGGCGAAGCCGACATAGCCGAGACCGCCGAGTTTGTGCACCGATGCGCCGGCCGGGATGGCGTAGGGCTTGCCGCCCTTGGCTTTCACGTCCTCCAGCGCCGCGGTCCAGCTGACGCGGATGCCGATGTCGAAGCCTTCGTCCACCAGCCGGGTCTCGGCGCCCATGATCCGCGACAGCAGGATGTTGCCGACCCGGTCGTAGACCGCATCCTCATGCGGCACCAAGCTTTCCTGGATCAGCACGCACTTCATGCCGAGTTTCGCCGCCACCGCCGCGACCATGCGGGTGTGGTTGGACTGTACGCCGCCGATCGAGACCAGCGTGTCGGCATTGGAGGCGATCGCGTCGGGCACGATGTATTCCAGCTTGCGGAGCTTGTTGCCACCGAACGCGAGGCCGGAATTGCAGTCCTCCCGCTTGGCGAAGATCTCCACGTTGCCGCCGAGGTGTCTGGTGAGGCGGGAGAGGTGTTCGATCGGGGTGGGGCCGAAGGTCAGTGGGTAGCGGGGGAATTGCGAGAGCATGAGGCGAGGTCCTGGCAGGTGGAGGGCAGAGGATGGCGGCAAGCAAGCGATGGAAGAAACCGGCGACTGCCGAGATGGACAATACGCTTCCACGCGGTTCGTCTCGTTGCCGGCGATGGCCCCGGGATAAGCCTCCGCGGCTGCGCGGGCTCAATCTCCGTAGCCTACCAAACGGAATCTGCAATCCCGTCGCGAAAGTGACAAACGCTGGGGCGTGCTTACCGTAGGAAGGTGCCGAACACCTTCCCTCTGCTCCCACATTGCTGTCACCTTACCCGGAACCAGCTATGAAGAGGGCGTCACCATGCATGCGGTTTACACTGCCTCCCTGATCGCAGCGCTGGCCTGCAGCACGGCGCTGGCCCAGCCGGCGGCGCAGAAATCCTCGCAATCGTCCGAGAAGCCCGTGGATCATGGCCCTTTCACCCCGGAGGCCAACAGCGCCTATCAGGGCGGCGGGGTGATCTTGCAGGGCGCACCTGGTGCACCGGCACCGACGCCACAACCAACGCCACCAGGGCAAACGCCGGCCAATATGGTCAAGCCCTGACAGTCGCTGCACGGCCGCGCGGCCGGCCCGGCGTGATCGAGATCGCCGGCGACTACGTTGGGTCGCATTCACCAACGCACCGCTGCGTGTCCGCCTCCCACTTATCTGCGTGCTTTGCGTGATTTGCGGTGTCAAACTGTCTGCGACTATCGGCTCCCTGATCGTCGCTCCGGCCAAGCGGCGCGCTTTCGTCAGCCTCCACAGCTACTGTCGGGCCACTGCACCAACCAGGAGTGATCAGCATGGCCACGGAGCCGGAAGGATTTGCCTACGCCCTCCAGTACCTGACCGGCGAGGTGCACGCGCTAGGCCTTTTCTGTGCTGCGGTGGCTCGTTCCCATCCTGATCCCGACGCGTTGCTGGCCCAGATGGATCTGGCCGAACAGCGGGGTCTTGCACATATCGAAGCCCTGCCCCTGGGTGACGCAGCCGTTGATGGATACCGGTTCCTGTTCGACAATGTGAGAAAAGCGATGGGCGGCACTGCTCGATAACAACGATCCCGCCACGCACTCACGCCATTTCCGCGCGCTTCATCGGCCGCACCGGGAACCATGGGGCGTCCTACCCAGCCACCACTGCAACACTGACCGCCGCCAGAAGCACGCCGATCGCCACGTCCAGCGCCACTAGCCCGGCCGCCGCAATCACGCCGATCTCCAGTGTCAGACGGAACGCGAACCACTCCAGCCACAGTGCCCATCCCAGCGCGAACAGTTGCGCGCCCTCGTCCAGCAGCGGAGGTGCACCCAGCAGGCCGGGGATGCTGAACACAACCAGCAACAGGTACTGCACCACGTTGCACCAGTTCCACAGCGCGATGCAGCGCGGCCAGCGCGCCGCCAGCCCCATCGCGCCGACCAGCCGGTGCGACAGCACGGCGAAGCCGAACCAGCCGATGCCGTAGGACAACAGGTCGAGCCCGAACACATGCGCCGGATGTGGCGGCATGCCGCCGCTGGTCCATGCCAGCAGCCGCAGACAGACGAACGCCGGCAGGCAGATCGCCATCGCCCAGAAGCTGCGCGCGGCGCCGGCCATGTCGTCCTCGACATAGCGCACGCCATCGGCGCGACCACGCGCCAGCAGCAAAGCCGCCTGCAGGCCCGAGGTCACCGCACTGGCGATGCTCATCGCCCGGCCAGCCCAGCGGCGCTGGTGGCCAGCGCCAGCACGCGCGGTCCAATCACGATCAGCACGGTGACGACATTCACCCCGACCACCAGCACCGCCGCACGAATGGTCGACAGGTTCAGGCCGTGTCGGGCCAGGAACCAGTGCAGCCACATGCCGTAGGAGACCAGCCCGAGCACCACCATCCAGCGTGCGGTGTGCTGCGGCAGGCCCAACCCGATCATGATACCGAACACCAGCAGCAATGCG
>DATAPW010000359.1:0-139816 GCA_036265005.1 Acetobacteraceae bacterium | reverse complement strand
ACGTTCCGCCAGGACGCCGCAGCATCATCCCCCGAATATGTCCTGCCACTGCTCGATCACCTCCGGCACGCCCTTGCGGATCTCCTCCACCGTCAGTGCAATCACCGTCTGCGTATCGAGCGCCGGCTCGTCCGGCCGCGGCGGCACATCGGCGCGCACCGGCTCGCTGCCGTCCGCCGCGATCAGTTGCGAATACTCGCGGCTCAACAGCCATTCCATGAACAGCCGCGCCGCATTCGGGTGCGGCGCGTGCGCCGGGATCGCGGAGGGGAACACCATCACCACCACGCCGTCGCGCGGCTGATCGATCGCAATCGGATTGCCCTTGTCCACGCCGCGATACGCACCGGGCGCCCAGGTCGGACCGACCAGGCATTCGCCGCCGCTCAGCAGCGTCACGGTGTCCTGCGTCGAGCGGCCGATGCGCGGATTGTTCTTCGCCAGCGCCTTGAAGAAGTCCCAGCCATAGAGCTTCTGCATCGCCAGCGACCAGACGCCTGCGCCGCCGCTGAACGCCGGATGCGCCACCGATACCTGGCCCTTCCAATGCGGATCGAGCAGGTCGGTCCAGGTTTTCGGCGCCATCTCCGGCGTCACCTTGCCGCTGTTGCGGATCAACACCCAGCGCCCGGCATTGGTGACGTAGTACCAGCCCGCATCGGACTGGGCGCGGAACTGCGGCCGCATGGCGGCGCTGTTGTCGGGCGTGAACTGCGTCAGCTCCGAGTGCTCCTTCAGCACCGGCATGTGCGAGGCATCGGTGGCGCTGAACACGTCGCAATGCGGCGCATGGTTTTTGATATCCAGCGACAGGCGCTGGAACGCGACCTGGCCGGTGGTGCGGATCACCTCGACAGTGATGCCCGGATGCGCCGCGGTGAAGCGGCGGGCGAACAACTCGGCTGTTTCGGTGTCCAGTTGCGCGACGTACCAGGTCAGCGTGCCTTCCTGGCGTGCGGCTTCTTCCAGCGCCGGCAGATCGGCGCGGGCCGTGCGGGGCAGCACGGATGCGGCACCGAGTGCGCCAAGTCCGGCGGCGGCACGCCGGCGGGTGATGACGATGGCCATGGTTCCCTCCCACGCGATCTCGCGTGTTCACGGTTTGGCAAGCGCTGCGGGCGCATGATTGCGGCCCAACGGACGGAGACCGCCATGTTGCCCGCCGCCGATGACTTCCTGGACGCCACGCGGCCGTCAGGATGGCTGCACGACCAACCCGCGAAAGGAGCCGCAGAACAACGCAAACATCCAATCCAGGACAAGCAGAAACCCACACCGCCCGTCGCCGAGGACAGCATGGGAACCTGCGGCTGAGCCGGGCCGCGCGGCGCGACGCCTCAGTGGCGCGCCAGCACCGGGAATTGCAGGCACATCGCCTCGGCTCCCGCAACGCCGGCAGTCACCGTCAGGCTGCCATCGTCGGGCGCCACGAAGACGCACGAGTTCGGCGGCAGCAGCGCCGATCCGCCGGCCGACGCCGCGCCGGACAGGACGATCCAGAACTGTCCGCCGCCTTCGCGCGGATCCGGGCCACTGACGCTGGCGCCGGCGGGCAGGCGATAGCGCCAGGTGGCCATGCCATCCGGCGTCTGCGCGATCACCGTCGCGCAGGAAAGCCGGTCGGTGCGCGCCAGGTCGGCAGCGGAGGCCACCGGCATCGGCGGCGCCGTCGCCTCGCGATGCTGGAGGTTCTGCGCCCGCGCCGCGCGCAACTGCTCGCGCGCGGTCGGCATATAGCGCGCACCGGAATCCCAGGCGTTGCGCAGGGTGAACCAGGCGATCCCCTCGTCGGCCGCGACGATCGGACCGTAGGCGGACCAGGCGTCGGTGTAGTGCACCGCCACCGTCCCCACGTCATGCGTGCCGAGACGGCCGCCGCCCTGCACCACCACCTGGTACTGGTCGGCCTGGTGGAAATGCGGCTTGACCACCGCATGCGGGTCTTTCTCGACCAGGAAGGCCATCGGATACAGCACGCCCGCCGCGGGCGGCGCTTCGCCCTGCTTCAGGGTGTTGCGGTTCTCGCCGATGAACGTGGTGTGCCAGCCGTTGCCGGTCTTGCGCCGCGTGGTCTGCCGCGCGACTTCGCTGTTCGCCGTCAGGATCATGGGTTCGCCTCGCCGCTTGTCCGGTGGATGTTACGCGCCCAGCCGCCGGCGCGCCAGCGCCGCCCCGGCCCCGAGCGCCCCCAGCTTCGCCTCCGCCACCTCGCGCCGCATCGGCGCCATGCCGCAGTTGGTGCAGGGGAACAGCCGATCCGCCGGCACGAACTCCAGTGCGTCCTCGATGGTGTCGGCGACATCCTCGGCGGTCTCCACGCGGTCGGACGCCACGTCGATCACGCCGACCAGCACGTCCTTGCCGGCCAGCAACTGCATCAGCCGCGGCGGCACGCGCGCGTTGCGGCATTCCAGCGAGACCTGGTCGATGCGGCTCGCCGCCAGCGCAGGGAATGTCGCTTCGTACTGGCGCCACTCGGAGCCCAGCGTGCCTTTCCAGTCGATGTTCGCCTGGATGCCGTAGCCGTAGCAGATATGCACCGCTGTGGTGCACGACAGTCCTTCGGCCGCGCGTTCCAGCGCCGCGACGCCCCATTCCCTGACCGCATCCATGTAGACGTTGAATGCCGGCTCATCGAACTGGATGACATCCACGCCGTCGGCTTCCAGTGCGCGCGCCTCCTCGTTCAGCAGGGCGGCGAACGCCATCGCCATCGCCACCCGGTCGCCGTAGTGCGCATCGGCGATCGTATCCACAATCGTCATCGGGCCGGGCAGGGTGAACTTCAGCCTGCGCGTGGTGTGCGCGCGCGCCACCCGGGCCTCTGTCGCATGCACGCGGTCGCGCAGGCGCAGCGCGCCGGTCACCGTCGGCACCATCGCCTTGTAGCGGTTGTCGCGGATGCCCATCTCGACGCGCCGGCCGAAGTCGATGCCTTCGACATTCTCCAGGAAGCCGTGCACGAAGTGCTGGCGCGACTGCTCGCCGTCGCTGACGATGTCGATGCCGGCGTCTTCCTGCTGCTTGATCGCCAGCAGGGTTGCATCGCGCTTCGCCGCCGCCAGCTCGTCGCCGGCAAGCTTCCATGGCGGCCACAGCATGTTCGGTTCGGCGAGCCACGCGGGTTTCGGCAGGCTGCCGGCGATGGTGGTCTCGAACATCCTAGAGCCGGTGCGCCGTATGCACGATCAGGGAGGCGGGGCCGGGTGTGGTGCTGATGATGGCGCCGAAGGTGATGCGCAAGTCGCGCTCCCGCCGTTCCATGCCGATGATTTCGGATCGCATGGCAGCGGCGTTCGCCGCCATCTCGGGGCGCATGGCGCGTTGGTCCGCGCGGATCTCCGCCAGCATTGCCTTGGTGGCTGCGGCGATCTCTTCCAGCACACGGACCCTGCGTTCCATGTCGGAAGGGTAGTCGCGTTCGCTACCACCTTCAATCGGCAGGTCCGGCATCGTGGACAGGTCTTCTGATCAGCGCGTCGGCTACCGCTGCGGTCACCGTGTCCCAGTCGCCCGGAGACGGCTGGCGGAACAGGCGCAGCGTGTCGTACCAAGGCGTGTCGTCGCGTCCGAGCAGCCAGCGCCAGTCCGGCGCATACGGCAGCATCACCCACGCTGGTTTCCCCAGTGCACCGGCGACATGCGCAACCGATGTGTCCACCGTGACGAGCAGGTCCAGTGCGGCGATCAGTGCCGCGGTTTCGGCGTAGTCCACCAGGTGCTGCGACAGATCCGCCAGGCCGATCTCGCCGGCGCCCGTGCCGACCTGGAGATTGACGAAGTTGATGCCGGGCGCCGCGAGGATGCGATCCAGTGCTGCCGCCGGCATCGAGCGGCGCCGGTCGTTGGAGTGCGCGCGATTGCCGGCCCACGCCAGGCCGACATTCGGCCCTTTCGGCAGCCTCGCCCGCCACGCGGCGACGCGCGTCGGATCGGCGCGCAGATAGCCGCCCGGCACCGGAATGCTGTCCAGGCTCGTGGCGAACACGCGCGGCAGGCTCATCTGGTCGAGCCAGCAATCGTACGGCGGCAGCCTGATGCTCTTGGGCACGACGCCGACGTCCGCCATGCCGGCCAGCAACGGGATCAGCGGCCGTTCGCACGCCAGCACGGCACGCCCGCCGCGCGCCGCGATCAGCGGCAGGTAGCGGGCGAACTGGATGGTGTCGCCGAACCCCTGTTCGGCGTGCACCAGGATGGTTCGGCCCGCCGGATCGCTGCCATCCCATTGCGGGCCGGGCAGGTCGATGAAGTCGCTGCGGAACCGGTCATGCCGCTTGCGCCACTCGTACTCGCGGAAGCCCAGGGCGAGGTCGCCCGACAACAGCGCGGCCACCGCCTTGTTCCAGTGCGCCTGGGCGAAGTCGGGCCGCAGCGCGATGGCGGCTTCGCAGCTTGAGATGGCCTCGCCAAGCCGCCCGCGCGAGGTCAGCACGAACCCCAGGCTGGCATGCGCCTCCACCAGCGCCGGTGCCAGACGGACCGCCTCCCGGCAGTGGCGCTCCGCATCGTCCAGTCGATCGAGGTCGGTGCAGGCGTTGCCGAGATTGAGCAGCGCGGCGGCATTGTGTGGATCGCGCGACAAGGCAAGCTCGAATGCGGCGATTGCCAGGACGGGGTGCCCGAGTGCGTTGAGTGCAGTGCCGCGCAGGAAAGCCGCCTCGGGATGGCAGGCTTCCTGGCACAGCAGCCGGTCGATGGCATCGAGCGCTTCGGCCGGCCGTCGGTCGGCGAGCAGCGCGCGGCCCAGGTTCATCAGCGTTGCGGCGTGCCGGGGCCTTGCCGCCGCGGCACGCAGCAGCGTTGCCGCAGCCTCGCGCGGCTGACCGCCATCAAGCTGCAGCAGTCCGTAGAGGTACAGCGCCTGACCGTGGCCCGGGGCGGCCTCGAGTACCGCGCGATACAGTGCCTCGGCGTCCGCACGCTGGCCGGCGCGCTGATGGTCGATCGCGGCGAGCAGCATGTCCACGATGGCCGGCATGCGCCCACCATGGCGTGGCGATGTAAATGGCGGGTGAAGGCGTGGGGCGGCGCCGGATGGCGGAATGCGCAGCGCATTCCGCCGCCGCCCTAGCGTGCCTGGGCGCTGGCCTCGGATCGCGTCGCGCCGGCGCGGGCCGCCAGTGCTGCGGCCATGAATTCATCCAGTTCGCCGCCCAGCACCGCGTCGGGATTGCCCTTTTCCACCCCGGTGCGGAGGTCCTTCACCAGCTGGTACGGCGCCAGCACGTAGTTGCGGATCTGATGGCCCCAGCCGATGTCGGTCTTGGCGTTCTCCACCGCCGCGGCCGCCGCCTCGCGCCGCTGCAACTCGGCCTCGTACAGCCGCGCCTTCAGCATCGCCATCGCGGTCGCCCGGTTGCGATGCTGGCTGCGGTCGGTCTGGCAGGCGACGATGATGCCGGACGGCACGTGGGTGATGCGGATCGCGCTTTCGGTCTTGTTGACGTGCTGCCCGCCGGCACCCGACGCCCGGTAGGTGTCCACCTTCAGGTCGCTCGGATCGATCGTGATGTCGATGCTGTCATCGACCACCGGGTAGACCCACACCGAGGCAAAGCTGGTGTGCCGCCGCGCCGCCGAATCAAACGGGCTAATGCGCACCAGGCGATGCACCCCGGCCTCGGTCTTCAGCCAGCCATAGGCGTTGGGGCCGCCCACCTGCAGCGTCGCCGACTTGATGCCGGCCTGCTCGCCTTCGCTCTGCTCCAGCAACTGCACCTTGTAGTCGTGCTGTTCGGCCCACCGCATGTACATGCGCATCAGCATCTCGGCCCAGTCCTGCGCCTCGGTGCCGCCGGTGCCGGCGTTGATCTCGATATAGGCGTCGTTGGCATCCGCCTCACCAGCGAGCAGGCTCTCGATCTCGCGGCGCTTCGCCTCCTCGGCCAGCGCGCGCAGGGTGGCCATGCCGTCGGCGACCATCGTCGCATCGCCTTCCGCCTCGGCCAGCTCGATCAGTTCGCTGGTATCGGCGACGTCCTGCTCCAGCTTGCTGACACCCTCCATCTGCGAAGCAAGCTGGTTGCGCTCGCGCATCACCTTCTGCGCGGCGGCGGCATCGTTCCAGAGGTCGGGGTTCTCGGCCTGGGCGTTCAGTTCGGCCAGACGGCCTTCGGCGACATCCCAGTCAAAGATGCCTCCTCAGCAGTGCGACGGACTGCTTGATCTGCTCGTTCAGGGCGTCCGATTCGGCTGACATGGCTCACTCATGGTGCAAAGGGGTGGCGGCTAATATAGTCCGCCCAGGCCGCTGTCGACCCCGACGCGCACCGGCGTCGCGCCGGCGGGCGTGGTGCCGTCTCCCCCAGGGGCGCCGGTGGCAACCGCGCCGCCGAGAGGTCGGGAGGCGCCCGGCACCTGGTCGGGTTTGAACGCATCGGTCACCACGCCCGAGCCGGTGTCCCATTGTGCCATCGTCACACCGGGCGGCGCCTGGAAGGTCAGCACCGGCCGGTTCTTCAGCGCGAACGCCATGAACTCGTGCCAGATCGGTCCGGCAACCGCGGCGCCGGTCTCGTTGTTGCCCAGCGAGGCGGGATTGTCGAAGCCGACCCAGACGGTGGTCACCAGGTCGGGGGTAAAGCCGGAGAACCAGGCATCGGTGAAATCCTGCGTCGTGCCGGTCTTGCCGGCGATCGGGTGCCCGAGCCCCGCCACCACCGGCACGCCAGTACCGCGCGTGGTCACGCCCTGCATCATGGTGACCAGCTGGAAGTCGCTCGCCGCGTCGGCAATCGACTTGCGCTGGTCCACAAGCTGCGGCGGGCTGGCCTGGGTCGAGCATTCGGTGCAGTCGATCGCGGAAGGCCGCCACACGACGTGGCCGTCAGGATCCTGCACGCTGTCGATCAGTGACGGGACCACCTCGTGTCCGCCCATGTCGATCGAGGCATAAGCCCCGGCCTCGCGCAGCACCGTGGTATCGACTGCGCCGAGTGCTGCCGGCAGCACGCGCGGCATCGCGTCAACCTCGTTGAAGGCGATGGCGGTATCGGCGATCGCCTCCATCCCGATGCTCTGCGCCACCCGCAGCGTCACCAGGTTCAGCGACCGTTCGAGCGCAACGCGCAGCGGCGTGGGTCCGCCGAACTCCATCTCGTAGTTGTTCGGCCGCCAGCGTCCCGCGGCTCCCATGTCCATGACGACAGGCGCATCGAGGAAGCGCTGGCTTGGCGACACGCCCTTCTCCAGCGCGGTCAGATAGACGAACGGCTTGAAGCTGGAACCCGGTTGCCGCTGAGCCTGGGTCGCACGGTTGAACTGGCTGCCCTCGAAGCTCCAGCCGCCAACCATGGCGAGCACCCGGCCGGTGGTCGGATCGAGCGACACCAATGCGCCCTGCACGGTGGGGATCTGCCGCAGCGCCAGGCGCTGCGCCGCCGCCGGGGGAGGCTTGGCGGGCAGACTTTTCGGGTCGGCGGCCTTCACTGCCTGCGCCGGCTGAGGCGCCGCCGCGGAGGCAACCGGCTCGACCATCACCACGTCGCCCGGCTGCATCACGTCGGCGATCCGCCGCGGTGGCGCGCCCGGCTTGCCGTCCTTGACCGGCCGCGCCCAGGCGAGATCGGACAGCGACAGCGCGCCGGTGTGT
This sequence comes from Acetobacteraceae bacterium, assembly GCA_036265005.1. Taxonomy (GTDB): domain Bacteria; phylum Pseudomonadota; class Alphaproteobacteria; order Acetobacterales; family Acetobacteraceae; genus JAMXLO01. The sequence continues at coordinate 132,222 of DATAPW010000359.1, read as the reverse complement.
TGCTGCGGCGGCTGTCCCGCCTGGCCGGCCGGGTCGAGCCAGCCCATTCGGGCCTCGGTATCGGACGCGTCCGTCACCACCGCGAGCTTCCAGTCGGGCAGCATGCCCGGCGGCCGCGCCACCTGCGACAGCGGTCCGGCCCAGTTCTTCGCCAGCGCAGCGCCGCCGTCGAGATGCGTAACCGGTCCGCGCCAGCCGCCCATCTTGCGGTCGTATGCCATCAGCCCGTTGCGCACCGCCTTCTCGGCGGCGATCTGCAATTCGGGGTCGAGGCTGGTGCGCACCATCAGGCCGCCCTGCGTGGTGACATCGGCGCCGAACCGGCCGATCAACTCGCGCCGCACCTCCTCGGTGAACCAGTCAGCGCCAGGAATCGGCTGCGGCCGATGGAACTCGGCCGGCACGATCGGCTCCGCCTTGGCCGCGGTGGCCTGCGCCGCGGCAATCACATGGTCCTCCGCCATCCGGTCGAGCACCCAGTCGCGTCGTGCCTTCGCCGCATCGGCGTACTTGAACGGGTTGTAGTTGTTCGGCGCCTTCGGCAAGGCGGCAAGGAAGGCCGCCTCGGACAGCGTCAGCTTCTCCAGCGGCTTGTTGAAATAGGCCTGCGCCGCCGCCGCCACGCCGTACGAGCCCATGCCGAGATAGATCTCGTTCAGGTACAGCTCGAGGATGCGCTCCTTCGACAGCGTCTGCTCGATGCGGATCGCCAGGATCGCCTCGCGCGCCTTGCGCGCCAGCGACACCTGGTTGTCCAGCAGCATGTTCTTGGCGACCTGCTGGGTAATCGTCGATGCGCCGATCGGGCGGCGCCCCTGTCCCATATGCGACAGATCGAATACGCCGGCGCGCACGATCGCCAGCGGGTCGACGCCCTTGTGGGTCCAGAAGTTCTGGTCCTCGGCCGACACGAAGGCCTGCTTCACCATGTCGGGGATCGCCGAGTACGGTACGAAGATGCGCCGCTCGGTGGCCAACTCGGCGAGCAGGCGCGCGTCGCCGGCATAGATGCGGCTCATCACCGGCGGCTGGTAATTGCGCAGGCCATCGACGTCCGGCAGGTCGGCGCTGAAGCGCTCCCAGGCGAAATAGCCGACGCCAGTGCCAACCAGACCGACCAGCAGGCCAATCGCGATCACGCCGCCCGCCACGCCGCGCACGAATCGGCGGAAGCGACTGGCGCGCTTGCGACGCGGCGAAGGCGGCTGCGATTGCCGTTGCCTGCGTGGCTTATTGTCGGGGGGCTGGGGCGCCAGCGGTTCGCCGGCTGTGAGGGGTCCACTCATGGTTCGCCCATATGGCCCTTTTCGACGAGGCCGACCAGCAACGAGATCGCTAGTCAGTTGTCCTTTCCGCGTGAGGAACGTCGGCGATGCGCGCGGCGGCGGCGAAATACGCATCGACCGCGCGGCGCATTGCCAGGGCGATCCGCACACGATGCTCAGGGCGGCGCAGTTCTGACTCGTCCCGCGGATTGGACATGAAGCCCATTTCCACCAGCACGCTCGGGATGTCGGCAGCCTTCAGCACGACGAAACCGGCATGCCGCTCGGGGTTCTGCAGCATCGGCACATCCTGGTCGAGGTTGCCGACCATGCTGCGCGCCAGCCGCCCGGAGCCGACCCGGGTCTCCTGACGCACCAGGCTGGCGAGGATGCGCGCGACCTCGGGTGGCGCGTCGTGCCAGGTCGGGTCTGCAAAGCGGTCGGCACTGTTCTCCCGCTGCGCCAGCGCCGCGGTCTGCGCGTCCGACGCGGTGTGGGAGAGCGTGTAGACGCTGGCGCCGCGCACCGTGTGGTCCGACAGCGCGTCGGCGTGCATCGAGACGAACAGCGCGGCATTGTGGGCCTGTGCCTTGGCGACCCTGTCGTCCAGCGGAACGAAGGCATCACGCGCCCGGGTCAGTTCCACCCGGTAGCGGCCGCCGGCCTCCAGTTGGCGCTTCAATTCGAATGCGGCGGCGAGCGAGACCTGTTTCTCGTAGGTACCGGAAAGGCCGATGGCGCCCGGGTCCTTGCCGCCATGCCCTGGGTCCAGCATCACCAGCGGCGCGGTTGGCCTGGGTCCCGGCTTTGGCGCGGACGGCGCAGACGGTGTGGCGCGGCGGCTGGCGCTTGCTGCCAGGGCGTGGCCCATCCAGGCGGGAAGCAGGAAGGTGCCGACCACGCCGCTGCCGGACCCGAGGCGGCCCAACAGCAGGCGGCGCGAGATCGGCGCAGGGAGTACCATAGGAGGCACTTAACACATTGGATGCGAAAATGCAGCTTACTTCTTGATTGCGGCCACTTCATGTCACATGAGCCTCACTTCGAGGCGGCATCGCCGGCAATCGGTCCATCGACATCGCGGCGAATGTCCGGATAATCCCCGGACGCGGCGGCGTCTGACTGCCTCGCGTGTTTCGCGGGTGAAGCCATGAAGCTCTCCTATTTCGAAACCGGCCGCTATGTCCCGCCACCGGACTTGCCGCGCGAATGGCCGGTGCCGCCTGGGTCGTACGATCCCGCCACCGGCGCCGCGGCGCTCGGCGGCATGGCCGACCGGGTGCGATTCGTCGCCGAACTCGGCTTCGACTGGGTCAGCCTGTCGGAGCACCACTACTCGCCGCGCATCCTGACGCCGTCGCCGGTGGTCTCCGCCGCCTGGCTTGCGGCGCGCGTGCCCGGCATCAGGATCGCGCTGCTCGGTCCCATCGTGCCGACCAGCAATCCGATCCGCGTCGCCGAGGAACTGGCGATGCTCGACACGCTCGCGCCCGGGCGCATCGTGGTCGGGCTGCTGCGCGGTACCACCAACGAATACCTGAGCTACGACCTCAACCCGGCGGAGTCGCGCACGCGTACCGACGAGGGGATGGAGCTGATCCTGAAGGCCTGGACCGAGCCGCAGGCGTTCGGCTGGCAGGGCCGGCATTTCCGGTACCGCACGGTGTCGATCTGGCCACGGCCGCAGCAGGCGATGCCGCCGACCTATGTGCTGGGCACCAGCGGTGAGGCCGGCGCGTTTGCCGCGCGCCATCGGCTTGGACTCGGCGTTTCCTACGGCACGTTCGAGGCGATGGCGCAGGCGACCGGCTACTATCGTCAGCAATGTGCGGAGTATGGCTGGACGCCGGGGCCGGACGATATCGTCTACCGGGCCAACATGATCCTCGGCGAGACCGACGAGGCCGCCGAGGAGACCCTGCGCCAGCGCGACAAGCAGGCGCCGTTCCCGATCACCGGGCCGCTGCGCGACGCACTGCTGCAGGCGGATTTCACCCGCAACATCGCCGGCGAGAAGCGGCCGGCGAATGTCGGCGGCGTGCTGCCGATCAGTTTCTGCGGCGGGCCGGACCGCGTGGTGGAGCAGCTTCGGCGCTGCCGCGAGGTGGTCGGCGCCGGCGTCGTGGACCTGTCGCTGCAGGACCCCGGCACCGGCGGACTCGATGCCATGATGGACGCGCTGGACCTGTTCGGGCGAAAGGTCCTGCCGCGCGTTCGCGACATCTGAGAGGAGCCTGGCATGGCGTTCCGCGAAGGCTTCGTCGAGGCGGACGGTTTTCGCATCCGCTACATGGAAGACGGCGAAGGCGAACCGCTGGTGCATCTGCATGGCGCCGGCGGGATGCGGCTGACCGGTGCCCATGACCTGTTGAGCCGGCGCCACCGGGTGATCGTGTTCGAGATGCCCGGGTTTGGCCGGTCGGCCGAGAATACCCGGACCGGTTCAGCGAGCGAGCTCGGTGCCACGATGGGTGCGGCGGTGGCGGCTCTCGGCATCGGGCGCTTCAACCTGATGGCAACCTCGTTCGGTGCGCGACCCGCGCTGTGGCTGGCGATTAAGCAGCCGGACCGGGTGCAGGCGGTGGTGCTGGAGGGCTCGGGCGCGATCCGTCCCCCTGGCCATCAACCGCCGTCCGGCACGCCGGCGGAAATCGCGCGGCTGATCTTTGCCCACCCCGAACGCCTCGGCGCCGTGCCGCCCATCGATCCCGCCGTCGCGGCCAGGCAGCGCGCGCTGGTCGGGCGGCTGCGCGGACCCGACCGCGATGCGGATCTGGAAGCGACGATGCGCGACCTGGCGGTGCCGGTGCTCGTGCTGTTCGGCACGCTGGATCGGGTGATGCCGCCGGCGATGGGGCGGCACTACAAAGCGCTGCTGCCCAACTGCCACCTGGTATTTGTGTACGACGCGGGGCACGAGATCAGCACCGACCGACCCGAGGCGTTCGCCGAGGTGACGGCTGATTTTCTGGATCGGCACGAGGCGTTCGTCATCAACCGGACCGAGACCGTCATCCACCCGTAGCGCGGAGCGTCGCGCATGCAGCTTGCCTCGAAGGCCTACGACGTCGCCGACACTCACGCGGCGCAGGAACTGTACCACGCCAACGGCTGGACCGACGGCCTGCCGATCGTGCCGCCGACCGCCGACGCCGTGCACGCGTGCCTCGACTGGGCGATGCTGCCGCCGGAGCAACTGCTCGGCATCGAGCCGGTGCGCGGCGTTGCGATCACGGCCGAGAAGCTCGCCATCAACGCCGTCATGGCGGGCTGCCTGCCGATGCACTTCCCCGTCGTCGTCACCGCATTGACCGCGATGCTGCAGCCGGAATTCCTGTTGCACGGCGCCACCTCCTCGACCGGCGGCTGCGCGGTGCTGATCGTGCTGAACGGACCGATCCGCCGCGAGCTGGGCTGCACCGGCACGTTCAACGCGCTGGGCAACAGCGATCGCGCCACGGCAGTGATCGGCCGTGCGATCCGCCTCGCGCTGATCAATATCCTCGAGGTGCGGCCTGGCGGCATCGATCGCTCCACCATCGGCCACCCGGGCAAGTTCAGCTACTGCATCGCCGAGGACGAGGCGGATGCCGGCTGGCTGCCGCTTCACGTGCAGCGGGGGCTGCCGGCGGAGGTATCGGCCGTCACCGTGATGGCGGCCGGCGCGCCGCGGCAGATCATGAACGAGTGGACCACGCAGCCCGAGGAGATCCTGGAAACCTTCGCGGCGGAAATGCGCGCCAACATGCGGCACTATTCGATCTGGAGCGGCAACTACGCGTTGATCGTCCCGAAGCAGTTGCGCGACCATCTGCAGGCCGCCGGCTGGAGCAAGGCCGACATCGCCGCGTTCATCCACGCCCGTGCGCGGGTGCATCGCCGCGAATGGGCGGAGGTCGGCAAGCGCGCGGTGGTGCGCGACCGCGGCGACACCGAATATGCCGCGCTGGAATCGCCCGACCAGTTGCTCGTGGTTGCGGCCGGTGGCCCCGCCGGCGGGTTCGGCGCCGTGATCCCGCCATGGCTCGGCGACAAGAGCCGCGCGGTCACCCAGCCGATCGGCGCCTGTGTTGACTGCGAGCCGCCCGGGCTGTGAAATCCACGGCGTGATTTTACAGGTACTCGACCCCACCAACGAAGCCGCGCCGCCGCTCGGGCAAGCCGCGTCACGCGCGGCTTCGCTGGCCGGCAAGACTGTGGGGATCATCTCCAACGGCAAGGAAGGCACGCAGGGTTTCTTCGCGCATCTGGATCGCATGCTGCGCGAGGAGTTCGGTGTCGCCGATGTCATCCGGCGGGTGAAGTCGAACTACAGTGCGCCGGCCGATCCCGACATCGTGGATGAGATCCGCCGCTGGCAGGCTGTCGTCACCGGCATCGGCGACTGAGGCAGCTGCTCGTCGTGCAGTCTGCATGACTCCGTCACTGCCGAGAGACTTGGCATCCCAGCGATGGCGGTGATGACCACGCGCTTCGTCAGCGCGGCGGAACTGATGGCGCGGGTGCTCGGGTATCCCGGCTACGCATTCGCGGTCATCCCGCACCCGATCAGCAGCGCGACGGACCTGAGCCTGCGCGAGATGGCGGAGGCTGCAGCCGCCCAGGCGCGGCGATTGCTGCTGTGCCCGTGACCAGGGGGGCGGCGCGGGGCTTCGATGGGTTTCGCCGCGCTCTACCCATCCTACGCCTTGCCGCCGCTGAGCCGCTCCATCATCAGGCGGTCCTTGTTGTCCTGCATCAGCATGCTGAAGCTCGGAATACTGTCGAAGCCAAGGCCGCCGGGCCGCCCGGTCTCGGGGTCCGCCACCACCTTGGCGTAGGCCTCGCCCGAGACCTTCTCCCACTTCCCGGCCGGCTTCTTGACCTCCAGGTTGACCACCGTCGCCTTGAACACCATCCGCACGATGGCCTCCTTCGGCGAGCGCGGCTTGGTCAGGCTGGGACAGCCGGCGATCATCTGCCAGCCGTTCGCCAGTGCCCAGGCGGTCAGTTCAGCCTTGTCCATGTCACCTGCTCCCCAACGCCAGTTGTTGTGGTACGGGCTGTCGCCGCCGCTTGCAACGCAGGAGAAGACCCAGGGCGCTGCCCTCGGAACCCGCCAGGAGGCCCTGCCCCCTCGACTGCCTCCGGTGCCAAACAAAGGGGTCCCAAGGGCTGCGCCCTTAGCGGAGCTCCAGGAGGCAGGGCCTCTTGGCGGGGGCCGGGGCAGCGCCCCCGGCGCCTCACGATCAGCTTGCGGCGCTCGCCGGTTTGCTTCATGGTCCCAGCCGCTCCGGTGACGCACCTGGGGGAAGCGGGCCTACCCGCTGCCACGGGCACGGAATCCGGCGGAAGCGACGGCCCGTGAACCGTACGAGCCAAATGCTCGGCGGGGCGAGGTCCGGGGAGGGTCAGCATCCGCCGCTGCCGCGTCATCGCCCGCGCCGCGCTATCAGCGCGCCGGGGTCGCCCGCCTCGATTGAGCTGCCAGGCAGTCGCTTTCACCTGGGGCCGTTCCGGCACGGAACGTCGGCCCGACCGCGCAGGACCGGATACCGTCGCAACCATGATCGCCGTACGGCCAACCCTAACCAATTCGACAGCAATCCCCATCTTCCAGGGTGGGATGACAGGTTGCCGTAGCGTTCGGCCGGACGATTTTCCGATCCTTGAGCGGATGGGCCAGCCCCTTCCCACAAATCTTTTCCGCCGCCCACCGGTGCGCGTCCCGCTGGGATCCGCGCCGCAGTGCCGGGCGGTTCATCGGAGTTCAGGACTACATGACCAAACGTATGCTGATCGACGCCACACACGCGGAAGAAACCCGCGTAGTGGTGCTGGATGGTAATCGCCTAGAAGATTTCGACGTCGAGACATCGACCAAGCGGCAGCTCAAAGGCAACATCTACCTGGCCAAGGTGGTTCGCGTAGAACCCAGCCTGCAGGCCGCGTTCGTCGAGTATGGCGGCAACCGCCACGGCTTCCTCGCCTTTGGCGAAATCCATCCCGACTACTATCAGATCCCCGTCGCCGACCGGCAGCGACTGATCGACATGCAGGCCGAGGATGCGCGGCGCGAGGAGGAGGAAGAGGACAGGGCCGCCGAAGCGGCCGATGCCGGCGCCCAGCAACCGGCAGAGGAGGCAGCGCCGCACGCCGTCGAAGCCGAACCCGCAGGGTCCGACGAACAGCCCGATGACCCGGCAGACCACATTGCGGCCCAGCCCGCGGCCATCGACCATGAGACCGTCGCCGCACCGCTCGAGGCACTGGCCACGGCGGAGCCCGATGCGGCGGCCGAACCCCATCCGGTCATGGTCGCGGAAGCCGGGTTCACGCCGGTCGAACCGGAAGCCGCTGCGCCGCCCGAGCATGATCAGGAGCCTCGGGGCGCGGAAGCCGAACCGGCGCCGATCGAAGCGGCAGTGGAGGTGGTGGAGGCCGGCTATCCGGTCGAGGCCGATGCCGAAAGCGCCGTCGAAGCCGCCGCCGATGCCGATGAGGACACCGGCTACCACGCGGAGCCGATCCCCGAGCAGCCGCCCCCGGAGACGGTCGGCGGTGAGGGTGACGGTTCGGAGGACCGCAGCGAACGACGCATCCCGCCGCGCTTCCTGCGCAACTACAAGATCCAGGAGGTCATCAAGCGGCGGCAGATCCTGCTGGTGCAGGTGGTCAAGGAAGAACGCGGCACGAAGGGCGCGGCGTTGACCACCTACCTGTCGCTCGCCGGGCGCTTCGGCGTGCTGATGCCCAATTCGCCGCGTGGCGGCGGCATTTCCCGCAAGATCACTTCGGCCACCGATCGCCGCCGCCTCAAGGAGGTCATGGCCGAACTGGAAATCCCGCAGGGAATGGGCCTGATCGTGCGCACCGCCGGCGCCAACCGGCCGAAGCCGGAAATCAAGCGCGACTGCGAATACCTGCTGCGGCTGTGGGACGACATCCGCGAACACACCCTGAAATCCGTCGCCCCCGCGCTGATCTACGAAGAGGCCAGCCTGATCAAGCGTGCGATCCGCGACGTCTATTCGCGCGACATCGACGAGATTCAGGTGGACGGCGAGCAGGGCTGGCGCGCGGCGCACGAGTTCATGCGCATGCTGATGCCGAGCCACGCCAAGAAGGTGCAGCTCTGGCGCGATACCGGCTCCGGCGGCGGCCAGCCGCTGTTCTCGAAATACCAGGTGGAGGCGCAGCTCGACGGCATGCTGCAGCCCACCGTGCAGCTCCGGTCAGGCGGCTACCTGGTGATCAACCAGACCGAGGCGCTGGTGGCGATCGACGTCAACTCCGGCCGCTCGACGCGTGAGCGCGGCATCGAGGAGACGGCGCTGCGCACCAATATGGAGGCAGCCGACGAAGTGGCGCGCCAGTTGCGACTGCGCGACCTGGCCGGCCTCATCGTCATCGACTTCATCGACATGGAGGCGAAGAAGCACAACGCGATGGTCGAGCGCCGCCTGAAGGAGGCGCTGAAGAACGACCGTGCGCGCATCCAGGTCGGCCATATCAGCCATTTCGGCCTGATGGAGATGAGCCGCCAGCGACTGCGTCCGTCGCTCGCCGAAACCAGCTTCATCATGTGCCAGCATTGCGGCGGCACCGGCCATGTGCGCTCCACCGAGAGCGCCGCGATCCATGTGCTGCGCGGCATTGAGGAGGAGGGCGCCAAGCGCCGCTCGGCCGAGATCATCGTCTACGCCTCGACGCCGGTCGCGCTCTACATCCTGAACCACAAGCGCGAGCGCCTGGCCGAGATCGAGGCGCGCTACGGCATGCGGGTCACCTGCACGGGCGACGACAGCCACATGGTGTCGCAGTTCCGCATCGAGCGCGTGCGGGCGCAGGTGCCGGGCGAGGCGCCTGCCGCGATCACCCAGGATGTGGCGGCTCCGCCGCCGCTGGTGGTGGATGCGGAGGTCGAGGAAGACGACGAGGTCACCGTCGCCGAGGATGTGGATGAGGAGACCGAGGCGGCCAACGACGTGGCGCACGCAGAAGCCGGGGAAACGCCGGAGGAAGCCGAGAAGCGGCGCCGCCGTCGGCGTCGGCGTCGGCGCGGCGGACGTCGCGAGGACGGCACGCCAGCGCCGCAGCCGGCGGCCGCCATCGGCGCCGATGGCGCGGCGATGCCGGAAGCTGTCGATGCGGATGCGGCGGACGAGCACATCGAGGGCGTGCCGGAGCATGCCGAAGCGGGTGAGGATGAGCACCGTGTCGCGCAAGGCCCCGGACCCAATGGCAATGGCAGACAAGCCGGCCAGGGGACTGGGGACAGGCCACGCCGCGGTCGCCGCGGGGGGCGCCGTCGCCGCCCGGACGGCGACGGCAGCATGCCGGCCCACGCCACGCCGGGCGCCGACCAGCCCGATCTGCCGCCGGTCTATAGCGGCCCGACCCCCGCCAATCCGTTCGGCGGGCATACCTTCGACATCTTCGATGTGATGGAGCAGGCGGAGGCGGCCGCACCGGTGCACGCGGCGCCACCAGCCGAACCGGCGCCGCTGGCCGGGCTGGAACCGGAGAACGCGCCACCGCTCATCGAAGCCCAGCCGCTGCCCGAGCAGGCCGAGGCGACCGAGGCCGAACCCGAGGCAATGCAGGAGCCGGAGCCCGCCCCTGCCGCAGCAAGCGCGACGCCGGAACCCGAACCGGCCGCGCCCGAACTGGCGCCTGAGCCTGAGCCCGAGCCTGAGCCCGAGCCTGAGCCTGGGCCAACGCCCGAGCCTGAGCCCGAGCCCGAGCCTGGGCCAACGCCCGAGCCTGAGCCGCTGGTGGCCGCCAACGATGCGGTCGCCGAACCGGCGGTCAAGCCGATCATCATCGGCGCCGGCGAGGCTCCCATGGCGGAGAAGAAGCGCGGCTGGTGGCGGCGGTAGCGGGTGGCGCGGCTCAGTGCGGCTGCGCGATCGATGAGCACATGAGCTGGATCACCATCTGCCACATCGCGCTGTCGGACTGGCTGGTCCGGTCGCCGTAATACGCACTCGTCGGCGTCAGCACGAACACGTCGTAGACGCCGAACATACGATCCGCCTGCGACGGATGGGTTGACGGGAATACTGTCGCCATCATCCCTTCGTCGCGGCTGAGCGTTTCGCCCATGCCGCGGATCACCTCGGGGTTCATCGGCAGCGCCGCCCGCTGCATCAGCATCTGTCCGCGCGGCGACAGCACGATGAGCGTCGCCACCACCTTGCCCATCTCGGCATTGCGCAGGAACAGCGCGCCGTGCTCGTAGCGCAGCCGCTTCGGCGGCGACGGATGCGGGATCGAGGCGAGCAGCTTCGCGGCATAGGCATCCGCCTGGGCCTCTTGTTGGCGCGTGCCATCGACGTTGCTGCCGACCAGATTCGGGCAAGCCCAGAAGCGGTCGCGATCAGCGCCGGCGAGGCCGCGCGGCCGCGCAACCCAGCCCTCCAGCGCCGGATCCAGGCCAAGCGCGAGATGGCCCATCTCGTGCGCCAGCAGGAAGGCTGCGGCGCCTTCGAACAGTTCGTTGGTGCCGCTGCGCCAGTCGGCATTGGCGCCATTGCGCGAACGCTCGGCCTGGTCGGGACCCTCGATCATGGCGATCGCCAGGGCGTCGTAGGTCTTCACCGAGCCGTCACGCCGTCGCACAGCCTCCCAGTAGATGTCCGCCCCGGCCTTCACCTCGGCCAGGTAGCCGGCGTCGCCGATGATCAGGCGCTCCCGCGGAAACGCCAGCAGCGTGCCGCGCGCCCGTTCGGTCAGCCCGCGCGGATCGATCGTGCCGGATGCCTTGGTCTCGACCAGATAGATGTTCACCGCTCGGGGATCGTACGCCCCGTTGACCTGCGCGGCGGGCCAGGTGCGCGCATTGGCGACCAGGACATTGGCGATCGCCTGGAGCTGTGGCTGCAACGCCGGGGAAATCAGCCCACGCTCCCGCAAATGGCTGACGTAGGCCGCGGGATCGCGTACCGCATCCGGATCCTGTGCCGCGGCGAGCCGAGGGCACAGCGTTTCGACGGCAGCCGTCGCCAGCAGTCCGGCCAGCGCGAGCATCGGCAAATACGGCATGGTCGATCTCCGTGTCAGGGTAGGATGGCACGCAGTCCCGGGAAGGCGGCTGCGATCACCGCCGCAACGAGACCCAACAGCGCCCAGCCGAGTACCCAGGCCAGCCGCAGCGCCAGGTTGGTCGCGGCCACGCCTGTGCCGCCCGTGGGCGCCGCCATGCGCAGTTGCGTCGGGCCGAGCTTGAACACCAGCCGCGTGGCGAAGCCGATCGCCATCTCGGCACGCTGCAGTCCGGTCGGGCACCACGTGCCGTCGGGCATGCTCCCTGCCGTCACACAGCGGTACGCCGCGCCGCCGTCCGCCGGTTCGCCAGGCACCGCCAGTACGCGGCCGCGCGGCAGTCCGACCAGCGCCGCCATGCCCCACAGCAGACCGAGTGCGGCGAGCGGCCACGCGAGGTCACTGCCGTTGCGAGTGGGCCAGGTCCATAGCCACCACTCGGCCTCGCCTGCCGCACATCCGGCGACGCTGTCATCGCCGCAGATGCTGGCCTGCTGATCGCGCCGTGCCTGCTTCGCTGCGAACGCGACGCGAAGTCCGGCCCGGGTTTCGCCCTGGCTGTCGAGCGTGCGGGACAATGCGTCGAGCGTCGAAACGCGCTGTTCGGCAGGGAGCCCAGGGAGCGCCCGCAGAATGGCGTCGCCGGCGCTGTCCCAGTCGAGCCGGATGGCGTCGGCGGCGGTGGCATCGAGCGCAAGCCGCGCCGTCGGATCTGAAAGACCCGCCGCGCGGAGATCGATGGCATGCGCCGCCAGCACGCCGAGAAACGACAGATCCGGGCCGGTGAAGCGTGCCCGCGTGAACAAGGCGTCGCCGGCAAACACCGCGGCATCGAAGTGCGTGGTTCCGGCGAAGCGGCAGCCACGGAAATCCGCCCGCGCGGTGAATTCGGTCGCCTCGAATGTCGTCTGGCCGGACGCACGCGTATCGGGCCCGAAATATGCGTCGGTCAGCACGCAGTCGCGATATTCGGCATCCCGCCGGAACCGCGTGCCGATGGCGCTCATGCCCTGTGTCGCTGAGGCGCGTGCGAAACGCGCGGCGTCGCGGAATTCCGCTCCGTCGAAGCTGGCGCGCGACTGAAATGCGGCGCGATCGAACCGCGCCGTGGCAGCGAACGACGCCTCGGCGAAGTTGGCGGTGCCGCAGGCGGCTGGCGCCGACTCGCGGCACAGGTCTGGATCGGTCGCCGCACCGAAGCGCGTACCGGTGAAACTGGCCTCGTCGGCGAATTGCACCTCCTCGAAGTTGGTCCGGCAGAGCGCGCACTCGAAACACGACCACGCGCCACGCATCCGCGCCGAACGGAAGCGCGCGGCACCGATGGTCGCGCCGCGGATATCGACCGCCTGCGGCCAAGCCAGGCCGTCCGCTTCGATGCGGCAGACCGATCCGCCCTGGATCCTCAGGTGAACCGATGGCGCGCCGGTAAGCCGGCCGCGAAACCGGACGTCGTTGAACACCATGCCGCCGGGGGACTTGCCTGCAGCCTCGCTCAGGCGACCCAGGTCCAGATCATCCTCGACCGTTGCCGGTCCCTCGATGCGGCCGGTTGCGGCGATCTCGGCGACGACATCGGCGGCGCTCAGCACGCGCGTATCGATGGCGAAGGCGCTCGGCGCCAGCGCGCAGAGTGCGAAAATCAGCGTGACGCGGAACTGGATGCGCATGCGTCGCGGATGGCGCTGAAGTTGTGCGCGGCACAGAGGCACGCCGCGCCGCGCGCCCGCGTGGCGCCCAGCGCAGTGCCGGTCATCGCGCCGAGGGTGGTGGCGCCGAGCCGCGTTCCGCGCGCTTCGGCGGCCATCGCCAACCCTGCCGCCAGGGCCGTCGGCGATTGTCCGGCCGACGTGGCGGCCCCGCCGCACATATGCTGCTGCGTTCGGACCAGGGCGTCATCGAGGATGGCATCGATCTGCCGCCCGACGGCGGCCGGGCCAGCCTGGCCGGCGCCCAGCATCGCGCGCCGGAAGTTGTCGCGCACGTCATCCACCGCATCGGCCGGATCGGTCGTCTGTGCGTAGGCGGCGCGATAGGCCGACAGGAACTCGGGCTGGGCGACGGTCCGACAGATCGGCTCCGATGCCGGATCGCAGGCCGGCGACGGCTGCGCCCACGCCACCGATGCGGTGGCGAGCCACAGCACGGTCGCGGTCCATTCGATTGGTCCGGCGGTACGCCGATTTCGCTGGTCGTGCATCGTTCCCCCCGCACGCCTGGATGCGAACTATGCTACCGATCTGCCGGGTTGTCCGCAGTGAACCCGGTCTCACCTGCAAACCTGTGCTGGCCTGCGCACGGTGTTGGGCACAGCCCCGATCGCTCGTGCGGTCGCCTCGCCGATGATACGGTGATGGTCATCGATGGCGGCGGCTCGGCGGGAAGGCCAGCGGGCACGTCGGTACGTGGGGCTTTGGCTGGGGCTCGTACGGCGTGGTACGTTGGCTGCTATGAGGGTGCGCACAATCGGCATGATGGCAACCGCATGCGCCGCCGTTCTGCTATGGCAGGGCGACGCATCGGGGGAATTGCAACACGGACCAGTGCTCTTGCCACCGGTCGGGTCGGCCTGCATCTCATCGCCATTCGGCCCTCGTGTGCTGCCAAACCAGCCGCAGGCCGGCTCCTACCACTATGGGGTTGATCTGCCGGCACCGGACGGTGCACCGGTTTTGGCAACCGCCCCTGGCACGGTGATCCGCATTCAGAACAAGGGTCCGGGTGGTCTCGAAATGCTGGTCCAGCATGACGGCTTTCTGGGCATCTACAGCCATTTCGGAATGGTCACGCCGGCGTTCGCCGATGGTAAGCGCAGCGTCGCGGCAGGCGAGAAGCTCGGCGTAGTGGGGCACACCGGTGTCACGCTGGGTGCCCATTTGTATTTCGAGATGGACATGGCGGGAAAGCCGGTTGACCCGGCGCCGTACTTGAAAGTGCCGGAGTGCAGCGGCGAGGTCCATCAAGCGGCAGCGAATGGCAGGCAGGAGATCAACCAGAAGTTAGTCGGAATGCGGAAGGTGTATATGCTTCCGCCGGTAGCGCAGCCCTATCAATTTCCGCAACATTAGCGGCTCCGGTGCCGGTGGCTTTGCGACGCCGTTTGGCCCGCGGCTCCGACAGGGCCGGCTGCGTTACCGCCAGCCCTTCAGGCGTTCAGCGGCCTCGCGCATATCTGCCTCTGCGCCGCAGTAGGAGAGCCGGACGAACCGATCGCCTCGCGCGCGGTCGAAGTCCATACCGGGTGTCGCCGCGATCCCCACTTCCGCCAGCATGCGGGCGCAGAATGCCGCGCTGTCGTTCGACCGGTCGCTTATGTCGGCGAACAGATAGAATGCGCCGTCGGCGGGTGACAGGTGGGTAAAGCCGGCTTCCGGCAATGTCCGCAACAGGTGGTCGCGGGATCGCCGATACCGGGCGACATTCTCCTGCAGCTCGGCGTGGCAGTCGAACGCCGCCTCGGCCGTTATCTGCGAAGTGTGGGGCGCGCTGATGAAGAAGTTCTGCGCCAGCCGTTCGACCGGCCGCGTCAGATCGTCGGGCAGTACCATCCAGCCTATCCGCCAGCCGGTCATCGAGAAATACTTCGAGAAGCTGTTCACCACCACGGCATGCGGGCTGAGGCTGGAGGCGGTGGCGATCGGACTGTCGTAGTTCAGGCCGTGGTAGATCTCATCGCTGATCAGCCGCACGCCCGCAGCGTCGCACCACGCGGCGATGGCGGCCAGTTCGTCGGGGTGCAGCATCGTGCCGGCGGGATTGCAGGGGCTCGCCACGATCAGCCCATCCGGCGGCGGATCGAGCTTCTCCAGCATCGCGACACTCGGCTGGAATCGGGTGTCCGCGCCGGCTTCAAGGATCATCGGCTGCATCCCCAGCGCGGTGAGGATGTTGACGTAGGGCGGATAGAACGGCGACACCAACGCCACCCGGTCGCCGGGATTGAACGCCGCGAGGAAGGCCAGCGGAAACGCCCCCGACGCGCCGACCGTCACCGCCACGCGCTCGATCGGCACATCCAGCCCATACCAGTCGCGGTAATGCGCCACGATCCGTTCGCGCAGCGAGCGCCGGCCGAACGCCTCGGTGTAGCCCAGCGCGTTGCCGGAATGCAGCGCGGCCACCGCCGCGGCGACCGCGCCGGCCGGCGCGCCGGTTCCCGGCTGGCCCACCTCCATGCGGATCACCGGCGGCGCACCAATCGGCAGAGCCGCCTGCCGCGCGTTGGCCGCGGCGATCACGTCCATCACGATGAATGGTGGCGCCGTTGCTCCGCGGCCGATTTTCAGCATGGCACGCCGATCAGTTGTAGAACTTGATGGTCGCCGCCTTGACGCCGGTCTTGCTGTCGGCACCGGTCACCGTCGCGACGCAGGGTGCGGCCTTGGCGGTGCATTGCTTGACCAGCCGGTCCTTGTCCGCCGCCGGCAGCGCCGAGGCATCGATCTTGTAGCTGATGCTCGGCGGCGTTCCGATACCGAGCACACATTTCGCGGCCGACTGGCAGATGATCCGGCCTGGCCCGGCACTCGTCGGCGTTGGCTGGGGCGGCGGCGCGCTCTGTGCCCAGGCGGTGGCGCCATACAGCACCGCAACACCCGCCAGCACGGTGCATCGCCTGGTAAACCTGACTGCGCTCATTCGGCCACGACCTTCCAATGGTACTGGGAGAAAACCTAGCTGCCGCCGGCCGCCAGGCCTGCCTCGCGCGGATCGACCGCCATGGCGCAGGAGCCGTTCTCGCCGGGCAGGTAGCTGTTGCATTCGATCACATTGGCGCGTCCCGGCTCCGGCACGGCGGCCGACATCGGCCGGTTGGTGCGGAGCGCGTTCAGCATCCCGACGGCGACCGCGATCGGCGCGCCCTCCTGGCCGGAACCGGCGACCTCGGCGCGGAATGCGTGGGTGTTTTCGTTCCACGCCAGGGCTGCCGCGTACAGCGGCGTCGGCACGGCGTTGGGCGAGGCGGCGAGCAGGAAGCCCAGCCCTGGCAGTACGCGACCTGTGCCGAACAGGTTGTCCATGCTCAGCGAGCAGGCCACCGCGTTGCCGTCTTTATCCAAAGTGACAAAGCTGGTCGAGGCGGGCAGGGGGGGCAACGGCGCCTCATGCAGGTCGGACGCGGTGAGCAGGGACTGCCCGTCGACGCCGCCCTGCCGCCAGCGTGCCGCCACCGCGAGGGCGCGTGACGACGCGACCCCGATTGCATTGGGATCGCGCGCCAGCACCGTGAACCCGGCAGCGGCGGCCAGGCCGCCGTCGGCCGGCGGCGGCAGGAACGCCACGCTGTCATGGCGGTAGGGCACCACGATTGCCGGTGCCAGCCGCGGCAACGCCGCGCGCAGGTCGGACAGTGCGATCGGGCCGCCGGCCAGTGGCGATGCCTGTTCGACGCGTCGCGCCAGTGCGCCGGTATACAGGTCGCCGACCCCGGACACCCGAAGCTGCGCCAGCGTCGCCCCCAGGTCAGGCTGCAGCAGCTGCTGGCCCTCGGTGAGCGGCGCGCCGTTCTGCGAGAACACGGTGCGCGCATTCGGATCGGCGAGCAGCGGGCCGGCAACCAGGCGAAGATCGCGCACCAGCGACCGCGACGCCGGCGTGCCGAAGCGCGCCATTTGTTCGGCCGGGACGATCAGGCTCTCGAACGGCAGGTGGCCGTAGCGGGCGTGCAGCAGGTACATGCCGCGCGCGAGCATCGGCACGGCCGCCGGGCGATCGGCATTCGGGCCGAGGCTGCTGGGGGCGAGGGGGGTGAACAGCACGGCCTCCGGTACGCCGTTGTTCGCCGATTTCTTGTCGGCGGCGTAGGCGAGGCAGGCGCCGCCGCCGCCCAGGCCGGCACGCGAGGGCAGCGTGACGGACAGCGCGAAGCCCAGCGCCACGGCCGCATCGGCCGCATTGCCGCCGGCCGACAGAATGTCGCGCGCCACCAGGGTCGCCCTGGGGTCATCGGCCACCGCGCCGCCCAGATAGCCCTGGACGAAGCCTTGCTGCCCCTCGGACGGGCCGCTCGGGCCGAACACCTTGTCGGACACGCCCGAGACGGCGTCGCAGCCGGACACGGTGAGGGCGAAGGCCAGTGTGACAATGGCGCGCAGCCACGCTGATCGGCTCGCCAAGCTGCTCCGCACCTTCGACCGCTCCTTGCTTCCGGCGGTGGCTCCGACTCCGGGCCGACCCGCGCCATGGGGGTGAGGGACCGTGCCATAGACGCCTTCGGCAGCAGCGGCAACCACGGTGGCCTCGCTTCCTTGCTTGCTTACCGCGCCGTCACGGGGCAAGAAACCGGCCCATGATCCGTATCCTCCGCCCCCTGGCGTTCTGCATCGCCGCGTGCCTGCCGCTCATCGCTGCCCAGGCCGCCGAATTCACCCCGGCGCAGCGCGCCGAGATCGTCCAGATCCTGCGCGACGCCCTGAAGCAGGATCCGTCGATCCTGCGCGATGCGGTCACCGCGATGCAGGCGGACGACGGAGACCGGCAGCAGGTTGCCTCGCGCGCGGCGCTCGCCGCGGCGAAGGACACGCTGATCGATGCGGCCGATCCGGTCGGCGGCAACCCCAGGGGCGATGTGACCATTGTCGAGTTCTTCGACACGCGGTGCCCGTACTGCCGCAGGCTCGAGCCGACGATGGCGGAACTGCTGGCCCGCGATCACGGGGTGCGGCTGGTCTACAAGGACCTGCCGATCCTGGGACCGGCCAGCGTGCTTGGCTCCAAGGCGCTGCTGGCGGCGCAGAAGCAGGGCGGCTACGAGAAGCTGCGCGATGCCATCATGGCGGCGCCACCGGACACCACCAAGGCAATGATCCAGGAGACCGCGCAGAAACTCGGCCTCGACTGGAAGCGTCTGGAGCACGACATGGACGATCCGGCGATCGCCACACGGATCAAGGCGAACCTGGTGCTGGCGCACGCCATCGGCATCGAGGGCACGCCGGCGCTGGTGATCGGGGGCGAGATGATCCCCGGCGCGGTCGATACGGCGGAATTGACCAAGGCGGTGGCAACGGCGCGCGGCGCGAAGTAGCCGATCAGCGCGGACGGCCCCGGTTGCGGGCCACCGAGGCTTCGTTCTGCACATTCTCCAATTTGATGGCGGAGACGACGCCGGTTCGCGCCGGCGTCTGCTGCCGCACGAACTGCCGGTTCAGGTAATCCGATCGGTTCACTTCGCCGAGTTCGCTGCGCGTCTCCATCCAGCCGGCGCGGGCGTTCTCGGTGCCGATGAAGCGGTCGCCTTGTTGCCGGAAACCCAGGCCGACCGTTGCCGCGGCGCGTGCCGCACGCGCCGCCTTGCCTGCCGCATTTGACGCCTGACCTCGCCAGCGCAATGCGCCAGGACAGGCCGCCGAATAATGGATTTGTTCGGGTCACCACCACGCATCACCACGACCACCACCGTCATTTCCGCGAAGGCGAAAATCCAGAACCGCCATGAGCCGTGGTGCGGGCCCGACTGGATCGGCTAACCGCTGACTGTGGGGAGCAAGAGCACGATCCCCATGGCGCCCTGCGAAGGCACTGCTGTCGGTAGCACAAGGACCGGCGGCTGGGTCTGCGTGAAGCCGACATTCGACAGCAATCGCTTCACGATGTCCGCGCGCCGGAGCGACAGGGTCGCGTCCGGACCATTCTCGGCCGCTGCGGGTTCGACCACCACCTGCATGATGTGGGGGTCGAGCATCGCCTCGACTACGCTCGCCAGGGCATACTGGCCGCACTCGGTCAGGTCGGTTCCCCCGCCCACGAAGAGCGAGACTTCAGGCACCCGGACCCTCGTGCCGTTTGGCAGATATTCGATGCTCGCCGGACGGTTGCATAGTTGGTCGGGGTTCAGCCGGGTCGATACGCGCTCGGAGAGGGTCTGCGTGCTGGATGGCTCGGCGCATGCTCCCAGCGAGAGCAGCATTGCGAGCGCTGGCAGAAGATGAGCCTTCATCGTCTTGTTCCATCATCGGGCGTAGCCGGAAGCGCCGCCATGGCAGATTCAACAGCCGGATGCACAGCGTAACGTGCAACTGACGCCCCCACAACAATCAGGTACCCGAGGGTTTGACCGCATACTCTTGCCATGAGGTGCTCAGCCTGGCTCGTCCTCCCCGGGATAAACTTTGGCGCGCGACAGATCGATGTCGCACTCTTGCCCGATCGCCGGCAGCCATGCATCGGCAGGTCGCAACACTTCCACCATCTGACCGGCGAAGGTCACGTGCAGCCGATGCTGCGGCCCGACGGAATGCACGCCTGCAACGCGCGCCGGCCCCGCACCCGGCAGCAGTCCGATCTCATGCGGCCGGATCAGCGCGGCCGCCGGTCCGGGTGGGCAGTCCGTCGGCAGCGCGACGTCCGGCAGCCCGGCGATCCGTGCCTTTCCCCCAGCGACGTGACACTCGATCCGAACCGACTCGCCGAGGAATTCGTGCACGAATGCGGTGGCTGGTTCGGCGTACAGCCGGTCCGGCGCATCCACCTGCTCGATCCGACCGCCGCGCAGCACTGCGACGCGGTCCGCCATCTCCATCGCCTCCGCCTGATCGTGCGTGACGAAGATGCTGGTGAGGGCCATTCTCTTGTGCAGATCGCGCAGCCAGATGCGAAGGCTCTTGCGCACCTTGGCGTCCAGCGCGCCGAATGGTTCGTCGAGCAGCAGCAGCCCTGGCTCGATGGCCAATGCGCGGGCCAGCGCCACACGCTGCCGCTGACCGCCCGATACCTGTTCGGGATAGCGGTCTGCGAGATCGCCGATGCCCATGAGGTCCAGCAGCGACTGCATGCGCGCGCGGATTTCGCGCTGCGACGGACGCAGCGAGCGCTGTCGGATCTCAAGACCGAACGCAACATTGCGTGCCACCGTCATGTGACGGAACAGCGCGTAGTGTTGAAACACGAAGCCAACGCCACGCTCGCGTGCCGGTACGCCGTGCATGTTGCGTCCACCGACAACGATGTCGCCGGAATCGACAAATTCCAGTCCTGCCAGCACGCGCAGCAGTGTGGTCTTGCCGGAGCCGGACGGCCCGAGCAGCGCGAGGAATTCACCCGACGCGATCGACAAGCTCACGCCGTCCAGCGCCGCAATGCCGGCAAACGATTTGCGCAGACCGCGCAGCTCGACATTCACAGCAAGGCTCCGCTGCGCGGGCCGATCCGCCATTCCAGCGCAGCCTTCACCGCCAGCGTCAGCAGCGCCAGCAACGACAGCAGGCCGGCGATGGTGAAGGCGCCCACCCAGTCATAGTCATTGAACAACGCCTCGACCTGCAGCGGCATGGTCATGGTCTGTCCGCGCACGTGTCCGGACACCACGGCGACTGCGCCGAATTCACCCATGGCGCGAGCGTTGCACAACAGCACGCCGTACAGCAGGCCCCAGCGGATATTCGGCAGCGTGACGCGCCAGAAAACCTGCCAGAAGCTGGCCCCGAGTGTGATGGCGGCCTCTTCCTCGGCCGCGCCCTGCTCCTGCATCAGCGGGATCAGCGAGCGCGCGACGAACGGGAAGGTGACGAAGACGGTCGCCAGGATCAATCCAGGCACCGCGAAAATGATCCGCACGCCGGCGCGATCCAGCATCGGACCGAACCAGCCATTGGCGCCGAACAGCAGCACCCAGACCAGGCCCGAGATCACCGGCGAGACCGAGAATGGCAGTTCGATCAGCGTGATCAGCAGGCTGCGGCCGGGAAACCGAAAGCGTCCGATGCACCATGCAGCCGCAATGCCGCAGATTGCATTCAGTGGAACGCTGACGGCCGCCACCAGCAACGTCAGTTGGATTGCCGCGATCGAGTCGGGATCGCCAAGTGACTCCAGCACGCCGGCAATCCCACGAGAGAAGGCCTTGCCGAATATCGCGACGAGCGGCAGCAGGAGCAGGACGACCAGCGCCATGATGGTCGAGGCGGTCAACAGGATCCGCACGGTCGGGCGTTCCTGCGTCGCGCGGAGGGCATGGTTTGCAGCCCGGCTCACCGCCTGCGTCCGCCCAGGTGGCTCTGCAGCAGGTTGAGCAGCAGCAGAATGCCGAAGGACACCAGCAGCATCACCAGTCCGAGTGCTGCCGCGCCGGCATAGTCCAGCTGCTCCAGCCGGATGACGATCAGCAGCGGTGCGATCTCGCTGATCATCGGCATGTTGCCGGCGATGAAGATGACAGAGCCGTATTCGCCGACGCCGCGTGCCAATGCCGCGCCGAAGCCCGCCAGCAACGCAGGGCCGAGTGCCGGCAGGACGACGCGGCGCAGGGTCTGGGCGCGCGTGGCGCCGAGGGTTGCCGCGGCCTCTTCCGCTTCGAGCGGCAAATCCATGATGACCGGTTCCAGCGTGCGCACGACGAACGGCAACCCGACGAAGATCAACGCGACCAGGATACCGAGCGGCGTATAGGCCACCTTGATGCCGAGCGGCGCCAGCCATGCACCGATCCAGCCTTTCGGTGCGAACAATGCGGTCAGTGCGATGCCGGCGACCGCGGTCGGCAGTGCGAGCGGCATGTCGATCAGCGAATCGACCAGGTTGCGGCCGGGGAAGCGGTAGCGGACCATCACCCAGGCGATCAGCAGGCCGAACGGCACATTCACTGCCGCAGCCAGCGCCGCGGCACCGAAGCTGAGCTTCAGGGCCGCCAGCACGCGCGGTTCGGTGATCGAATGCCATACGCCGATGAGGCCCAGCTCCCAAGGCCGCAGCATCAGCGCGGTAAGCGGCAGCAATACGATCAGCGATACCCAGGCCAGCGTGAGTCCGAGGGCGGGGCCGAAGCCCGGCAGTGCGGAGCGTCGTGCAGCCGTCATTTTCCTGGCGTGTAGATTTTGTCGAACAGGCCGCCATCGGCAAAGAATTTCGCCTGCGCGGCGTCCCAGCCGCCAAAATCCTCGATCGTGGCCAGATTCAGAACGGGATAGCGTTCGGCGTATTGCACCGCCACCACCTGGTCGCGCGCTCGGTAGTAGTTGCGCGCGGCGATGTCCTGCGCTGGCCGGGTATACAAGAACTCCAGGTAGGATTGCGCCACGTCCCGCGTGCCTTTCTTGTCGACGACGCTGTCCACCACCGCCACCGGCGGTTCGGCGAGGATACTGAGCGACGGATAGACGATTTCGAATGCATCGGCGCCGAATTCCTTGCGTGCCAGCCAAGCCTCGTTCTCCCAGGCCAACAGCACGTCGCCCAGGTCGCGTTGGGCGAAGCTGTTGGTGGCACCGCGCGCGCCGGTGTCCAGCACGGGCACCTGGTGAAACAGAGCGCGCATAAAATCTTCTGCGGATGCCGGGCTGGCGTTCGGTTGATGTTGTGCCCAGGCCAGTGCGGCGAGAAAATTCCACCGCGCGCCGCCGGAGGTTTTTGGATTGGGCGTGATCACTGCGACGCCTGGCTTCAGCAGATCGGGCCAGTCATGGATGCCCCTCGGGTTGCCCTTGCGCACCAGCAGCACAATCGTGCTGGTGAATGGCGAGGCATTGTTCGGCAGGCGCTGCTGCCAGGCGGTCGCGATCAGGCCGCGCTTCGCCAGCGCGTCTATGTCTGCGGCGAGGGCAAGCGTCACGACGTCGGCCTGCAGACCATCCAGCACGGCACGTGCCTGAGCACCGGAACCGCCATGCGACATGTTGATGCTGATGCGTTGTCCAGTCTTCGACTGCCATGCCGCGATGAAGGCGCGATTCAAATCGCGGTACAACTCCCTCGTCGGATCGTAGGAGACGTTGAGCAGCGTTGCATCTGCAGCCGCGACGTTGCGTGTGATCGTGCCGGCCAACAGCATGCCGACGGCTGCACGTCGTGTCACCGAACCTTGCTGCATTGCGGATCTCCATTCCGGCACGATGCAGCACTATAGGTCAGCGTTAGGCAAATCGCACGCTTTCACCGTGCGTTTGCCGCCGCGTGCAGCGGCCACAGCGCTTCGCGCCAGCGCAGCGCGATCAGCAGCGTCAAGGTGATGCCGATGCCGCAGTACAGGGTCGCCGTCGGCACGAAGCCGATGCGGTCGATCAGTGCGCCGGCGGCCAGCAATCCGAGCGGCAGGCCGTAGATCGCCAGCATGCGCATGCCCATGACGCGGCCGCGGAACGCGCCGGCACCGTGCAGCAGCAAGGCGGACATCGGCACCAGGCTCAGGCTCTGCGCCAGGCCGGCAAACATCAGGCTGAGGCTGCCGTGCAGCGGGTCCCGCATATGCGCAAACACCAGCAGCATCGCGTACCATGCCAGGGCAAACACGATCATCATGCGCGCCGGTCGGATCGAACGACCGATGACGCTGATGAGGACCGAGCCGAGCAGCGCGCCGAATGCGAAGCTGGCGATCAGCCAGCCGAGGCCGGTCTGGTCCATGTGGTAGACGTCGCGCGCGACGTAGGGCAGCAGGCCGCTGGTGAACGGGAAGGCCGTCATGTTGACCAGGAACGCGAGCCACAACGCTGCCAGCGAGCTTGGCGTCTCCCACAAATAGGCGAAGCCTTCGCGCAGGTCGCGCCAGAATGACGGGCGCAGCGGACCGGCCGCGATCAACGGCGCGCTGCCATAGCGCCGGCCACTGACGCCCAAGGTCAGCAGGAAGCCCGCAGTATAGAAGGTGGTGATCGCCAGGTAGGCAAAGCCCATGCCCAGGGCGGCGAACAATCCCGCTCCGACCAGCGGCGCCATGGTGCGCGCGGAATCCGCGGTCGTGCGTGACGCGCCCATGGCGCTGACGAAGCGATCCGGCGGCATGGTGTCGGCCACCAGCGCATTGCGCATCGCGAGGTCCGAGGAGCGGATCAATCCGGCGGTTGCCGCGATGACGAATACCTGCACCGGCTGCAGCAGGCCGGTGAACGCCAAGGTCATCAGCAATGCCGCCAGCGTGGCGTAGCAGGCGCGCATCATGCACATCACCAGGCGATGGCCGATGCGGTCGCCGGCCATGCCGAACAACGGCGCGACGAGCGTGCCGATATATTGCAGCGAGCCGAACACGGTGAGCAGCAGGACGGAGCCGGTTGCGACCAGGATGTACCAGCCGAGGATCAGGTTCTCCATCTCGGTGCCCCAGGACGTGAGCAGGTCCGCCGGGTACTGGAAGCGGAAGCTGCGCACCCGGAACGGCGCGAGCAGCGAGGATCGCATCATTGCGCGCAGCCGCTGTGGTGCATGGCCGGTCGGGCCCCTCGTGCTTTCCTGGACGGCCGGACAGGCCTGTTGGTTACGACGTTAGCCTTGCGGATGAAGGGCGGGAAGCCTGCGGGCCGGTCTGACGCGGGGATTCCCGGATCGGGCGCTGTCGGCGGACTGCGCTGCGTTTTTCCGTCCTACGTTTTGCGGTGCAGGCGATACAGGACGTGGCGGCGCAGCCTGCTGCCTGGCGGCTGGTTGGGGTGGTCGAATTCGATCGATCGCGTCATGCCCAACCGCTCCATCACGCGCATCGATGCGGTGTTCAGCAGCGATGTCATGGCGACAACCTCCTGCAGTCGGACCCGGTTGAACCCATCGTCAAGTGCCGCTTGCGCTGCTTCGGTCGCGTAGCCGCAGCCCCAGTAGCGCCGGTTGAGACGCCATGCGATTTCGACGGCGGGGGTGAACGAAGCCTCGATCGCGACGTGAGACAGCCCGACGGCGCCGATGAACGGCGCGACGCCGGGCGCTTCCACCGCCCACTTGCAAAAGCCGTGATCGGCGAAATGCTGTTGCGCGCGCCTGGCATACGCATCGCTTGCCTCGCGGCTCAGCACACCGGTCAGATACTGCATCACGGCGGGATCGGCGTTCTGTTCGGCGAACAGCGGCATATCGCTCTCGCGCCAGGGTCGCAGCAGCAGACGAGGTGTCTCGATCATCGCGGTGTGGCCGGTTCGGTTGGAACATGGGACCGATTACACGAAACCCTGAGACGCAGGCGGGACCGATGCCCCTCGTTCGGCAGCCGCTGGTTGCCGGACAGTACTACCCAAATGCGGATTTCCCGGCCGCTCTGCATCCTGTCACTCAGGCCAAGCCGTTTGCCGATGCGCCCGGCTAGGGGGCATGACGAACGTCACACCGTCACAGCGAACACTGGAGCCACCGAGATGATCCGTATTCATCAGTGTCCATCCGTGGTTCCAGCTCCTTGCTTGCGTCTGGCTTCCCGCCACGCTCGCACTCCCGGCCTAAATGCGTCTGAACCATGCACCTGAGCCGATAGCCGCTGCCATCGTCATACCGTAGGCCAGCAGCGCCACGCCCAGCGCGGCGAATACGCCGCCGAGCGATCCCGATGTACGCAGCGCGATCCAGCCGCCGCCGATGGCGATCAGCAGGCGCAGCATCCCGGCGAACAGCGGCCAGAACAGCCGGCCGGCGCCCTGCGAGGCAAAGTACAGCGCCAGGCCGAGGCCGAAGAAGCCATAGACCGGTCCGACGGTGCGCAGATACGCGGACCCGGTCGCGAGCATGCGCGGGTCGTGGCCGAACAATTCGAGCCACGCACGGGGCCATACGGCCGCCGCCACGCCGATCGACTCGGTCAGGGCAAACGCCAGTGCGCCGCCGATCAGCGCAATGCGGAGCGCGCGGGCCGGCTGCCCGGCGCCGATGTTGGTACCCACCAGCGCCACCAGCGGAGCGCCGAGCCCGAATACCAGCGGCACCAGCAGATATTCCAGACGGCCGCCGGTGCCGAAGCCGGCAATCGCGTCAGGTCCGGCTGCGGCGCCCACCAGCGCAGTGGTTAGCGCAATGGTCAGCGTGGTCTGCAGCGTGGTGACCGAAGCAACCCCACCGACGCGGAGGATTTCGTAGAACAAGGCCCAACGCAGCCGCACCAGGCGGAACCGCACCAGGCTGCGGCCGGACAGGATGTACCACCCCAGCACCGACGCGGTCAGCGCGGTGGTGAACACCACCGCCACGCCGCCGCCGGCGATGCCGAGTGCGGGAAACGGCCCGAGGCCGAAGATCAGGCAGGGCGACAGCGGGATCAGCAAGGCGACGGCGATGCAGATCGCCAATGCCGGCACGAACATATTGCCGGTGCCGCGAATCACATTCGCCAGCGCATTGAGCAGCCAGACCAGCGAGGTGCCGGCGAACACCACGTTGGAATAGCGCAACGCGGCCTCCAGCGAGCCGCCTTCGCCGCCCAATGCGCGATACAATGACGGCCCGAGCAGCAGCGCCAGAGCGGAAAAGGTCAGGCCCAGCGAGACGTTGATGATCACCGCGTGCAGCACCAGCGCGTCGGCATCCTCGCGTCGCCGGGCGCCGAGGGCGCGGGCGATGGCAGAGGAAATGCCGCCGCCCATGGCTCCGCCGGACAGCATTTGCATCATCATGAAGCCGGGGAACACCAGCGCCATGCCGGCGAGCGCATCGGTGCCCAGGCGCGACACGAACCAGGTCTCGATCAGTCCGGTCGAGGATTGCGCCAGCATCACCAGTACATTGGGCCAGGCCAGGAGCAGCAGCGTGGGCAGGATCGCGCCATGCAGCAATTGCTGGGTGCGCGGGCTATGTACCGCCGTACCCGGAGCCGCGGTGACCGTGGTGCTCACGCGTGTGTCCCCGGCATCAGGCTGCCACGCGAGCCGGACGCCAGCCGGCGGCGGGTGCTGTCGGCCGCGGCAGGGCCCGGGACGAGGACATAGTCGGGCCCGATCAGCGGCCGGCCGGTCGCGCGGTCCACCATCACCGGATCAGCCGCCGCACCGCTCTTGGCATCGACGATCAGCACGCTGGGGCCTTCCGGCATGAAGTGCCGGTTGCCCCAGGCGAGCATCGCCAGCAGTACCGGGCGGAAATCGTGGCCGCGCGCGGTCAACCGGTATTCGTCACGCGGCGGGTGCTCGCTGTAGCGATGCCGTTCGAGCAATCCGGCCTCGACCAGGGCGGTCAGGCGGCGGGTCAGCATGTTGGGAGCGATGCCGAGGCTCTTCTGGAATTCGTCGAAGCGCGTCATGCCGGCGAAGGCGTCGCGCAGGATCAAAATGCTCCACCACTCGCCGACGCGTTCCAGGCCGCGGGCGATCGGGCATTGCATGGCACCAAAGCTTTTGCGCTTCATGGCGGATATCCTGTAACTAGCATAATGCTAGCTGATGTAGAGTGCAGACAAAGTCAAGTTGGGTTCGGGATTGCCCTGGTCGTCCCGACCAGGGAACATCGTCGCCCATGAACCCGCAACTGTTCGCCCTCGGCCGCTCCCATATGGAGCTCGCTCACGAACTGATCCTGGTGGGTGCCGCGCTCGGCGTCCTCAGCATCCTTGCCGGCCTGGCATCACGCCGTCTCGGCACACCCGTGCTGCTGGTCTTCCTGGTACTCGGCATGCTGGCGGGGGAGGACGGGCCAGGCGGCATCCCGTTTGACGACTTCGGCTCCGCCTATCTGGTCGGCAGCATCGCCCTTGCGGTGATCCTGTTCGAGGGCGGCCTGAAGACACCGCTCTCCGAACTGCGCCTGGCGATCTGGCCGGCACTCGCGCTGGCCGTGGCAGGCGTCGGGATCACTGCGGCCGTCGTTGCCGTGTCCGTCATGTGGCTGGCCAGCGTCCCGTTCGTCATGGCGATGCTGTTCGGCGCCGCGGTCGCCCCGACCGACGCGGCCGCGGTCGGGGCCTTGCTGCCGCGCGGCCGCCTGGCACTGCCCCAACGGATCACCGCCTTGCTGGAAGTGGAATCCGGCCTGAACGACCCGATGTCGATATTCCTGACCGTCTTTGTCATGCACGTCATTATGGAGCCCGCCTGGTCGAGTTGGTCGAACGCCGCACTGCTGTTCGCGCGCGAGATGGTCGGAGGTCTGGCGCTTGGGCTGGGCGGCGGTTGGCTGCTCACCTTCCTGTTGCGTCGCCTGCCGCTGGAGGCCGCGATGGCGATGGTTCTCGCGCTGGCCTTCGGCGTGATGCTGTTCGGGCTGGCGCAGATACTCGGCACGAGCGGCTTCCTGGCGATTTACCTCGCCGGAGTGATCACCGGCGCGACGAAGCATCACGCACAGCGCGAGATCGGATACTTCTCCGAAGGGGTCGCCTGGCTGGCGCAGATAGTCTTGTTCCTCATGCTCGGCCTGCTGGTCACGCCGCACGACCTGGTGCCCTATATCCCGGAGGCCAGCCTCATTGCCATCGTGCTGATCGTGCTGGCACGGCCGATCGCAGTCTTCGGCTGCCTGCTGCCGTTCCGCTACACGCTGCGTGAATCGGCGTTTGCGTCCTGGGTCGGGCTGCGTGGCGCCGTGCCGATCTATATCAGCATCATTCCCGCCCTGGCCGATCCCAGCCGCGACGCCAGACTGTTCGCGGGCGTGTTCGTCGTGGTGGTGGTGTCGCTGGTCATCCAGGGCTGGACGATCGGCACCGCCGCGCGTCTGCTGGGCTACGGCCGGGCCGAATAATCGAGGTGCCTCGCGTGACTACACCCATCGTCATCGCCGGTGACCCACACGGCAATTTCGCGCCGATCCTGCGTGCGTGCAGCGCCCAGGATCCCGGCACGTTGTTTCTGGTCGGCGACTGCGAGCTGCGCGTGCCGCTGCGTCATATGCTGGCGTCGCTGTTCTCGCTGGGGTGGAGCGTGCACTGGATCCTCGGCAACAAGGATACCGAGACCGATACCGTGTTCGACAATCTGGCGACCGACTATCCCGAGGGCGACATCGGCGGCAAGGTCGTCGAGGTCGCAGGGCTGCGCATCGCCGGTCTGGGCGGGGTGTTCAAGCCGCGCATCTGGTATCCGCGCGCGGACGAGCCGCATGCCAGGATCGAACCGCCGCGCTACACCACGCGGCACGAATTCCTGCTAAGCCTCGACGCGCGCGAGCACTGGCGCGGCGGGCTGCCGCTGTGGCATCGCGATTCGATCTTCCCGGAGGATTTCGCCAGTCTGGCACGGCATCGCTTCGACGTGCTGGTGACGCACGAGGCGCCGTCCTGCCATCGTCACGGCTTTGCCGCAATCGATCGTCTGGCAGAGGTGGCCTCGGCGCGGCTGATCGTGCACGGGCACCACCATGAGTCGTATGCCGCGAACCTGCCGGGCGGGATCGACGTGCGCGGGCTCGGGGTGGCCGAGACGTGGGTGCTGGAGATCGCCTGACGCCTTTTGGCGCGGCAGGCGACCGCAAGCTGCGTGCGCCGCATGAAATCGCAGGGCGGAACAGCGCAGCGCATTCTACCGCCGTCCCGGCGGAGTGCGCTGCGCTGTCCCGCCCTACACTCAGCCGGCTACGTTCAGCTTGCCGGCGCCGGCTCGCGTGCCTTCTGCTTCGCGATCTCCTCGTCCCACGGCCCGGGGAACTTGCCGAGCCCGACCACGTCGGGGGCGAATACGCTGTCCTGGCGTGGCCACTGTTCGCGCGGCAGCTCGTAGGACACTTCCAGGCCATTGCCGTCGGGGTCGCGGAAATAGATGCCGAGCGACAGGCCATGGTCCGAGATGTGGTCGAACTTGACGCCCTTCTCCTTCAGCCGGAAATAGGCGTCTTTCAGGTCATCGAGGCTTTCCATCATGAAGGCCAGATGGTTCAGGCCGACCTGCCGCTTGAGCTGCAGCGGCGCATCGTCGCCCACCTCCATCAACGCGACCTCGTGCGACTTCTCCTTGTCCGCCGACATGAAGGCCGCACGGCCCGCACGGAAATGATAGGTGTGCAGGCCCAGCACGTCCTCATACCATTGGCGGGAGCGTTCCGCGTTGCGCACGTAGAGATTGACGTGCCCGAGATGCTTCGGCCGATAGGTCATCGCATATCCTCCATGGCTAGGGCGTGTCGTCTTCGCGTTGCAGGAAATCCAGCACGCGCTGCATGGCGTCGCCCTTGGGATATATCGCAGCCAGCGCGCGGGCGCGTGTCAATGGGTCGGAGGCAAAGAACCGCTCGTACAGCACCTGCCGGCTGCCGAACGAGCTGCCGGCCACGTCCCAGGCCAGGCGGAACAGCCTGATCCGGTCGCGCGCGGAGCTGTTGTCGGTCGCCAGGTACTGCTCGATGTCGCCGGCCAGCGGGCCGGACAGGTCCGCCTCGCTGGGGGTGATCATGAAGCTGGATGATCCCAGCAGCTGGAGGATCTCGATCATCCGCGGATAGGCGGTCATGAACAGGTTGCGGGTGCTCTCGATGGTCACCGAGTCCGGGCACATCACGCCCCACTCATCCAGCTTGGCGTCCGCCTCGCCGGCGCGGATGCAGGCGCGGGTCAGCACCGTGGTCAGCATCAGCTCGCCGATGTAGGCCTCGGTGAGCGGCAGGTGCTTGTTGCCCAGCGTCTCGGTCATCAGCAGCGCCAGGCCCAGCACGAACTCGCACTTGGCCAGGTTCTTCGCGGCGCCTTGATGCGCCGAGTGCGCCGAATAATGCGTGGCGTAGGCGGCGCCGTTCAGCAGGCCGACATCGCCGTAGAGGAATACCCGCTCCCACGGCACCTCCACATCGTCGAAGAACACGATGCAGTCCATCTCCTCGAATCGCGAGCCGAGCGGATGGTCGAAATGCGAACGCCCCTGATCGAAGCTGTCGCGGCACAGGAAGCGCAGGCCAGGCGTGCCGCAGGGAATCGAAAAGGCGACTGCGAACGGACTGTGGTCCTCGGTGTGCTGACCGAGGCGTGGCGAATAAACCGCGATCTCGTCGGCGAGAGGGCCAAGCGTCGCCAGCACGCGCGCGCCGCGCACCACGAGGCCGGCGCTGGTCTCGCGGATCACGCGCAGTGCAGTGCCTTCCTGCAGGTTGAAGGTGCCGGAGACGTTACGGCTGCGCTGCAGGTTGATCAGCGAGTGGGTGAGGACGATGTCGTTCTCGCGGATGTACTCGTAGTAGCGGCGGATGTTGTCGCCGAACTCCGGCCGGCTGCGCGCGAAGTAATCGCCGGCGGCGGCCCACGCGGCGAGCGTCACGTTCATGAAGTCGGGAGAGCGCCCCATCATGCCGCAGGTCGTGCGTGCCCAGTTCAGCATCATCACGCGGCGCGCTTCCAGTTCCTCTTTGGTGCGCGGGATGATGAAGGAGAGGCCTACGCGGTCGCCGGTGGTGGGCGATGTGTAGGTCATCTCGTCGCGGAACTTCGGATCGCTCTGCATGTCGTACAGCGAGGCGATCGCACGCGCGCCGTTGGCAAGGCCTGGATGTGTCGTCACGTCCTTGACGCGTTCACCACCCAGCCAGACCTGGCGTTCCTGCTCCTTGAGGCCCGTGAGATATTGGCGTCCGGTGCGAGCCGGCATGGCGCGTCTCCTCTCAACCCGGCAATTGTGCGCGCTGGACCGGGAGCGTTCAAGCGTCCCTCCCGTCATTCTCGCGAAGGCAAGAATCCAGGCGTACAACAACCGGCTTTGCACGACCGGATTCTCGCCTTCGCAAGAATGACGCGCGCATCTTTTCGTTGCGATTGCGGCAACAACGGTCCATTCTCCCCAAACGGTCGACGACGGGGTGCGGTGGGTGCAGGCGTGGTGGTCAGGGGATGTGGCCGAATTGCTCGCGGCCGAACCCGAGGCGATCGTTCAGCGCCTCACGGTGCGGTTGGTCGAAACGCATTACCTGAATCGCGATACCCAGCTTCATGCCTGGCGGCAGCAGATCGCGCTGCTGCGCACCGTGCTGCGCGATCTGCCTCGCACCTGGCAAGTTCTGTTCGAATACCCCCTGCTTCGCCTGGGTCGCCGGATCGACACGATCGTGCTGACCGAAGCCGCCATCCTGGTGCTGGAATTCAAGGTCGGCGCAACAGCGATCACCACGCTCGATCGCCAGCAGACGGAAGATTACGCGCTCGACCTGTTCGATTTTCACGCGGAAAGCCGCGCGCATCCGGTGGTGCCGATTCTCGTCGCGACACAGGCAAAACCTCCGGCGAATCAATGGCCGCTGCTGTGGCATGGCGTGACCCCGGTGTTCGCCGCATCGGCCATCACGCTGGGGCCGCTTCTCCGGGAGTTCGCTACACGCATCCCCGAACCGGCACGACCGCTCGATGCCCGTGCCTGGGAAAGCGCTCCGTATCGGCCGGTGCCGACCATCGTTGAAGCGGCAACCATGCTCTACAACCGGCATGGCGTCGCCGACATTGCCGCGGCGCGTGCCGATGTCGGCAATCTGGGTCGTACGACCGACGCCATCCGCCGTGCGGTCGAGGCGGCCCACGCCGAGCGGCGACGCGAAGTCCTGTTCGTCACCGGCATCCCGGGAGCCGGCAAGACGCTGTGCGGTCTGAACGCGGTGTTCGGTGCGACAACCGGCGCCGCTTTCCTCACCGGCAACCTGCCGCTGGTGTTCGTGATGCGGGAAGCGCTCGCACGTGATGCGTTTGGGCAGGGACGCAGCATTCGCGTGGCGCGGCAGGAAACCGAGAGCGCCATCCAGCCGCTGATGGGATTCCTGCGCGACAACATCGATCGCGTCGAACCGCCGCATGAACATGTGATCGTGTTCGACGAGGCGCAACGCGCCTGGGATGCAGAGTTCGGCCGCCGCAAGTTCGGCCGCACGGCGAGCGAGGCGGCATTGTTCCTCGACATCATGGGCCGCCATCGTGATTGGGCGGTGATTGTCGCACTGGTCGGCAATGGGCAGGAGATCAATACCGGCGAGGCTGGCCTGGCCGCCTGGGGCGAGGCGCTTGCAGAACGCCCGGAATGGCATATGCGCGCCGCACCAGGTGTGCTTGGCGCAGCCGATCCACGGCAACGCCTGTTTGCCACGCCGCGCGGGACCCTGTCGCTGGACCCGACATTGCATCTTGATGTGCCGGTCCGCTCGATCCGATCCGCTGCCGCGGCGCCGTGGGTCGATGCGGTCCTGGCCGGCGAAGCCGCGCGGGCAATCGGGATCGCCGATAAGGCCGGTGGCGTCCCGTTCCTGCTGACGCGATCGCTGCCGGCGATGCGTGCGGCGCTGCGTCGCCTGGCGCGTGGGACACGGCGCGCCGGTCTGGTGTGCAGCGCCG
The DNA here is from genome assembly GCA_036265005.1 of Acetobacteraceae bacterium. Classification (GTDB taxonomy): domain Bacteria; phylum Pseudomonadota; class Alphaproteobacteria; order Acetobacterales; family Acetobacteraceae; genus JAMXLO01. The sequence goes on along the minus strand of DATAPW010000359.1, from coordinate 99,030 downwards.
GCGCCCGCAGGCTGGTCGCGGAGGGGCTGTCGCCGAATTTTCCGCATCTTGACGCAGCTTCCGTGGCCAACTGGTTCCTGCGGTACTGGCCCGATGTGCGGGCGTCCGATGCGCTGGAAGTGCCAGCGACACAATTTGCCTGCCAGGGACTGGAACTTGACCATGTGGGACTGTGCTGGGGCAATGACCTGATCCGCCGCGACCGCTACGCGGAATGGATCGTGCGCGCCTTCTCCGGCACACGCTGGCTGGAACCGCGCGGTGACGCGGCTATCGCCTACCAGGTCAATACGTATCGCGTTCTGCTGACACGCGCGCGATACGAGACGGTGATCTGGGTGCCGGAGGGTGATCCCGAAGACGCAACGCGCCTGCCTGCGGAGTTTGACGCGATCGCACGATTCCTGATCGCGTGTGGCGCGACGCGTCTGGATGATGATGTCGCAGCGGTCGAGGACGAGGTTCCGGTCGCGACCTTGCTGTGACGGTGATTACTCCATTCTTCGGAGTCAGGCGACGCGTTGTGGCAACCGCGATGTAGGATGGGTAGCGCAATGCGAAACCCATCAACCCAACTAACCCCGTCTCCCGCGGAAATACGCGTACAGATCATCGAACAGTGCGGCGCCGCGCTCCAAACGTTGTGCGTCCGGCATCCCGGCGGCACCCAATCCGTCAATCAGGCCGGCAATGCCGCTTGTCTGCTCACGCGCGAATTTGCCGTCCTTCAGGTCGATGTCGTGGACGATTTCGCCGATTGCGGCCAACGCGGCATCCTTCAGGCCCGAGCGCTGCAACAGTACCTCGTAGCTGCAGCGATCGCCTTCGTGGGTGAATTCTGCCTCGAACATGTCAAAGCGTAGTTCCCCGGCGCGCGGGCGATAGCCTTTGGCCGCCACGAATTTGAAGGACGCCTGCGGGTCGATGAAGCGCCGGATCAGCCAGGCGGATGCGATCCGGTCCACATGCACATCGCGCCGCGTCACCCAGACATGGCCGGCGCCGGGCAATTGCGTTTTCACTGCTGGCGAAGTCTGCGTCGCGGGTTCCAATCGAGCTGCCAGGGCGCCGAGGCGCGCCTCCACATCTTCTCTGCCATTGGCACCGAAGAAGTCGATCGCGGTGATGCGCGCCGCCTCCGCCTTCAGTCGCGTCAACTGGACGGGCGCCGCATCAACCTTCTCCAGTCCGCGCAGTTCCTTCGCCAGCGCGCGGTAATCCGCCTCGCGCGCGGCATTGAACAGCGCTCGAACCTCGCCGTCGGAGAGTCCGTCGATCAGCCGGGCCTCGAGGATCATGCCTTCGCCACCGGCTCCGATGATCTCCTTCAGCACCCACTCGAAATCCTCTTGTGCCCGCATGCCGGCCGGCAGGGCATAGACCGCATTCTTCACCGCCACGGCGCCCAGCGCCTGCAGCCGTCGCCACAGTTTCACCCGCGCGTAGGCCGGCTTGGCCGGGAGCTGATGGATCAGCAGCAGCCAGTTGACCGGCTCTGCCGCCGCTCGCGATTTAGTGGTCATGCTATACTTGTATCATAGTTCGATTCATGTGTATCTTGCGCCCGTTCAGTTAGCCAGGGGAGGCAAGCATGCCCGGCAAATGGATCACCCGCGAGCGGCCGAAGATCGACCGCATCGCGTGTCCGTGGCTTATCCGCCGTTTCATCGCCGAGGACGCCGAGTTCATCTACGTGCCGACCGAGCGGGTGTTTGCCGTGGCCGCCGAGTCCGGCGCAACGCCGTACGACATCCCGGGCGCCGAACCGTTCTCCCATCGCGGCGCGCAGTGCAGCTTCGATGCATTCCTCGACCATTACCGCCTGCATGAACCGGCGCTCGACCGGCTTGCCGTCATCGTCCGCGGCGCCGACACCGCGCGGCCGGATCTCGCCCCTCAGGCGGCCGGATTGCTGGCGATATCGCTGGGCCTGTCAGCCAACTTCAGCGATGACCACGTGATGCTCGAACACGGCATGGTGGTGTATGACGCGCTGTACACCTGGTGCCGCTCGCTGCAGCACGAGGCGCACAACTGGACCCCGGGTTCGACCGCTCCCTCCGGGAAAGCGCCTGCGTTGTGAGCGATGCCCGCGCCACCCTGGCCGACGCGCCAGCCGCGGCAGGCACCGGCGATCCGACGGTCGCGCATGGTGTCAGCTTCGGCGAGGCGGTCCGCGTATGGGCGAGGATCGCGCTGCTGAGCTTCGGCGGACCGGCGGGGCAGATCGCGGTGATGCATCGCACGCTGGTCGAAGAACGCCGATGGGTGTCGGAAGCCCGATTCCTGCATGCGCTCAACTACTGCATGCTGCTGCCGGGGCCGGAGGCGCAACAGCTCGCCACCTATATCGGCTGGCTGATGCACCGGACGGCGGGCGGGCTGGTTGCCGGTGTCCTGTTCGTGGTCCCCGGAGTCATCGCCCTGATGGCGCTGAGCTGGATCTATGTGATCTGGGGTGATGTCAGTGTCGTCGCCGGGCTGTTCTTCGGGCTCAAGGCGGCCGTGCTGGCCGTGGTGATCGAGGCAGTGCTGCGCGTCGGTCGACGGGCGCTGCAGACGCGGCTGGCTGTTATTGTCGCGGCACTCGCATTCCTGGCGCTGTTCTGCTTCGCAATGCCGTTTCCCCTGGTGGTTCTGGCGGCTGCGGTCATCGGCCTGGCTGCCCACCGGATGGGCTACGCGGTGGGTGCGCCGACCTCGCACGGCAGCCACGGCAACGACCGGCTGGGCGAGGCAATTCCCAGCCACGCGGCCCCGACTCTCGGTCGTGCAGTGCGCGTCGCACTGGTCTGGCTGCCCCTCTGGCTGGGTCCGGTCGTGCTGCTGCTGGCCTTTCTCGGGGCGGACAACGTGTTCAGCCGCCTTGCGGTCTTCTTCAGCGAGGTAGCCGTGGTCACGTTTGGAGGAGCCTATGCGGTACTGGCCTACGTGGCCCAGGCGGCCGTTGGCACCTATCACTGGGTCCAGCCCGGAGAAATGCTGGCAGGCCTCGGCATGGCCGAGACCACGCCGGGCCCGCTGATCATGGTCGTGCAGTATGTCGGCTTCCTGGCGGGCTATCGCGCGCCCGGCGTATTGCCGCCGCTGCTGGCGGGGACGCTGGCCGGATTGCTCGTGACCTGGGTGACGTTCACGCCCTGCTTCCTCTGGGTGTTTCTCGGCGCGCCCTACATCGAGGCACTGCGTGGCGCGCGCGCACTGAATGCGGCGCTGTCTGCCGTGACAGCTGCCGTGGTCGGCGTCGTGCTCAACCTCGCGGTCTGGTTCGGTATCCATGTCGTGTTCCACGACACGGTTTCGTGGCAGGGCTACGGCCTCTCGATCGACCTCCCTGTCCTCACCAGCATCAATCGGTTTGCGACGATCCTTGCGATCGCTGCGGCACTCGCGCTGTTTCGTTTCAAGGTCGGTGTCATTCCTACCCTGCTCGGATGCTCGATCGTGGGCGTCCTGCTGCAGCTCGCGATCGGCAGCGTCCGGTAGGGCTGAACGCACAATCAGGAGAACCGCTATGACGATTGAAGTCCGCCCGCTGTTGTTCAAGCCGCACCGGCTGAATGGTCTGTCCGACAAGCTGCTCGTCAGCCACTACGAGAACAACTACGGTGGTGCATTGCGCCGGCTGAACGCGATCCAGGCGCGGCTTGGCGCACTCGATTGGCCGGCTTCGCCGGTGTTCGATATCAATGGTGTGAAGCGCGAGGAACTGATTGCCGCGGGCTCCGTCATCCTGCACGAAATCTATTTCGATGGTCTCGGCGGCGATGGCGGCGATCCGACCGCAGGACTTGGCCTGGCGGAGGCACTGGAACGCGATTTCGGCAGCCTGCGTGCCTGGCAAACGGAATTCACCGCCATGGCCAAGGCGCAGGCAGGCGGATCCGGCTGGGCGCTGCTGGTCTGGTCGGAGCGGTTGGGAAGGCTGGTCAACCAGTGGGCAGCCGATCATGCGCACGGTCTGGCTGGCGGCGCACCGATCCTTGCACTGGACATGTACGAGCACGCCTATCACATGGATTTTGGCGCCAAGGCGGCGGCCTATGTCGATGCGGTGATGGCCAACCTGCAGTGGGAGCGCATCGCCGCCCGATATCGCCGCGCGCGCCACGGCACAGCGGACGATGCGGCGCTGTTCACGCCGGCCGGCGCGCCGATGCAGGATGAAATGGTGGTCACCGCCGAGGCGCTGCGCGCAGCGTATGACAGCGACGCGCCGATTGTCCTGGATGTCTGCCTGGAGGCCGATCTGGTTCGGCGCAACGACATGTTGCCGGGCGCCACGTTGCGCGCGCCGGAGGCGATCGATCGCTGGGCGGACACGCTGCCGCGCGACAAACCAATCGCGGTGTACTGCATCTACGGCTTCCAGGTCAGCGGCAACATGGTGGCCGAATTGCGCCGGCGTGGCTACGACGCGCGGTCGCTGAAGGGCGGCATCACAGCGTGGCACGCGATTGGCGGGGGCACGGTGCCGCTCGATCGCAGCACGTATTCGACATGACCGCCCCGCGGCTAGTCTCTACGGTCTTGCTGTTGCTGTTCGCGTTGCCCTGCCGCGCAGCGGAACCGTCGCTGATACTGGAGCGGACCATCGCACTGCACGACGTGCGTGGGCGCATCGACCACATGGCGGTCGACCTGGCGCGCAAGCGACTGCTTGTCGCGGAGCTTGGCAACGGCAGCGTCGATGTGATCGATCTGGCTGCGGGCGCCGTACTGCACCGGATCGTCGGACTGCGCGAGCCGCAGGGCATTGGCTATGCCGAGCGTGGAGATGCGATTCTGATCGCCAACGCCGCGGATGGATCGGTGCGGCTGTTCAGTGCCGCGGACTTCTCCCCAGTGGGCAACATTCCGCTCGGTGACGATGCCGACAATGTCCGCATCGATCCGCGCAACGGGCTTGCGGTGGTCGGCTACGGCAGCGGTGGCCTCGCGGTGATCGATCCCGCTTCGCGGGCGAAGCTCGCAGACATTCGGCTGCCGGCGCATCCGGAAGGGTTCCAGATCGATCCGCGAACCGGCCGCGCCTACGTCAACATCCCCGATACGCGCCAGATCGCCGTGGTGGACCTGGATGCCCGACGCGTTGTCGCGACCTGGCCAACACGGAATGGCGGCGCGAACTTCCCGATGGCGCTCGATCCGGCGCAATCGTTGCTGGCCAGCGTGTTCCGCTCGCCTCCGTCGCTGCAGCTGCTGGATGTGGCGACCGGTGCGGTACGGCAGATGCTGCCGGTACGCGGCGATGCCGACGACGTGTTCTTCGATCCGCCACGAATGCGTATCTACGTCAGTTGCGGCGCCGGAGAGATCGACGTGTTCCACCGCGTCGCCGACTGGCAGGCGATCGAGCCGGTGCGCACCGCATCCGGCGCACGAACTTCGCTGTTCGAACCGCAGCTCGATCGCCTGTTTGTCGCCGAGCGTGCCGGTTTGCTGGGTTCGCAGGCGGCGATCCGCGTGTACCGCGCGCCGCCATGATGCGGCGCGCAGGCCAGTTGCTGCGCTCGCTGTCGCATGATGCGTACCGCATCCTCATCGCGCGCGGTCTGCGTGCATTCGCTGACGGCTTCGTGGCGTTGCTGCTGCCGATCTACCTGGTCGAACTCGGCTTCAGCCCATTCGCCATCGGCTCAATCGTCGCCAGCACCTTGATCGGCACCGCGTTGCTGACGCTGTGGATCGGCTGGGTGGCACACCGACATTCGCGCCGTCGGCTGCTGCTGGCCGCCTCTGTCCTCATGGCGGCGACGGGGCTTGGGTTTGCGTTCGAGCAGGCATTCTGGCCGCTATTGGTTGTCGCGTTCGTCGGCACAATGAACCCCACGTCGGGCGACGCCAGCATATTCCTGCCGCTCGAACAGACCGTACTGGCTCAGGCCGTCGATGCCCGCCAGCGCACCGCATTGTTCGCGCATTACAGCGTCATCGGGTCACTTGCCGGTGCATTTGGGGTCCTGGCGGCAGCCATTCCGGATCTGTTGGTCGGGTGGACCGGGGTGAGCCGTACCGCCGCGATACAGACAATGTTTGCGCTGTATGCGTTGATGGGGACAGTCACGTTCCTGCTCTACCGCCCACTGTCGCCCGCGATCGAAGCGGTGCACGACGTCCCGACCGCACCGCTGCAGGAATCCAGGCGCCTGGTCTACGGGCTTGCCGCATTGTTTGGCATGGATTCATTCGGTACCGGATTTCTGGTCCAGTCGCTGCTGGCATTGTGGCTGTATCAAACCTTCCAGATATCGGTCGCCGCCGCCGCGGCGATACTGTTCTGGAGCAGCATCTGCTCGGCGGTATCCTATTTGATTGCCGTGCCGATCGCCGAACGCATCGGGCTGATCAACACGATGGTGTTTACCCATCTGCCGTCGAACGCGTTGCTGGTTCTTGTCCCGTTTGCGCCCGACCTTGCCACGGCCATCGGTCTCTTGCTTCTGCGCAGCGCGCTGTCGCAAATGGACGTGCCGACCCGGACCTCATACGTCATGGCGGTGGTGCGACCGGGGGAGCGCCCGGCCGCGGCCAGCATGACAGCGGTTCCCAAGACCTTCGCCTGGGCCGCCGGCTCGATGATCTCGGGATATCTGCTGACGTTGTCGAGCTTCGGATGGCCGCTGCTGATTGGCGGCACGATCAAGGCGGCGTACGACGTTCTGTTGCTGATCCGGTTCCGGAAGGTGCGCCCGCCGGAGGAGGTGACGGTTCGCACTTCGCCCTGAAGTCACGCGGACATGAAAGCCACGGCATCGTCCTCGAACACCGCGCAGGTGAGCTTGCCGCCGAACCCCGCACCGGTATCCAGGCCGATGCGATTCGGCCTGATGGCCGGTGTCGGGCTCGCGGAATGGCCGTGCACGACGATCATCCCGAAGTCCTGTTCACTGGCGAGGAAGCTTTGGCGAATGCCGAGCAGATCGTCTGGCTCCTGGCGATCGAGCCGGACGCCGGGGCGGATGCCGGCATGCACGAACAGGTAGTCGCCCTCGCGATGATCGAGCGTGAGACCCTCCATGAAGGCAATCTGCGCGGCCGGCACCCGGCCAAGCCACTCGTCGCGCGGCTCATCGGCGGCGATGCCCCAACTGGCAAGCGCTGCCTCGCCGCCGGTGTGCAGCCAGTCGGTCGCCGCCGCACCATCGCCTGACAGCGCATCCAGTGCGGTGCGTTCATGGTCGCCCATCAGGTTGACCGTCGTCAGGCCGGCGACCGGCGGTCCTTGCGCCAGCAGCGCAAGAACGCCGGCACTGTCGGGACCGAAGTCGATGTAATCGCCGAGGTGGATCAGTACCGAAGCGGCAGTCGGGCGCAATGCGAGGTCGGTGGCAATCGCGGCGTGCAACTGGCGCAATTCCGTGAGGCAGCCGTGGATGTCACCGATCGCGTATGCCCTGCGGCCACGCGGCAGCCTGCCGGGCGCCAGCACGAATTCGAGCGATGCGGCGTCTGCGCCGGCAATGCGCGGCGGACGCCAGGTCGGCACGGCGGTGGCATCGAGTTCGGCACGTGTGCGGGGCCGCGAGACGCGGCGGACGGGGCGTCGCATGCCGTGCAGTATGCCGTGCGGCGCGGCGCCGCGGCAATGCGCTGCGACGGTCCTGGCATCACGGATGTTCCGGCAGCGCTTGCGCTGCTTGCGGTGACCGCACGATGTTCAACTCGGAGGACGTTCGAGGCCGCCGAGGGCCACGGAGACAGGCCGGAATAGCGCTTCGTGCGCAGCGCATGGCTGCTTCCTCCGTGGCTCTCCGTGGTCCTCGATCGTCCTCAGTGTTGAACCGCTTCTTTCGATCAACAGACATCCATGCGACCATCGAGGTGCCGGGCTGCCTCCATGCCAACGGCGTTCGGTCAAATGCGATTGCCCTGGGCCGGTCGCGACCCGCCCTACACGCCTGCGAATTGGGCTGCTAGGGTTGCGGCGGAGCGAAAAAGCATCGGAGGAAACCATTGGCGAAGATCACATTCCCCGTCGAGGCTGGCCACATCATGCTGTTCGCGCGCGCCATCGGCGACGTCAATCCGGTCTACCAGGATGCCGATGCGGCGAAGCGGACCGAGGCCGGCGGCATCATTGCGCCGCCTACCTTCCCGCAGGCCGTCGCGCAATTCGATCCGGATTATCCGCTGCGCTGGCGTCCCGGCCAGCCGTGGTTCGGTTCCGGCAAGACGCCGAGTGGCGTCGAAAACCGGCCGTCCGGTGGTGGCGGCCTGCATGCGGAGCAGCACTTCGAATATCACCGCGCATTGCGGCCGGGCGATGTGCTGACGGTGGAAACCAAGCCAGGCAACACCTGGGAACGCGAGAGCAAGCGTGCGGGCAAGCTGACGTTCCGCGAACGCATTACAGAATATCGCGACCAGAAGGGCGAGCTGGTGGTCACCGCGCGCAGCGTCGGCGTGACCACCGAACGTCCCGTGGAACGGAGCTGAGGAGAAGCGCCATGGCACTGAAGGCAAGCCAGCTCAAGGTCGGCGACACGCATGTCGAACGCGTTGCGGAGAATCTGTCGCGCACGCAGATCGTGATGTATTGCGGGGTATCGGGCGACTACAACCCGCTGCACGCCGATGAGGTCTACGTCACGCAGAAGGCCGGCTATCCCAGTGTGTTCGCCCATGGGATGCTGACCATGGGACTGACCGGCAAGATGCTGACCAACTATGTCGGTGACGGCCGTCTTACCAAATTCGGCGTGCGGTTCACGAATCAGGTGTGGCCGGGCGACGACCTGGACGCCAAGGCGACCGTCGCGGCAATCCGAGAGGAAGGCGCGCACCGTTTCGTGGACCTGACGCTGTCCACCACCAACCAGGACGGCAAGGAGGTTGCCAGCGGAAACGCGACGGCTCGGATCGATCCCTGATGGCTTCGCTGGCGCGCGATGGGGCGCTGCAGCGGAACGGCACGATCGATCTGACGGCGGCCGAGCGGGAGGCGGTTGGCCGGCGTGAGGCGCAGCGGCTTGCCGACGTGTGCAGCACATACGATGTGCCGCTGCACATCTGGTTGGGCGGCGCGCTGCGGCAACGCGTGGGACTGGCGCTTGCAATGCCGCTGGATGCGGTCGCCCCACCGGGCGCGCTGCGCCGCATGGTGCTTGTCAGCGATGAGCCCGACGTCGCGACACTGATCGCGCAACTCGGCGTGGCCGCCGGCGCGGTTGGGCCAAATGTCGAGCTGGCGCTGCAACTCGCGGGCCAATTGCAGCCTCCCGCATTGCAGGCTTTGCGCGAGGCTGGCCGGCGACTGAAGCTCGCGTATATCGCCGATCCCTGTGCTGACCTGGCAGATGCGTGCCAGGCTTTTGCCAGTGGCGCGCCACCGCTGGCCCTGTCGGCGCATCGCCATGCGCCGTGCGATCTGGCGCGCGCGATGGTCGAGGGTGGCGTGCCGATCGTGTTGGTCGATCCGGTGCGAGTCGGTGGGGCGGAAGCCGTGCGCATGTGGGCCACCGCCGCCGACCTCAATGGTGTCGAATTGGCGCTGCTTGCGCACGACGATACTGCGGAGGCGGTGCACTATGCGGCGCATCTGGCGGCCACCCTGCGCGCGTGCACCCAACCGCTGGTGATCGGGGCTGCATCGGCTGCCATGTTGCCGGAGGCTGACGGCACTATCGCATTGCGCCAACGCAGCACGGCGCAACGTGCGACCATTTCGCGCATCACGCTGCATCGTGTGTCGGTGCCGATGCGTCAGCTCTATGTCAGCGCGATGTATATGCGCCGCACGACGGAACGCATCATCGTCGAGCTGGAAACCAGCGACGGTGCGCGCGGGTTCGGCGAGACCAACGGAACCGACGAGGTATTGCAGAGCTGCGCCCGCCTGGCACAGAAGCTGATCGGCCAGGACCCGCTCGATCGGTTGCGGCTGCGCCAGGCGATGGCCGGACCGACAGTTGGCTCCCGCAACGGCCTGGCGGACTGGGCAGCTTTGGCCGGGCTGGACATGGCGCTGTTCGACTGGACCGGCCGGCGCTTCAACCTGCCGATCTGGCAGATGCTCGGCGGCGCCGGCGGACGTGATTTCGAGGCGGTTGCGCATATTCCCGCGCTGCTGCTGGACGAACCGGTGGATCGTCGGGAATTGCCTCGGCTGTTCGCCGATCCCGCCTGCATCCGCAAGATCGTCGATCATGCGCTGCATCTGCGGCGCGATCCCGGCTTCACCGCGTTCAAGGTGAAATGCACCGGCACCAGCCCAGCCTGGGATGTCGCGATCCTGCGTGCGCTGCGTGCCGCCCTCGGCGACGATGTGAAGCTGCGCTGGGATCCGAACGCATCCTATCCGCCGGCGCAGGCGATCGTGTTGTGCCAGCAGCTCGAGGAATTGAACCTCGAATACTACGAGGACCCGATCCACGGCATCGCCGGCATGGCGCAGCTTCGCGCACGGATGCGCACACCACTGGCGACCAACATGTGCGTTGTGAACTTCGACCACCTGGCCACAGCCCTGCACCAGCGCTGTGTGGACGTGGTGCTGGCGGACCTGGTGATGTGGGGCGGTCCGCAAAGTATGGTGGAACTGGGCGATGTCACGCCGCTGTTCGGCCTCGACCTCACCATCCACAGCGCGTTCGAACTCGGCATCGGCATGGCGGCAAATCTGCAGATCGCGGCGGCGCTCGATCCGGTGCGGCGCGCCGTCGATTTCGGGCTGGAGAACATGGTGCACGAGATCATCCGGCCGCATATCCCGGTGCATGGCGGCCGCGTCGCCGTGCCGGACGGTCCTGGCCTTGGTGTGGAGCCCCACTGGGACGATATTGCACGCTGCAAGATGGATGTAACGACAATCACCGCCTAGCGGGAGGACACCGTGGCCGATACGGTCTATCAGCCTTATGCCGACAGCAACCAGACGCCGCATCGCGTCGAGGGTTACGCGCGCACCTTCACCCGCACGCCGGATAGTTTTGTCGAGCGGCCGGTGACGCTGACCGAGCGCACCGGTCCGTTGGCGGTCGAGCGCCGGCTTGCGGTGGGTACGGCGGATTTTACCCGCACGAGTCCCGATGGCCCGCGGGCGCAGGGGCCGCTGATGCTGCTGCATGGCCGCGTGGTGGACGAAGACAACAATCCTGTCGCCGGCGCGATGGTGGAGGTCTGGCACGCCAACGCGTCGGGCAAGTACATCCACGAAGACGACGGGTTCAACGCGCCGCTCGATGCCAACTTCACCGGTGGTGGCCGAGTGGTCACCGATGCGGATGGGCGCTTCACCATCACCACGGTGAAGCCCGGGCCGTATCGTGCCGGTCCCGCGTCATGGCGCGCCCCGCACATCCATTTTTCCATCATCGGCACGAGTTGGATGGACCGGATGGTGACGCAGGTGCATTTCCCGGGCGAACCGCTCAACGACTTCGATATGCTGCTGAATGCCGCGCCGGACGGCACGCCGCGTGAGTCGATGATTGCGCATGCGCTGCCGCCGCGTGTCGAGGCGGGCGATGCATCGGAATTCGAACACCTGTTCGTGGTGCGCGGACACGCTGGAGGCGGGAGCGGTGGCTGATCCCAGTGTCTGGCAAACCATCGGCCCGTTCTTTCCGACACGCCTCGCCGAAGCGTCCTGCACGGATCTGACCGAGTTGCGTGGCAAGCCGGCGAGCGGCACGCGCATTACGTTGTCGGGACAGGTTCTGGAACGCGACCGCCAACCCGTCAGGAACGCTGTGGTGGAAATCTGGCAGCCGGATTCGGAGGGATTGTTCGCGCATCCCGCCGATCCGCGCGCCGCCTCCGCCGATCCGCATTTTCTCGGCTGGGGACGTTGTGCCACTGACGCGAATGGCTGGTACCGCTTCCGCACCATCATGCCGGGCCGCCGCGCGGACAATGCGAGCGGCGTGCGGTTGCCGCACATCAACATGATGCTGCTGGCGTCGGGGATCATGCGGCGATTGACCACGACGGTGTTCTTCGGCGATGAGCGGGCCGGTGCGGACGATCCGGTGCTGGCGGCGGTGCCTCATGCGTCGCGCGGCCGGCTGTTTGCGCGGCGCGCACCGGAACTGGATCGCGTGACGGACGAAGCCTATTGCTTCGACGTCCTCATCCAGGGTGACGAGGAGACGCCGTTCTTCCTGGACTGAGGGGGCCGCGCGCGTGATGGGGTTCGCTTCGCTCTACCCATCCTGCTTGGTGGGCCCACCCGCAAAAACGTAGGATGGGTTGAGTAGAGCGAAGCCCATCACGCCGGCCGTGCTCGCATCGGTCGGCAACACGAGGTTACATCGCATGCCAAAGCCACGACTCCTGCTGGTGCAGGCTTTCACCCTGCCAGAGACATCGCGCCATTACCTGCGCCCGGCGGGCGGGTCGAAGGAAGCGCAACTGATGAACTATCCGGATGTTGCACATCTGCTGGCCGATGTGGACTGGGAATTGCATCCCGGTCCGATCGCGCCGCAGGGCGACTCCTATGTCGAAACGCGCGAGGAATTCGCCGTGGTCGGCGCGGCGCGATTGCCGATCGTCCACGAGGCCTGCGCGAGTGGCCGCTACGATGCGATCGTGATGCTCGGCGGCGGCGATCCGGGCGTCACGGAGGCACGCGAGATCGGCCAGCGCTACAACATACCGGTCACCGGTTGTGCACACGCGCAGATGCATATCGCGACAATGCTGGGCAACAAGTTCAGCGTCGTCGACATCTCGGAAGCGCACAACATGCACTACTACAACCTGGTGGTGCAGTATCGCTTCACGGCGGAGTGTGCCTCGATCCGCGATATCGATTGTCCTTTGCCGCGTGCGTCGAATCCGGAAGCGCGGCAGATCCAATCCGAAAAGGCGCAGGCCGAACGCGGCGAACGATCGGAAATGCTGGAGCGGTCGGTGACCGAAGCCCTGGCGGCAATCGAGGAAGACGGTGCCGAGGTGATCATCCTCGGGTGCTCGGCGGCGTTCTGGATGCGGCCGTATTTGCAGAAGCGGCTGAGCCAGATCGGCTGGGAGGCGCCGGTGCTGGAAGGTTATGGCTGCGCCATCGAAATGGCGAAGCTGCTGGTGAACATGCACGTGTCGGTCAGCGGGCTGGCGTTTCCATCGGACCATCCGCGCAAGTGGCGGCGTCGCAAGGTCTTCTAGGCCAGCCGGATCACCGGCTCGCCGTGTTCGACCGTGCCGATGATCACCGCCGCGATGCCGGCGGCCCGCAATGCGTCTACGCATGGCTCGGCGCGGTCCGGCGCGATGCCTGCCAGCAATCCCCCCGAGGTCTGCGGATCGATCAGCAGCGCGGTCCGCGCATTCGCTGTGCTGCCCGGTACCAATCGCCGGTTCTCGGGCGCCAGCGTGCTTTCGATACCTGCGCTGGCAAGCTCCAGCGCACCCGGCAGCGCCGGTAGCTGATCCGGCCAGAGCAGCGCGCCGACATGCGACGCGCGCAGCATCTCCAGCAGATGGCCGGCCAGGCCGAATCCCGTCACGTCGGTGCAGGCCACCACACCCTGGCCGCGCAGGATCCGCGAGGCCATTGCATTGCTGGTTCGCATGCTGGCGATTGCCGCCGACAGCCATGCCGCGCGCGCCAGCCCTCGCATGTGGCCGGCCAGCACGATCCCGGTGCCGAGCGGCTTGGTCAGCACCAGCACATCGCCCGGCCGCAAGCCCGCCTTGCGCAGCAGCTTCGCCGGATCGGCCAGGCCGGTGACCGCGAAACCCAATGCCGGCTCCGCCGCCTCGGCGCTGTGGCCACCGACCAGTGCGCAACCATCCGCCGCCAGGACCTCGCTCGCTCCTCGCAGCATGTCGCCCAACTCGGTGCGCATCTTGTCGCCGGAGGTGTACGGCACCGCCGCGACAGCCAATGCCGTCCACGGCCGCGCGCCCATCGCGTGCAGGTCCGACAGCGCGTGGGCTGCCGCGATCTGCCCGAACATGAACGGGTCGTCGATGAACGCGCGAAAATGATCGACGCTCTGCACCACCGCCATCCCCGGCGGCGCCAGCATCACCGCCGCATCGTCCGGCGCATCCAACCCGATGAGCACATCGGCGCCTGGCATCCGCGGCAGGTCCGCCAGCGCCCCTGCCAGGACCTCGGCGCCGACCTTGGCGCCGCAGCCACCGCAGCGCATCGGGTCATTGCCCGCCATCGGCGCCATCGGCTCCTGGTACATCCGCATCCAGCGTCGATCGATCCAGTCCTTCCAACGCCAGACCAGCCCGCCCGCCACCGCCACGCCGTTGCGCCAGGCCAGTGCGCGGCCGTCGCCGAGTCCCAGGATCACCAGCGCCTGCGACTGTGGCCGCCAGCGCCGCAACGTTCGCCCGCGCGCCGCACGCCGCAGATTATCCGCCAATGGCCGCCCGGCCCGCACCGCCCAGACGCCGGCTTTTGGCCGCGGATTGCCCTCGATCGCAGCGCAGTCGCCGGCAGCGAAGACAAAGCCGTGGCTGACGCTGCGCAGTGACGCGTCCACCCGCACGCAGCCTGCGGCATCGCACGCCAGACCGGAGGCGGCCAGCAACGCGGGCCCAACGACCCCGGTCGCCCAAAGCACGCTGGCGACCTCCAGGTAGCTGCCATCCGACAGCGCCAACCTACCGTCGGTCCACGCGCCCGCCTGCACGCCGCAGGCCAGTTCGACCCCGGCATTCACCAGTGCAGTGCGCGCGACCGACCGTGCATAGGACGGTGCGGTGCCGAGCGGTTCCGCGGTGTCGCACACAAGCACGATGCGTGCCCGGTTGCCGTAGCGTCGAGCCAGGGCCAGCGCGAGTTCGGTGCCCCCGGCGCCGCCGCCGACCACGGCGATGCGGGCGCCTGGCGCCAGTTCCGCCTCCAACGCCGCCAGCCGCGACAGGAACTGGCCGATCGGCTTCACCGGCTGCCCCGCACCCTCCGGCATTGCCGGTTCGCCACCGACGTCGATCGACAGCAGGTCGAACGGGATATCGGGGCGCCCAGCCACCGCGACGCGGCGCACCGCGAGGTCGATATCGGTTGCCTCCGCCAGGATCAGGCGCGCGCCGGCGCTGGCGGCCAGCGGCGCCAGGTCGATATGCGCCTCGTCGAAGCCGTAGTCGCCGCGGATCAGGCCTGGCAGCATGCCGGTATAGGGCGTCTCGGGCTCGCGGCCGATCAGCGTCAGCCGCACGCCGGTCTCCCGCCGCATGGCAAACCGACGCAGCACCTCGACATGCGCATGTCCGGCACCCAGCAGGACTATGTCGGTCGTGATCGGCGCTTGGGGCTGCATTCCGGGCAGCGTAGCCGGCTTGCGGCGAGTCGCCGGAGCAGCAAGGATGCCGCGCATGCGTCAGGCAGGACCAGGGCTTCGCCCTGAAACCCACCAGGGGGCTTTGCCCCCTGGACCCCCACCAAAGGCATCGCCTTTGGAATCCATCCTGTTCGGCAGCGGTGGGCGATGGTTGCCACCCCCCACCGCTGCCAAACAGAAGGGTTCTAAGGGCTACGCCCTTGGCGGAGATCCAAGAGGCGGCGCCTCTTGGCGGGGTCCGGGGCGGAGCCCCGCGCCTTGACCTGGTCCATCCTGGTGCGCGATCCAGTCACTGGAGCCCTCGGCGCCGCGGTAGCGACGCGTTTCTTCGCAGTCGGTGCGCTGGCGATCCATGTCGAGGGCGAAGTTGCCGCCCTGGCCACCCAGGCGCTGATCAATCCGATGTATGCGGTGCACGGCATGGCGCGGTTGCGCGCCGGCGAGCCACCCGACGCTATCGCTGCCGTGCTGCTCGCGGAGGACGCCGGCCGCGACCACCGGCAGCTCCACATGATCGACGCCCAGGGCCGCATCGCCCAGTACACCGGCAAGGATTGTGTCGCCTGGTGCGGTTCGGTGCGTGGTGCGGATGTTTCCGTGGCCGGCAACATGCTGGCTGGATCGGCGGTGGTGGAACGCACCCTGGCGGCCTTCGAGCGTGCTGCCGGCACGCTGGCGGACCGCCTGCTGACCGCGCTGGAGGCCGGCGAGGCTGCCGGCGGCGACAAGCGCGGCAAGCAGTCGGCGGCGATGAAGATCGCCACGCGCGATCCCTATCCCGACCTCGATATCCGCATCGACGACCATCCCGATCCTTTGGCGGAACTGCGGCGGCTGCATGCTGTCAGCCAGGAACGGTTCGCTGTATTCCGCCGCTTCCTGCCCGGCACGGATAGCCCCTGCGGCGTGTTCGACCGTGCAGTCATCGATGCCGCCGTTGCGCGCGACGGAAAACCGCCTACCTGAGCGCCACAACAACAAGTCTGGGAAACTTCACCATGCGCCGTTGCTTGCTTGCTGCCGCCTGCCTGCTGGTCACCACGCTTCCCGCCTTTGCGCAGACATTGCACGTCGCACTGCGGGAGGATCTCGACGTGATGGATCCGACCACCGCCACCACCTATGTCGGCCGCATCGTGTTCGCCGGCCTGTGCGACAAGCTGTTCGACATCGATGAGAAGCTGAACATCGTGCCGCAGCTTGCGACCGGGTACGAATGGGCGGACGACAAGACGCTGATTGTCCATCTGCGTTCCGGCGTGAAGTTCCAGGACGGCGAGATGCTCGATGCGGCCTCGGTGAAGTACTCGCTAGAACGCCACCTGACGATGCAGGGCAGCTTCCGCAAGAGCGAGATCAGCTCGATCGATCATGTGGAGGTGGTGGATCCCGCCACAGTGCGCATCGTGCTGAAGAGCCCGTCGGGGGCTTTCCTGGCGCAGTTGACAGACCGTGCGGGCATGATCCTGCCGCCAAAGGCAACCGAAGCGGCCGGCAAGGATTTTGCCGCGCATCCGGTGTGCAGCGGTCCGTTCAAGTTCGTCGAACGCGTGCCGCAGGATCACGTGACGCTGGAGCGTTTCGCCGATTATTGGGATGCCAAGGACATCCACTTCGACAAGGTGGTGTACCAGGTCCTTGTCGATTCATCTGTCCGGCTGGCCAACCTGAAGGCTGGCACTGTGGATATCGTGGAATACGTGGCGCCGACGGATGCGGCTGCGGTGAAGGCCGATCCGAAGCTGCGCCTGGTCGTCTCCGACGCGCTCGGCTATTTCAGCATCACCAACAACCTGGCCAACGGGCCGCAGGCGGACAATCCGTATGGCCAGAATGCGCTGGTCCGCCAGGCACTCGACCTCGCCATCGATCGCGCGGCGCTGGTCAACGTGGTGTTCAACGACATGTACTCGCCGACGGTTCAGGCTGTGCCGGCGAGTTCGCCGTTCTACGATGGTGCACTGAAGGTACCGGCCCGCGACGTGGCCAAGGCGAAGGCGTTGCTGAAGCAGGCCGGCGTGCCGCTGCCGGTGAAGCTCGACCTGCTGACCTTCAACGATCCGCAGGTGATGCAGGCCTCCGAGGTGATCCAGTCGATGGCGGCCGAAGCCGGCTTCGACGTGCACATCCAGTCGATGGAGTTCGCCTCCTCGCTGGCCGCATCGCAGCGCGGCGAGTACCAGGCGTACATGATCGGCTGGTCCGGCCGCGTCGATATCGACGGCAACACCTATCAGTTCCTGCACACCGGCCAGGGCAACAACGCCAGCCACTACAGCAACCCGATGGTGGACAAGCTGTTGGACGAGGGACGCAGCTCCGAGGACCCGGCAAAGCGCAAGGCGATCTACGACCAGATGTGGCCCGAGTTGCGCAAGGACCTGCCGCTGACCTATCTCTGGACGGCACGCAACATCGTCGGCATGTCGGCGAAGCTGCAAGGCTATCGCCCGGTGCCCGACGGCATGATCCGGATCCAGGGCATGGAGATGTCGAAGTAGTGCGCGGACATCTCGGCACGCGCATCGCGCAGATCATCCCGACATTGCTGCTGGTCAGCGTGCTGGTGTTCTGCCTGCAGCAACTGATGCCTGGCGATCCGGCGCTGGTGATGGCCGGCGAGGAACGCGGCGATCCGCAGGTGCTGGCGCAGATCCGCTCCGAATTGTGGCTCGATCGGTCGCTGCCCGTGCAGTACCTGCACTGGATGGGCAATGTGCTGCAAGGCGACCTGGGCTATTCGTGGCGCATCCGCCAGCCGGTGGCGCAGCTTGTCGTCCAGAAGCTGCCGGTGACGTTGCAGCTCGGCACGATGGCGTTCGCCATCGCGGTGCTGATCGGCGTGCCGGCGGGCATTGTCGCTGCGGTGTACCGCAACGGGTTCTGGGACTACGTCGCCAACGCCATCGGGCTCGCCGGCCTGTCCACGCCGAATTTCTGGCTCGGCATCATGCTGATCCTGCTGGTTTCGGTGCAACTGGGATGGCTGCCGCCGTCAGGTTACGTGCCGCTGACCGAAGACTGGCGACAATCGCTCGCCACCACGATCATGCCGGCGTTTGTGCTGGGCAACGCCATCGCGGCGATCCTGATGCGGCACACCCGGAGTGCGATGCTGACCGTGCTGGACCAGGACTATGTGCGGACCGCGCGCGCCAAGGGTTTGCGCGAGTTCATCGTGGTGCTGCGTCACGCGTTGCGCAATGCGCTGATCCCGGTGGTGACACTGGGGGCGCTTGAGCTGGGCACGCTGTTCTCCGGTGCCGTGCTGACCGAACAGGTGTTCAGCATTCCCGGTTTCGGTAAGATGATCGTTGATGCGGTGTTCAACCGCGACTATCCGGTGGTGCAGGGCGTCGTTCTGGTGACGGCGTTTCTGTATGTGATGCTGAACCTGCTGGCCGACGTGCTGTACGTGGTGATCAACCCAAGGCTGAGGGGCGCATGAGCTACCCTGGTTGTCATGGCCGGCCCTGGCCCGGCCACCCACCTCTTCCTGTCGCCACCGCAGCGAAGACGCGGGTGGCCGGGCCACGCCCGGCCATGACAATCAGGGCGACTGTGGAAGCGACGCCGGGATGAGTACCACCATCGCCGCACCCGCCGTCGCCCGTACCGCGGCAATGCCGCAGAGCCCGGCACAGCTTGCGCTGCGCCGCTTCCTGCATCGGCCGGTTGCCGTTGCCGGACTTGTCGTCATCGTGCTGTTCATCGGCGTCGCGATCCTCGCGCATGTGATCGCGCCCTACGACCCCATCGCAACCTCGTGGACCGCGATCCGCAAGGCGCCGTCGCTGGCGCACTGGATGGGCACCGACGAAAACGGGCGCGACGTGCTGTCCCGGGTGATCTTCGGTGCGCGCGCCAGCCTGCTCGCCGGCGTGGTGTCGGTGCTGATTGCCGCCGGCATCGGTGTTCCCGCCGGCCTGATGGCGGGTTTCGCCGGCGGCTGGATCGACGTGATACTGAGCCGCATCGTCGATGCCATGCTGGCCTGTCCGTTCCTCATCCTGGCAATCGCGCTGGCGGCATTCCTCGGCCCCGACCTGACCAATGCGATGATCGCGATCGGCGTCTCCACCGCGCCGCGCTTCATGCGTGTGGCGCGCGCCGCGACGCTCGACGCCAGCAGCAACGATTATGTCGAGGCGGCGCGCGCCATCGGCAATCCGGCCTGGCGCGTGGCGGTCCGCCATGTGCTGCCGAACATCGTGCCGCCGATCATGGTGCAGGGTACGCTGGCCATCGCCGCGGCGATCATCGCCGAGGCGAGCCTGTCGTTTCTCGGCCTGGGCCAGCAGCCGCCGGATCCGTCCTGGGGTTCGATGCTGAATTCGGCGCAACGCTTCCTGTCGCAGGCGCCGTGGCTCGCGGTGTTCCCCGGCCTGGCGATCTTCCTCGCCGTGCTGTCGTTCAACCTGGTCGGCGACGGGCTGCGCGATGCGCTCGATCCGCGCGGGCGCTGAGCCGCGCTGTGGACCTGTCGCAACTCGGCATCGCCGACATGGACGCGGCGGCCGATGTTCATCGCATCGCATTCGATGAACGCCTGCCGTGGCTGGCCGGGCGGCATTCGCCCGACGACGTTCGCCGGTATTTCCGCGAGACGGTGTTCCCGGCCTGCACGCTCTGGGGTGCCTGGAAGGCCGCGAGCCTGATCGGCATCGTCGCTTTCCGCCAGGAGTGGATCGACCAGCTCTACGTGCTGCCGGATTTTCACGGCCGTGGCGTGGGGACGGCGCTGCTGCAGGTTGCCCGGTCCTCCCATTCGCGCCTGCAGCTTTGGACGTTCCAGCGCAATAATGCGGCGCGTCGGTTCTACGAGGCGCGCGGCTTCGTTGCGATCAGGCAGACGGACGGTGCAGCGAACCACGAGAAGGAGCCGGACGTGCTTTATCTGTGGCAGCGATAGCCACCGTCACCATTGCCTTCCGCGTTGCTGGATCGCCGCACGCTCAATCGCAACTTGTAGCCATCCACACACATCCAGCCATCGTGGCAAACCGGTTACTCCGGCTGTCCCGCCTTGTGCGCCAGCAACGCCATCAGGCGCCGGTCACGCCATTCCTGCCGGATCCCCTGCATGTTCGCCGGCAGCTCGGCGCGCCGCGCCGCCTGCAGTTTGTCGACCAGCGTCGCATCCCATTCGCGTGGCGTCATCTGCTGCTGCATCGTCGCGTACAGCGGCCCGTAGCGCTCGCAGTAGTCCGCCAGCCCGCCCGGTGCATTCAGGTCGATCGTCTCCAACGGCCCCATAAAGCTCCAGCGCAACCCGAGCCCATGCTTCACCAGTGCGTCGAGATCAGCCGGCGAGATCACATCGTCCGCCACCAGGCGGAACGCCTCGGCCAGCAAGGCGCCTTGCAGCCGGTTCAGCGCGAACCCGTCCATCTCCTTGTTCACCGTCGCCGGCACCTGGCCGGCACGCGTCATCAGTGTGTGGGTGCGCGCCACCACCGCGGCATCGGTCCATGGCGCGGGACACAACTCGACCAGCGGGATGAGATATGGCGGGTTCACCGGATGCGCGACCAGGCACCGCCCGCGCCCCGCCAGGCCTTCGGTGAACGCGCTGGCAGGGATGCCGCTGGTGGAACTCGCCAGCACGGTATCCGGGCGCGCGACGCGGTCCAGCTCGGCGAACAGCGGAAGCTTGGCATCCACCCGTTCCGGCCCGTTCTCCTGCACGTGTTCGGCATCGCGTACCGCATCGGTCAGCGTCGCAACCGGATGGATGCGCGCTGCCACCGCGTGCGGCGCTTCGCCCAGCAGTCCCGCCTCCTGCAATTCCGGCAACCGTTCGGCGATGAAGCCGAGTGCGGCCTGGGTCTGCTGCGGATACGGATCCCACAACGCCACGTCGAACCCTGCGCGGGCGAACACGATGGACCAGGCGCGGCCGATCAGGCCTGCACCGACGACGGCAATGGTGGTCATGTTCAATCTCCGCGATTCGGGGGCTTGAGGTCAGCGCCGTCGACACGCAGAGTCAACGCGTGACATTCGATCCCGATTGGTTGCAAGCGCTTGCCGGCCGTCCGGAGTTGCTGACTCCCGAGGAGATGGCGCGTGCCGATGCGGCGTCGCCGGCGTTGGGTGTCGCGGTTCCGACACTGATGGCGAATGCCGGCCGCGCGGTGGCGCAGGCGGTACGCAAGCGAATCCGGCCATGCCGCACCCTTGTGCTGGCCGGCCCAGGCAACAACGGCGGCGACGGTTATGTCGCGGCGAGGCTGCTGCAGCAGGCGGGCTGGCCGGTGGCGGTTGCCGCACTGGCGCCGCCGCGCACCGGCTCCGACGCAGCCGATGCCGCATCCCGATGGCATGGACCCTGTGCGCCGTTCACCCCGGCCGAGGCGGCGCGCGCGGACCTCGTGATCGATGCGGTGTTTGGCGCCGGCCTGGCGCGCGATGTCGATGGCATCGTCGCCGACACGTTGCGTGCCGCCCGGCGCGTAGCAGCGGTGGATGTGCCGAGCGGGCTGGACGGCGCCACCGGCGCGGTGCGCGGCTATGCTCCGCAGGCGATTCTGACCGTGACGTTCTTCCGCCTGAAGCCGGGCCATTTGCTGCTGCCTGGACGCGAGCTATGCGGCGAGCTCGTGCTGGCCGACATCGGCTTGCCCGGAGCGGCGCTGCAGCAGGCCCGCCCGAATACCTTCGCCAACCTGCCTGAGCTGTGGCGCCTGCCGACGCCGGGGCCGCAGTCCCACAAGTATTCGCGCGGCCACGTCACGGTGGTCGGCGGCGCGACGATGACGGGTGCGGCGCGGCTGGCGGCCGATGCGGCGCGGCGCGGCGGCGCCGGCCTCGTGACCATCGCGGCAACCGGCCGCGGCGACATCTATCGTGCCGGCTCGCCCGGCGTGCTGGTCAGTGACGCATCGCTGGCAGATCTGCTGGCGGACAAGCGGCGCCACGTCTGGGTGTGTGGGCCGGGGCTCGGGCCGGACACAGCCCGCGCCACCCTGCCGGTCCTGCTCGCTGCCGGCCGTTGCGTGGTGGCTGACGCGGATGTGTTTTCCGCTTTTGCCGGTGAGCCCGAGGCGTTGCGCGGAGCGGCTGTCCTGACCCCGCACGCGGGAGAGTTTGCGCGTGCGTTCGGCGATCCCGGTGCCGACCGGGTTGCCGCTGCACGGGCTGCGGCTCTGCGTACCGGAGCCGCGGTGCTGCTGAAGGGCGCCGACACGATTATCGCCGAGCCTGGCGGCCGGGCGGCGATCAATGCGTCGGCACCACCCTGGCTCGCCACCGCGGGCTCGGGCGACGTGCTGGCCGGGCTGATCGCCGGCTTGCTGGCACAGGGCATGGCTCCGTGGGACGCCGCCGCCGCCGGTGCATTCATCCACGGCCGCGCCGCCGTACTGGCCGGCCCGGGCCTCGTGGTGGAAGACCTGCTGCCGGCACTTACACCAGCCCTGGTCACGACATCATGTCGATCACATCTACCGGCCAAGCGGCTATGATCGCGATCCGCCATCGAGGAACGCCTGCATGAGTGACATCGCCGTACCCGGCCTGCTCGATCGCGCCATTCGCCGCATCACCACGGCCTGGCGTGACATGGCGACCGGGGTACCGGACGAGTCCATCGCTACCCAGATGCGTGCGTGCCTGGAAGGTCGTGGCGGCGAAGTCAGCGGCCGCAATCGTGCCGCCAAGCTGGCCGAGACGTACCAGGAATTCGATGAGGCGGGGCGCAAGGAGTTCCTGCGCACGCTGGCCAGCTTTGATTCGGATGCAGAAGCAGTGGCCGCGGCCTACACCTCGGTGCAGGCAGCGGCCGATCCAGCCGAGTTGGCGATCGCGAAGGCGGCTCTGCGGCGGGCACTGGAACCACCGCGGCTGAAGCTGCTGACCCAGTTCACCACCATCCCCGACGGCTGGAAGTTCCTTGTCGACCTGCGCGGCTTCCTGCTGAAGGTGCGCCGGGACGACAAGCTGCTGGCGGCGCTGGAGGCCGACCTGCGCGGCCTGCTCGCGGCATGGTTCGATATCGGCCTGCTCGAGCTGCACCGCATCGACTGGAACAGCCCGGCCGCGCTGCTCGAGAAGCTGGTCGGCTACGAGGCCGTGCATGAAATCCGCTCGTGGCGCGATTTGAAGAACCGGCTGGATTCCGATCGCCGCTGCTATGCGTTCTTCCACCCTCGCATGCCGGGCGAACCGCTGATCTTCGTCGAGGTTGCCCTGGTGAAGGGGCTGGCGGGCAGCGTGCAGGGGTTGCTGGATCAGAAGGCGCCGGTGCTCGATCCGCGCGAGGCGGATACCGCGATCTTCTATTCGATCAGCAACTGCCAGGATGGGCTGGCCGGCATCAGCTTCGGCAACTTCCTCATCAAGCGGGTGGTTGAGGAATTGTCGGCGGAGTTCCGCAACCTGAAGACATTCGCCACACTGTCGCCGATCCCCGGCTTCCGTGGATGGCTGGACGCGAAGCTTGCGGTGGACCAATCGGGCATGCTGTCGGACGAGGAGGCGGCCAGCCTGCAGTCGGCGATGCCCGCGCCGTCCGGCGAACAGGCGCTGGCGGGGATTCTGGCAAAACGCGGCTGGTGGCGCGAGGTTGGCTTGCGCAAGACCGCGGAGCCGACGCTGGTGCGACTGGGCGCGCGCTACCTGCTGGTTGAATCGAACGGCGGCAAGCGGGCGCGCGATGCGGTGGCGCATTTCCATCTGTCCAACGGCGCACGGGTGGAGCGGTTGAACATGCTGGGTGACACATCGGAGAAGGGCGCCAAGGAGAGCGCCACGCTGATGGTGAACTACCTGTATGATCCGGCCAAGATCGAGGACTGGCACGAGGACTATGCCGGCGAGGGCAAGCGCAACGCTTCGACCACGGTGCGGCGACTGGCGCGAGGCTGGAGTTAGACCGCCGTCCAGGCCTGCAGAGACGGAGCTTCCCAGCGGTTCACCGTGTCGATGGGCTTCGCTGCGCCCTGCCACACCCTGCAGGACGGAGAGCGGGCGGCGCTTCTGGAGAAACTGACGCTGCGCTAGACTGCGCCCGGGCTCGCCCCGGGAGATCTGACGTCCATGGATACGCCGCTCGGTACCCTCGCTTCGCTCACGCCGGCCGATACGGGGCGGCTGCATGTCCTGAAGCAGCTCGAACGCAAGCTGTTGTGGCTGTCGTCGTGGATGATACACAATGCCAACCATATCCGGCCCAATCGCGATGGGCTGAAAGTGGGCGGGCACCAGGCGTCCTGCGCCTCGGTCATTTCGATCATGGCGGCGCTGTATTTCGAGATTGCCCGGCCGCAGGACCGCATCGCGGTGAAGCCGCATGCCGGGCCGGTGTTCCATGCCATCAACTACCTGTTCGGGCGCCAGTCGGTAGAGAGAATGGCGCGGCTGCGGCAACTGGGCGGCGTGCAGTCTTACCCCTCGCGCGTGAAGGACGGGCCGGAGGTGGACTTCTCCACCGGCTCGGTCGGGCTGGGCGTGGCGATGACGACGTTCTCGGCGCTGATGGCCGACTATGTGCGGCTGCATGGGCTGGGCCGCACCGACCTGCCGCCCGGACGCCACATCGCAATCGCCGGCGACGCGGAACTCGACGAGGGCAATATCTACGAAGCGCTGCTGGAAGGCTGGAAGCACGACGTCCGCAATCTGTGGTGGATCGTGGACTACAACCGGCAGAGCCTGGATTCAGTGGTGCCCGACCGGCTGTTCGGCCGCATCGAGGGCCTGTTCCGCGACATGGGCTGGAATGTCGTCACCATCAAATACGGCCGCAAGCTGGAGGCCGCGTTCGCGCGCGAAGGCGGCGAGGCGCTGCGCGCCTGGATCGATGACTGCCCGAACTCGCTGTATGCCGCGCTGACCTTTCAGGGCGGCGCGTCATGGCGCCAGGCATTGCTGGCGGATCTGGGGCGCTCCAAGGCGCGCGCCATCATCGATCCGCTGTCGGACGAGGACCTTGGCGCGCTGATGACCAACCTCGGCGGCCACGACATCGAGATGATGATCGACACGCTGCGCGCCGAGGCCGACGGCGACCAGCCGACATGCTTCATCGCCTACACCATCAAGGGCATGGGGCTGCCGTTTGCCGGCCACAAGGACAACCACGCCGGCCTGATGACCAAGGAGCAGATGGAGGGGTTCCGCGCCGCGATGGACATCCGTCCCGGCCATGAATGGGACCTGTTCGAGGGCCTGGACGTGCCTGAAGCGGAACTGCGGGCATTCCTCGATGCCTGCCCGTTCGCCACCAGGCTGACGCCGGAGGGGCGCTTGCTCAGTGCGCCGTCGGTGCCGGTGCCGGCGCTGCTGCCGGTGCCGAAACTGGCCGGGCGGAAGATGTCCACCCAGGCCGGGTTCGGCGACATCCTCGCCGAGATCGGTCGCGGCCAGGGTGAGCTCAAGGCACTGGCCGAGCATATCGTCACCACGTCGCCGGATGTGACGGTGTCTACCAACCTGGGACCCTGGGTGAACCGGCGCGGCATCTTCGACCGCCATACCCGCAACGACGTGTTCCGTGACGCCAAGCTGGCGAGCGCGCAGCGCTGGGGGATGTCGCCGAAGGGCCAGCACATCGAGTTGGGCATCGCCGAACAGAACCTGTTCCTGCTGCTCGGCGCGGCAGGGCTGACGCCGGAGATGACCGGCGCGCGGCTGCTGCCGATCGGCACCGTGTACGACCCGTTCGTCAACCGCGGCCTCGATGCGCTGATCTACGGCTGCTACCAGGACGCGCGGTTCCTGCTGGTGTCCACGCCGTCCGGCCTGACGCTGGCGCCGGAGGGCGGGCAGCACCAGTCGATCAACACGCCGCTCATCGGCATGGCGGCTGACCGCCTGGCGAGTTTCGAGCCGGCGCATGTCGATGAACTGGCGGTGCTGCTGCGGCATGCGTTCGACCATATGCAGCGGCCGGATGGTTCGTCGGTATGGCTACGCCTGTCCACACGCCAATTGGACCAGCCGGAGCGTGCGCTGGACGGCGACGCAGTGATCGCCGGCGCCCATTGGGTGGTGCCGCCGGCAGTGGGGGCGCGCATCGCGATCGGCTACCAGGGTCCGGTGGCGCCGGAGGCGGCTGCGGCGTTCGCCGAGTTGCAGGCGGAGGAGCCGGGCGCGGGACTGCTGGCGATCACCTCGCCGGACCGGCTGCACGCCGGCTGGATCGCTGCACTCCGCGCGCGGCGCGAGGGACAGGCGGCGCAGTCGCATGTCGAACGCCTGCTGGCACCGCTGGCGCCGGGCGCCGCGCTGGTGACGGTGCTGGACGGCCATCCGGCCACGCATTCGTGGCTGGGGGCGGTGCGCGGCCAGTGCATCGTGCCGCTGGGGCCTGATCACTTCGGGCAGAGCGGCGACATTCCCGATCTGTACCGAGAGTATGACATCGACACGGATGCTATCCTCGACGCGTGCGCGCAGGCGCTGCTGGCAGGGTAGGGGCGGAAAGCGCAGCGCATTCCGCCGTACCAAACGCAAACACAGGGAAACGCGGATGCGACCGAGCCATGGACTTGCGGCCCTGCTGCTTCTGCTCGGCGTCGCTTCCGGCGCGCGCGCCGATGACGTGACCGACCAGATCGACGAGGCACTCAAGGCGTACCAGAACCACGACACGCAGACCGCCATCGCCGCGCTCGATGCGGCGACCAACCTGCTGCGGCAGTCGCGCGCGGATATCCTGAAGAAGCTGCTGCCGCAGCCGCCTCCGGGCTGGACCGCCGACGATGCCGAAGCCTCCGCGGTCGCCGCAGCGATGCTGGGCGGCGGCATCACTGCCAGCCGCACCTACCACAATGGCGGCCAGCAGGTGGAAGTACAGATCATGGCGGACTCGCCGATGCTGCAGGGCATGGCCGCGCTCCTCGCCGGCCCGTTCGCCGCAGCCGGCGGCATGAAGACCGTCGTGGTCGGCGGCCGGCGCATGTCGTACACCGACAACGACAACAGCTATATGACACTGGTCGCCGACAAGGTGATCGTGAAGATCGAAGGCAACAAGGACACGCCGGAGCCGACGCTCAAGAGCTTCATTGGCGCGATCGACTTCGCCGGGATCGAAAAGCTGGTCCGCTGAGCCGGCCTACCGCAGCAGCGCATCCAGGCGTGCGGCAGCTTTCGCCCAGGTGAAGTGACGCTGCACCGTCTCGCGCGCCGACTGTCCCAGTCGGTGGCGCTCCGCCGCATCGTTGAACAGCCGGATGACCGCGCCAGCCATCGCATCGGCGCTGTCGCAGACCAGATCGGCGTGGCCCGGCGGCACGATCAGGCCATTGGTCGCCAGCCGGGTCAGCACCACCGGACGCGCGCAGGCCCAGGCTTCCAGCACCTTGTTCTTGATGCCGACGCCGGAGCGCATCGGCGCGATCGACACCCAGCAACGGCCGATCTCCGCTGTCATGTCGGGGACGTTCGCGGCGATCTCGATGCCAGGCTGTGCGGCGAGCGCCCGGATCTCGGGTATCGGATTGCGGCCTGCCACGACGAACCGCGCGGCGGGCGTGGCGGCGCGGATGCGCGGCCAGATCGCAGCGGCGGCAAACCGCACCGCCTCGATGTTGGGCTGATAATCCAGCGCACCGGTGAAGCTGAGGATCGGCGTCGCGGCTTCCGGCGCAATCATCTCGGGCCCGGCGACCTCGACGCCGTTCGGCACGACGTGGACCGAGCTACGCCCGCCGATGCGGCGCAGCCACTGCGCATCCGCCTGGCCGACGCAGACCGTGGCGGCGTAGCTGCGCACGGTACGGCGGGCATAGCGCGCCGCAATGGCAATCTCGCGCAGGCTGCGGTAGCGCTGGCGCAGGTCGCGATAGGACCGGAAGCCACGCCAGAATTCCAACGGATTGCAGTCGATCACGTCGACGACGGCGCGCGGCAGGTCGGGACGGTCGAACCACAGCGCTTCGCTGCCGGCCCAGACCAGGGCGCGATCGGGGCGGCGGTGGTTCACCACGCGGTCCACGGTGGCGCGCAAGGCGGCCTGGTCGAACCGCCACGGATAGGTGACGCCGCGCTCGGGCAGCGTCACCGGCACGTGGTCGGCGATCCCGGCCGGGATGGCATCGGACGGCGGCGCCACAAGGGTGATCGACCAGTGCGGCGCCAGGTGCTGCAGCAGATGCGAGACGCGCAGCGAGTAGCCGTTCATCGCCGGCCAGGGCGGCAGCGTGCAGACCGCGAGCAGGGACGTCCGGTTGGAAGTGGCGTGCTCGCCGTGCAGCGGCATAAGTCGTGGCACCCAAGGCAGCGGTGTTGCGCCGGGTGCTGGTTTAGTGCGACCGCCGACCGATGGCTATGCAGGCGAGGTGGTCGGTGCCGACGGACGCCGAGCGCGGCGCGGCCCAACCGCCGGGTGATTTCCCGCTTTGCATGGGGTCCTTTCGCCACGCCAGCGATCTTGCCGGGATTCCGGC
Source organism: Acetobacteraceae bacterium (assembly GCA_036265005.1). GTDB lineage: Bacteria > Pseudomonadota > Alphaproteobacteria > Acetobacterales > Acetobacteraceae > JAMXLO01. The sequence goes on along the minus strand of DATAPW010000359.1, from coordinate 70,388 downwards.
GCCCAGCGTGCTGCGGTGCGGGCGCCGGCTCCACTGATCGCGGCGTGCTTGCCCAGGTCACGATTGCTGTGCTGCGTCGTCATCGACTGCGACCCGAGCTCCTATTATCTGTTCCTATTATGTTCTAAACGGCAGCCGGGCAGGGCGAGGCAAGCGAATGACCGCGCGCGATGCCGGTCGCTATGGGCTGATTGCGGCGAGGCAGCGAAGGACGTGCCGGGCATGGTAGGCGGGCGGTCGTTGGGGCGGCAATTCGGTTGGCTCTGGGCAGCGTATGCGGCCAGCACGTTCGGCAGCTGGGTGGCGTTCGACGCGTTGCCATTGATCGCGATCCTGGTGCTGCACGCCGGGCCGACCGAGGTGTCGCTGCTGGCGGCGACCGGGTTGGCGGTGGGCGCGGTGGTGGCCGTGCCGCTTGGCCCGTGGGTCGAGTTCCGGCGCAAACGGCCGGCAATGATCGCGATGGACCTGGTCCGCTGCGCGGCGCTGCTCAGCGTGCCGGCAGCGTTTGCACTGGGCCGGCTCAGCTTCGCCCAGCTCCTGGTCGTGTCGGTCATCACCGGTGCTGCCGGCATCGCATTCAGGGCAGCCGGCGGCGCCTACCTGAAAAATCTGGTGGCGCCGGACGACCTGCTGATTGCGAACGCGCGGTTCGAGTCCACGACCTGGACCGCCACCGCACTCGGACCGCCACTCGGCGGAGCCGCGATCGGGCTGTTCGGCCCGGTGACGACAGTGGTGGCCGATGCGGCGAGCTACCTGTTCTCGGCAGCCGGGATCGGCGCGATCGGAGGACGGGAGTCGCGCCCGGTGCGGACCGACGCGGCACGGCCCGGCGGTGGCGATCTGCTCGACGGGTGGCGCTATATCCTCACCCACCCGGCGCTACGCCCGCTGCTGTTCAACACCGTCCTGGTCAACGGCCTGATCCTGGCGACCGCACCGTTGCTTGCCGTCCTGATGCTCGGCCGCCTCGGCTTTGCACCCTGGCAATACGGCCTGGCGTTCGGCACTCCCTGCGTCGGCGGCTTCGTCGGATCACGCCTGGCCCGGCGGCTCGTCGTGCGGTTCGGGCGACACCAGGTCATGCTCGCCGCCGGAACGCTGCGTGCCTGCTGGCCGTTTGGGCTGGCCCTCATCGGCCCCGGGATTGGCGGGCTGCTGCTCGTCATCCTCGTCGAGTTCGGGCTGATCATCTGCATAGGCGTGTTCAACCCGGTGTTCGCCACCTACCGGCTCGAGCAGATCGCCAGCGATCGCGTGGCCCGCACCCTGTCTGCGTGGTCGGTCACCAGCAACCTCACTGTCGCCGGCCTGACCGCGCTGTGGGGCCTGCTGGCAGGCATCACCAGTCCCCGCATCGCGATCGCCATTGCCGGCGTCCTGCTGCTCGCCACCCCGCTGCTGCTGCCGCGGCGTGACTGTGTGCCAGCGACGCCGCGGCCGGGCAGCGCGACGGCGGGGAGCTGAAACTGCCGGGCGCTTGCGCCTGGCGGCGGCCGGCGCCTAACCGAGCCTGCCGTGGCAGTGCTTGTACTTCTTGCCGGAGCCGCAGGGGCACGGCGCGTTGCGCGACGCATTGCGCCAGGTCGCCGGATCGTTCGGATCGACCGCGTCGGACCGCATCGACTGCGAGGCCGCCACTGCCATTCCCGACCCGGTCGTCGCCGCGACCGGCGCGCCGGCACCTTCCAGCGCCATCTCCGGCTCGCCGGCGAACGCCGACATCGGCTGCGGATGCAGCTCCACCATCTGTGTCGGCGGCGGCTCGCGCATCGGCTCCGGCGCCAGCTCGACCCGGGCCAGCATCCCGGTCACCCGCTCCTTCAACTCGTCCAGCATCGCGTTGAACAGCGCGAACGCCTCGCTCTTGTATTCGTTCAGCGGATCGCGCTGGCCGTACGCGCGCAGCCCGATGCCCTGGCGCAGGTGATCCAGCGCGTACAGATGCTCTTTCCACACCGCATCCATCGTCTGGATCAGCAGCGACTTCTCGATGAAGCGCATCAGCTCCGGACCCATGTTGGCCGCCTTCGCCGCCATCATCGCGTCCGCTGCCTGCTCGACGCGTTCGCGCAGGTGGCTTTCGTCGATGCCTTCCTCGCGGCCCCATTCCTCCACCGGCAGGTCGAGGTTCAGCACGCGGCGGATGTCCTCCGCCAGCTCCTTCAGTTCCCATTGCTCGGAGAACGCCTTCTCCGGCACGCGGCGCATCACCATCGCCTCGACGATTTCGGCGCGCATCTCGCTCACCGTCTCGGAGACATCGGTCGCCTTCATGAATTCCTTGCGCTGCGCATAGACCTCCTTGCGCTGCGCATTCATCACGTCGTCGTATTTCAGCACGTTCTTGCGGGTGTCGAAGTTGCGCGCCTCGACCTTCTTCTGCGCCTTCTCCAGTGCCTTGTTGATCCACGGATGGACGATCGCCTCGCCGTCCTTCAGGCCGAGCCGCTGCAACATGCCGCCCATGCGCTCGGAGCCGAAGATGCGCATCAGGTCGTCTTCCAGCGACAGGAAGAACCGCGAGCGCCCCGGATCGCCCTGCCGACCCGATCGTCCGCGCAACTGGTTGTCGATGCGCCGGCTCTCGTGGCGTTCGGTGCCGATCACGAACAGCCCGCCGGCCTGCTTCACCTTCTCATGCGCCGCGGCGATCTCGTCGCGGATCTCCGCCTCGCGCGCCGCGTGCAGCGCGGGATCGTCGATCTTCTCCAGTTCCTTCTTCAGCCGCATCTCGAGGTTGCCGCCGAGTTTGATGTCGGTGCCGCGGCCGGCCATGTTAGTGGCGATGGTGATGGCGCCCGGCGCGCCCGCCTGCGCGACGATTTCCGCCTCCTGCTCGTGGAAGCGCGCGTTCAGCACCGCGTGCGGGACCTTCTTCTTTTTCAGCAGCTCGCTGATCGTCTCGCTCTTCTCGATCGAGGTGGTGCCGACCAGCACCGGCTGGCCAGCCTTGCGCGCCTCCTCGATCAGCGTCGCCACCGCCTCGTATTTCTCCCCGGCCGACCGATACACCTCGTCGTCTTCGTCGTTGCGGACGCACGGCACGTTGGTGGGAACCTCCACCACGTCCAGCTTGTAGATCTCGGCCAATTCGTCGGCCTCGGTCATCGCCGTGCCCGTCATGCCGCCGAGTTTCGGATACAGCCGGAAATAGTTCTGGAAGGTGATCGAGGCGAGCGTCTGGTTTTCCGCCTGGACGTCCACGTGTTCCTTGGCTTCCAGCGCCTGGTGCAGCCCGTCCGAGTAGCGGCGGCCCTCCATCATGCGGCCGGTGAACTCGTCTATGATCACCACCTTGCCCTGGCGGACGATGTAGTCGACGTCGCGCGCGAACAGCGTGTGGGCGCGCAGCGACTGCTGCACGTGGTGCACCACCGAGACGTTGAAGATGTCGTAAAGATTGCCTTCGGTGATGATGCCGGCCTCGCGCAGCATGTCCTCGACCCGCTCGGAGCCGGGTTCGGTCAGCGCGACGGTGCGGAATTTCTCGTCCTTCTCATAGGTGCTGGCGTCCTTCACCAACTCCTTCACCACCGCATCGACCTGGCGATAGAGGTCGGAGCTGTCCTCCGCCGGGCCCGAGATGATCAGCGGCGTGCGCGCCTCGTCGATCAGGATACTGTCCACCTCGTCGACGATGCCGAAGAAGAACTCACGCTGGACCATGTCCTCCAGCCGGTACTTCATGTTGTCGCGCAGATAGTCGAAGCCGAACTCGTTGTTGGTGCCGTAGGTGATGTCGGCGGCGTACTGCGCCCGCTTCATGTCGTCGTCCTGGCCGTGCACGATCACGCCGACGTCCATGCCGAGGAAGCGGTAGATCTGCCCCATCCAGTCCGCGTCGCGGCGCGCCAGGTAGTCGTTCACGGTGACGATGTGCACGCCGTTGCCGGCCAGCGCGTTCAGGTAGACGGGCAGGGTGGCGACCAGGGTCTTGCCCTCGCCGGTCTTCATCTCGGCGACCTTGCCGTCGTGCAGCACCATGCCGCCGACCAGCTGCACGTCGAAATGACGCTGGCCCAGCGTGCGCTTGCCGGCCTCGCGCACCACGGCGAAGGCTTCCGGCAGGATATCGTCCAGTGTCGCGCCGTCCGCCAGCCGGGCGCGGAACTCGGCGGTCTTCGCCCGCAACGCCTCGTCCGACAGCGCTTCCATCGCCGGCTCGAGGGCATTGATCTGCGGCACCCGGCGCTGATAGGTCTTGAGTGAACGATCGTTGGCAGTGCCGAATACGGCGCGGGCGATGGCAGCGAACATGGGACCTTCTCGGATGGCCGGCGCCGGGCCGGGCAGGCAGGCCCCGGGGCGAGTCCGGGACCTGGTTCAGATAGGACCCGGGCCCGTCCGGGTCAACGACGCTGCAACACCACGGCGGTTGCGCCGGCGGCGACCGCATGGCCATGAAGTTCCCGTGATCCGTTCCGCATAGGAGTTGGCATGCTGTGCGGGCCGTCACGCTGTGCTCCTGTCCGGCGGCGTCGCCATGGCGCAGGGGCAGGCGGCGCGCCCGAAGCCGACCGACCTTCCGAAGCCGCAACCCGCGGAGCGCCGCGTCCCGCGTCATGGCGCGTCCTTGTGACGCAGGACCGCTTCCGCCATGATCAGGCTTCGCGTTCAACAGGAGTTTTGATGCCGCGTTCTGCCGGAATCGCGTCCCGCCTGGTCATCGCCGCACTTGGCGCCACCCTATTGAGCGGCACCGCCGTGCTGGCGCAGGGCACCCAGTCGCCCGCGCCCGCCGCTCCGACGCCCGCCGCTCCGACGCCCGCGCCGCCGGATCCGGTGGTGGCCAAGGTGGACGGCCAGCCGATCCATTTGAGCGATTTGAAGGACGCGGCGCAGGCGCTGCCCGAGAACCTGCGCGGCGTGCCGCAGCAGACCCTGCTGCCGATGCTGCTCGACCAGGCGATCGACAGCCGCGCGCTGATCGCCGAAGCGCACAAGTCCGGCCTCGACAAGGACCCCGGCGTGCAACGCCAGATAGCCGCCGCGGCGGACCGCGCGCTGCAGACCGCCATGCTGAGCAAGGAGGTCGGTCCCACCGTCACCGACGACGCGGTGCACGCCCGCTACGACCAGCAATATGCCGGCAAGCCCGGCGAGGAGGAGGTGCACGCCAAGCACATCCTGGTGGACAACGAGGCCGACGCGAAGAAGATCATTGCGCAGTTGAAGGGCGGCGCCGACTTCGCAGCGCTGGCCAAGCAGTACAGCAAGGACCCCGGCGGCGCCCAGCAGGGCGGCGATCTCGGCTTCTTCAAGAAGGACGAGATGGTGCCGGAGTTCGCCACCGCCGCGTTCGCGCTGAAGCCGGGCCAGGTCTCGCCGGACCCGGTGCACACCCAGTTCGGCTGGCATGTGATCCTGGTGGTGGAACGCCGCCAGGCGGAACCGCCCAGCTTCGAGCAGGCGCGCGATGAACTGCGCCAGAAGATGATCCAGGAAGGCGTGCAGAAGGTGGTGGCGAAGGCGCGCGCCTCCGCCTCGGTGGAGAAGTTCAACCTGGACGGCTCGCCGATGCGCGCCACGGACACTGCCCAGCCCCCGCCCGCCAAGTAAACCAGCAACTGGTCTGACCGAGGAAGGAAACCATGGCCCCGTCCGTCTCGCCGCTCGCCATTCCGCTGCCGGAACTGCCGCCACTTGCCGGCGTCCGCCTCGGCGCCACGGCGGCCGGCATCCGATACCAGGGGCGAACCGACCTCGTGATGATGGAACTGGCGGCCGGCACCACGGTGGCCGGCGTCTTCACCTCCAGCAGGTGTCCCGGCGCGCCGATCGACTGGTGCCGTTCGTCGCTCGCCGGCGGCAAGGCGCGCGCCGTGGTGGTGAATGCCGGCAACGCCAACGTGTTCACCGGCAAGGCCGGGCGCGATGCCTGCGCGGTAACCGCGGCGGCAGCCGGTAAGCTCGCGGGCTGCCCCGCGAAGCAGGTATTCGTCGCCTCCACCGGCGTGATCGGCGAGGTGCTCCCGCACGAGAAACTCGTCGCCGCGCTGCCAGCGCTGCACCGGGACCTGCGAGACGATGCATGGGCGGCGGCCGCGCGCGGCATCATGACCACCGACACCTTTCCCAAGGCCTCCACGCGTATCGCGATGATCGGCGAGACCGAGGTGCGGATCAGCGGCATCGCCAAGGGCAGCGGCATGATCGCGCCGGACATGGCGACCATGCTGTGCTTCGTGTTCACCGACGCGAAGCTGCCGGCGGGGGCGATGCAGGCGCTGCTGGAGAAGGGCGTCGATGCCAGTTTCAACTGCACCACGGTGGATTCCGATACCTCCACCTCGGACACCGTGCTGCTGTTCGCCACCGGGCAGGCGAAGCATCCGCGGGTGCCGGCCGAGGGCGGCCGCATGCTCGCGGACTTCGCGCGGGCGCTGGACGCGGTGCTGCTGGACCTGGCGTTGCAGGTGGTGCGGGATGGCGAGGGCGCGCAGAAGCTGGTGCGGGTGGATGTCACCGGCGCCACCACCGCACGGTCAGCCAAGCGGATCGGCCTGGCGGTGGCGAACTCGCCGCTGGTAAAGACCGCGATCGCCGGCGAGGACGCCAACTGGGGGCGCATCGTCATGGCGGTGGGCAAGGCCGGCGAGCCGGCTGACCGCGACAAGCTGTCGGTCGGTGTCGGCGGGGTCTGGATGGCGCGCAACGGCGCCGTGGTGCCGGGCTACGACGAGACCCCGGTGGTCCAGCACATGAAGGGCGGCGAGGTCGAGATCGCCATCGACCTCGGCCTGGGTCGCGGCAAGGCCACCGTGTGGACCTGCGACCTCACGCACGGCTACATCGACATCAATGGGTCGTACCGCTCGTAGCCGCCTCCCAGGAGGCATCTCCCGGGCGTCACGCATATGTGGCAGCCTCGCGGTTGTCAGCACTGCGCCGACGTTCCATGCTGCAGGCCCGTCGCAGCGTGCCGTCCCTGCGTGGGGTCGGTGCGCCGGCAGGGTGACGAGTTACCCAACCGAGCATCGGACGCGAGTCGCATGACAGTCGGGACAGGGGCCAGGAGCCGCGTTCTCCTGGTGGAAGACGAGGCCATGATCGCCATGCTCATGGAGGACATGCTCAGCGAGCTTGAGTGCGATGTGGTGGCAACGGTCGGCGAACTTCAGGAGGCACTGGCGATTGCCGGCACGGGCGCATTCGACCTGGCGTTCCTCGACGTCAACCTGCGTGGCAGCCCGGTCTATCCGGTCGCGGCCGCGCTGCGCGCGCGCGGCATTCCGTTCGCATTCGTGACCGGTTACGGAACCTCGGGCGTCGATCCGGCGCATCCCGACGCACCGGTCCTGCAGAAGCCCTTCCAGGGCCGCGACCTGGAAGCCGTCCTGGCGCGGTTGCGGCCAGGCCAACCGCGATAGCGTCGCAAACCGACGGTGCGCCGGCGACAGACCTGATCGAACTTCATACCCGCCTCTCTGCGACGCTCGTTGCAACCCCGTCGGCGTCCGCTCATCCTGCCCGCGCAGGGCAGGAGACCGAGGCTGATGGACGACGACTTCCGCAAGGCGGCGCTGGATTACCACCGGCTGCCGCAACCCGGGAAACTGGCGATCGAGCCGACCAAGCGCATGGCGACCCAGCGCGATCTGGCGCTCGCCTATTCGCCTGGTGTCGCTGCTGCCTGCGAGGCCATCGTCAGCGATCCGGACACGGCACGCGACTACACCACGCGCGGCAATCTAGTCGGCGTGATCTCCAACGGCACCGCGGTGCTGGGCCTGGGCAATATCGGCGCGCTGGCGGGCAAGCCGGTGATGGAGGGCAAGGCCGTCCTGTTCAAGAAGTTCGCCGGCATCGACGTGTTCGACATCGAGGTGGATGCGGAAGATCCAGCCCGGTTCTGCGACGTGGTGGCGGCGCTGGAACCCACCTTCGGCGCCATCAACCTGGAGGACATCAAGGCGCCGGAATGCTTCGCCATCGAGGCTGAACTGCGCGCGCGCATGCGCATCCCGGTGTTCCACGACGATCAGCACGGCACCGCCATCACGGTCGCCGCCGCAGTGCGCAACGGGCTGGTGCTGCAGGGCAAGGCGCTGTCCGACGCACGCCTCGTCACCTCGGGCGCCGGCGCCGCGGCGCTCGCCTGCGTCGATCTGCTGGTCTCGATGGGACTGCGGCCGGAGAACGTCACGCTGACCGATATCCAGGGCGTGGTGCGCACCGACCGCAATGACATGCTGCCCAACATGGCGTGCTACGCGCGCGCCACCGAGGCGCGGACGCTCAAGGATGTACTGGCCGGCGCCGACGTCTTCCTGGGCCTCTCTGCACCGCGCGTGCTGAAGCCGGAATGGCTCGAGCTGCTGGCGCCGAAGCCGCTGATCCTGGCGCTGGCCAATCCGGATCCGGAAATCCTGCCCGAGCTGGTCGCGGCAAAACGGCCGGATGCCATTGTCGCCACCGGGCGCAGCGATTTCCCCAATCAGGTCAATAACGTGCTGTGCTTTCCGTTCATCTTTCGCGGCGCGCTGGACGTCTCGGCCACCACCATCAACGAGGCGATGAAGATTGCCGCGGCGGAGGCAATCGCCGCACTGGCGCGCATGGAGGCATCCGAGGTGGTCGCCGCCGCCTATGGCGGCTCCGCCCCGGTGTTCGGCCCCGACTACATCATCCCGAAGCCGTTCGACCCGCGCCTGATCCTGGAGATCGCGCCGGCGGTGGCGCGCGCGGCGATGGACAGCGGCGTGGCACGCCGGCCGATCGGCGATCTCGCGTTGTACCAGCGCGAGCTGGAGCGTTTCGTGTTCCGCTCCGGCCAGCTCATGCGGCCGGTCTTCGAGGCCGCCAAGCAGACGCCGCGGCGCATCGTCTATGCCGACGGCGAGAATGAACGCGTGCTGCGGGCGGCGCAGACACTGGTGGATGACGGGATCGCGCGGCCGATCCTGCTGGGCAGCCGGTCGGTGATCGAGCGGCAGATCCGCCAGATGGGCCTGCGCATCGACCTGACTGATGGCGTCACGGTGCTCGATCCGTCGCAGGATGATGACGTGTTCGGCCCATTGCTGCCGGACTACCAGAAGCTGGTGGGACGCCGCGGTATCCCGCCCGATGATGCCGCCTTCGGCCTGACCCACCGGGGCACCGTGGCGGCGGCAATGCTGCTGCATGCCGGACTGGCCGACGCGGCGATCTGCGGCGGGTCCGCCAGCTGGTGGCGGCAGGTGCGCTACGTGCTGCCGATCATTCCGCGCCGCCCCGGCGTCACGCGGATCTACGGGCTGGGTTGCCTGATCCTGCCGCACGGCACGCTGTTCATCTGCGACACCCAGATGGTGGTCGATCCGACCGCCGAGCAGATTGCCGAGATGACGGTGCTCGCCGCCGAGGCGGTCAGCGAGTTCGGCATCGCGCCGAAGGCGGCGCTGCTGTCGCACTCGAATTTCGGCGCCAGCGATTCGGAGACCGCGCGCAAGATGCGCCGTGCCCTGGCGCTGGTGCGCGAGCGGGCGCCGGACCTCGAGGTGGATGGCGAGATGCACGCCGATGCGGCCCTGGCAGAGGCGATCCGCGACCGCGCGGTGCCGGACAGCCGCCTGCGCGGCACGGCGAACCTGTTGGTGATGCCGACCCTGGATGCGGCGAACATCGCGTTCAACCTGTTGAAGGCCGCGGCAGACGGCCTGCCGGTGGGGCCGATGCTGCTGGGGATGTCGAAGCCGATCCACGTGCTGGTACCCAGCGTGACCGCGCGCGGGATCGTCAACCTCAGTGCGTTTGCGGCGCTGGAGGCCAGGGCGGCCCAAGGATAGGGGCCGCCGGGCTATGGGCTCTCAGGCTACTATGGGCTGCACCGGGACCTGCTTCGCCCTTGGTTACCGGAATGTCGAAGGCTCGAGTGCGAGGAACCGGCTTGCGGGTCACGGGCGGTCAGCTGACGGAAATCAGGTGGCGCGTCGCCGAGGCCATCGGCCTTGGCTGAGGCTACGCCGCATTCGCCAATCCCGGGTGATCGGTAGTAGGACTGGGGCGTAACACCACCGATCACTGATCACCGCAAATGCTCTGGCTTGTACTCGGCGGCGTGGCGTTGTTCCTGTTCCTTGGCGGGTTGCGGGCGTTTGAACGCGCCTCGGTCACCACGATCAAGTCGCTGCTCGCCTGGATCGGCGCACTGGCCGGCATCAGCCTGGCGCTGCTGCTGGTGCTGTCGGGTCGCGAGGGGATTGCCCTGGGCGCGCTGGCGATGTTCGGACCGCTGATCTGGCAGCGCTGGCGCGCCAGCCATCCGGCCGGTGCCGGGAGCGCCCAGCGCCAGGCGCCGCCGCCACCGCCGCCGCGCCGGCAGGGCAGCATGACGCCGGACGAAGCCTACCAGGTACTCGGCCTGCAGCCGGGCGCCAGCGAAGCGGAGATCAGGGCCGCGCACCATCGCTTGATGCGCAGCGCGCATCCGGACAGCGGCGGTTCCGACTGGCTGGCCACCAGGGTCAACCAGGCGCGCGATGTGTTGCTGGGGCGTGGCGGAAGGACAAGGTGACGGCCCGCGCGTCAACGTGATACGTCTCGCTCTCACGTGTCGCCGCTGTGGTCCTCGCTAAGGCCACATTTCCGCCTGCCGGCGATGTTCGCTTCCGCCGGCCTGCCATGACCGGCTTTGGGAAGACCAGAGGGAGCCTATAGTGATCAAGCCTTTGCGCAAGGCCGTTTTGCCCGTTGCGGGCCTCGGCACTCGATTCCTGCCTGCCACCAAGGCCACCGCCAAGGAAATGCTTCCGGTGGTGGACAAGCCGCTGATCCAGTACGCCATCGAGGAGGCGCGGGCCGCGGGGATCGAACAGTTCTGCATGGTCACCGGTCGCGGCAAGACCGCGCTGGTGGAGCATTTCGATATCGCATTCGAACTCGAAGCCACCTTGAAGGAGCGCAACAAGACCGAGGCCCTGCAATCGCTGCGCGAGACCCAGGTGGAGCCGGGATCGATGGTCACTGTGCGCCAGCAGGTGCCGCTCGGGCTTGGCCACGCGATCTGGTGCGCCCGCGCCTTCATCGGCGACGATCCGTTCGCCATCCTGCTGCCGGACGACCTGGTGCTTGCAGACACGCCGTGCCTGCGGCAGTTGGCGGATGTGTACCGTGATACCGGCGGCAACGTGGTTGCGGTGACCGAGGTGCCGCGCGAGCACACCAATCGCTACGGCATCCTGCGTATCGGCAAGGATGACGGCCGGCTGGTCGAGGTGATGGGGCTGGTGGAGAAGCCGGCGCCGACGGATGCGCCGTCCAACCTGTCGATCATCGGCCGCTACGTGCTGATGCCGGAAGTCATCGGCCACCTGGCGCGCATGGAACGCGGCGCCGGCGGCGAGGTGCAGTTGACCGACGGCATGGCGAAGCTGATCGGCAACCAGCCGTTCCACGGGCTGCGCTACGAGGGCCGCCGGTTCGACTGCGGCGACAAGGTGGGGTTCCTGGAAGCTCAGATCGCCTACGCGCTCAAACGGCCCGACCTGGCGGATGCGGTGCGCGGCTTCCTGAAGCACTATACGCAGTCCTGCTGATATGAGCTGGACCCACACATTCCACCCGACGACGCTGCGCGAGTACGACATCCGCGGCACCGTCGGACGCACGCTGTCCGAGGCCGACGCGTTCGCCATCGGGCGTTGCTTCGGCTCGATCGTGGCACGCAAGGGCGGTGGCACCGTCGCGGTCGGCTACGACGGACGACTGTCCAGCCCGTCGCTCGAGGCGGCTCTGTGCAAGGGCCTGAGTGCCAGCGGCATCGAGGCGGTGCGGATCGGCCGCGGACCCACGCCGATGCTGTACTACGCCAACACCAAGCTGGAGACCGACGGCGCGGTGATGGTCACCGGCAGCCACAACCCGCCGGACTACAACGGCTTCAAGATGGTACTCGGCGGCAAGCCGTTCTACGGCGAGGAGATCCGTGCGCTGGGCGCTCAGGCGGCGGCCGGCGACGTGGTGGATGAGGCCGTGGCGCCGGAACGCAATGTCGATATCGCCGAGGACTACGTGGCGCGGCTGCTCGCCGACTGGGACGGCGGCGACCGCTTGCTGAAGGTGGTGTGGGACAACGGCAACGGGGCCGCGGGCGACGTGCTGGAAAAGCTGGTTGCCGGTCTGCCCGGTGAGCACGTGGTGTTGAACGGCACGATCGATGGCAGGTTCCCGGCGCATCATCCGGATCCCACGGTGCCGGCGAATTTGCAGCAGTTGATTGCCGAGGTGGCGGCGCGACAGGCCGATATCGGCATCGCGCTCGACGGCGACGCCGACCGCATCGGCCTGGTGGACGACAAGGGCCGCATCCTGTTCGGCGACCAGTTGCTGGTCGTGCTGGCGCGCGACGTGCTCCGCGAGCGCCCGGGTGCGACGATCATCGCCGATGTGAAGGCGAGCCAGGTGCTGTTCGACGAGGTTGCGCGCGCCGGCGGCAAGCCGCTGATGTGGCGGACCGGGCATAGCCTGATCAAGGCGAAGATGGCGGAAACCGGTGCGCCGCTGGCCGGCGAAATGTCCGGGCACATCTTCTTTGCCGACCGCTGGTACGGCTTCGACGATGCGCTGTACGCGTCGGTGCGCACGCTGGGCATCCTGGCGCGGATGGATGCAAAGCTGTCCGACGTGCGCGACGCGTTGCCGCAGGTGGTCAACACGCCGGAGGTGCGCTTCGACTGCGACGACACGCGCAAGTTCGCGGTGATCGAGGAAGTGGCTGCACGGTTGCGTGCCGCGGGCGCCAAAGTATCCGAGATCGATGGCGTGCGGGTGCTGACCGATGACGGCTGGTGGCTGTTGCGGGCGTCGAACACCCAGGCCGTGCTGGTGGCGCGTGCCGAGGCCACCACCGAGGCCGGGCTGGAACGGCTGAAGGCCGCGCTGGTCAAGCAGCTTGCCGCGTCAGGCCTGCCGTCACCGGATTTTTCCGGAAGCCACGCGGGGCACTGACCTGTCATTGCGAGTTGGTCACCGGCCGGGCTTGTCCTGGCCATCCGTCGCGGCGCACCGCCACATCGGATGGCCGGGACAGGCCCGGCCATGACGGAATCGCGCGCTTCGGCCTGGCCCATCGCTTCGTCCCCCACCGAAGCAATCCGCGCTGACCGGCGCCGCCAAATGACCTACGTCCTTTGCGTGTTCCAACACAGCAGGAGGACGATATGCAGACCCAGCAGATCAATGGTGGACTGGCGGTAGCGGCGACCTGGGAAGCGCGCGATGGCGAGGCGGATGCGGTGGCCGACATCCTCGCCCGCTTCGCGCCGCAGGCACGGCAGGAACCGGGCGTGAAGCTGTTCCTGGTGCATCGCGGTGTGAGCAACCCGGCGCAGTTCCTGTTCTACGAATTGTTCGACAACGAAGCGGCATTCGCTGCGCATCAGCAGACCGATCACTTCAAGACGCTGATCCTCGGCGAAGGCGTGCCGCGGCTGACCAAGCGCGACCGCGTGCAGTATGCGGTGCTGTGATGGTCACCTGCTGCATCCGCTACACGCTCGATCCGCACAGGATCGCGGACTTCGAGCGGTATGCGACGGCGTGGCCGCCGATCATCGCGCGCTGCGGCGGGTCGTTGCTTGGGTATTTCCTGCCGAAGGAAGGCGCCAACAACTTCGCCATCGCACTGATCGACTTCGACAGCCTGGCCGCCTATGAGCGTTACCGCGACACGCTGCGGGCCGATCCCGCAGCGCAGGAGAACTTCTCGCACGCAATCCGCACGGAGTGCATCAAGGTCGAAGACCGCTGCTTCCTGCGTCGCGTGTGATCGGCGTCCCTCCTGGCAATTCGACGCATTCGTCTGCATAGTGCCCCCGACCGGTAAAAATCTCGGCACGGGGGAAACAGGCCATGTCGGATCACTATGCGCGTCTGCGTCCAGGGCGGCGCGATGTCATCAAAGGCGCGGCGGCAGCGACGGCTGCCGCCGCGCTGACGCCGATCGGCCTGGCGACCGCGCAGCAGTCAGCCGTTCCGCGCAACCGCACGATGAGCCTGGTGTGGGGCGGACGCGAAGGCCGCTGGGTGGATTTCGAGCTGTGGAACCCGTACTCGATCGGGTCCAACCATCAGAACGGGCCGAACATCATCTACGAGCCGCTGGCGTTCTACAGCGCGTTCGCCGACAAGACCTATATGTGGCTGGCGGAAAGCTACCAGTACACGCCGGATTTCAAGCAGCTCACCATCAAGACGCGCTCCGGCATCGCCTGGTCGGACGGCACGCCGTTCTCGGCTGAGGATGTTGCGTTCACGCTGAACAGCCTGCGCGACATCGGCCCCAAGGTGAAATGGGGCGTCGATGTCCAGCAGGTGCTGAAGGAGGCGAAGGCGACCGACGCCAATACGGTGGTGGTCGATTTCGTCGTGCCGGCGCCGCGCTTCTTCTTCTTCCTGACCTACAAATACGACATCGGCGTCTATATCGTTCCGAAACACATCTTCGCCGACCAGGACTGGACGACGTTCAAGCATTTCGACATCGCCAAGGGCTGGCCGGTCAGCACCGGCCCGTGGAAGGTGGTGGAAGCGTCGCTGCAGCAGAAGGTGTTCGACCGGCGCCCCGAGTGGTGGGCCGCGAAGGCCGGTCTGGCGCCATTGCCGGTGATCGAACGCACCATCTGGCTGCCCTATGCCGGCGAGCAGGCGACGGCCCAGGCATTGATCACCAACCAGCTGGATGCGGCGACCGGTATGCAGCCGGCGACGTTCCCGACGCTGTTCCGCGGCAATCCCAAGATCATCACGCACACCGGGCAGAAGCCGCCGTACGGCTATGTCGATTGGTGGCCGATCTCGCTGTACGTCAACAACGAGGTGAAGCCGTTCGACGACAAGGACGTGCGCTGGGCGCTGTCGTACTACATCGATCGGCAGCAGTTGATCGATGTCGGCTATCTTGGCGCGTCGCAGGTGTCGTCGCTGCCGATGCCGGCCTATCCGCCGCTGCAGCCGTATTTTGATGCGGTGAAGGACCTGCTGGCGAAATACGACACGCTGGCATTCGAGCCGAAGAAAGGCGATGCGCTGCTGTCGGGCAAGGGCTTCAAAAAAGATTCCGCCGGCGTATGGACCGATGCGCAGGGCAAGAAACTGACGGTGGACATCATCGGGTTCGGTGCATCCGGGCCGGCGATCGGTCCGGTGCTGTCGGAAATGCTGAAGCGTCGCGGCGTCGAGGCGGCGATGAGCATGCCGCCGGATTTCGACGATCGCTTCCAGAAGGGCCAGTTCGTCGGCTCGATCTATGGCCATGGCGGCGCGATCAACGAGCCGTACTCCATGCTGCGGCTGTACCAGGGACGCAGCGTCGCGGTGCCGGGCGCGCACCTGGTGAACTTCGCGCGCTGGAAGAACCCCGAGTTCGACAAGATCACCGACGAGATGTACGTCACCGATCCGAACGACAAGCCGAAGATGACGAAGCTGTTCCGCAGCGCAATGGAGATCTGGCTGCCGGACCTGCCGGACATCCAGCTGGTGCAGAATTTCCATCGCATTCCGATGGACACCGCGTACTGGAAGAACTGGCCGACCGCTGACAACAACTACGTCAACGGCGCGTCCTGGCATCTGACGTATCCGATCGTGCTGTGGAACCTGCAGCCGGTCTGACGCATGCAGGCGGCCTATATCGCACGGCGCTTCGGGGTCTTCCTGCTGATCATGTGGCTGGCGGCCTCGCTCAACTTCTTCCTGCCCAAGCTGTCGGGACAGGACCCGGTGCGCACCAAGCTGCTGCAGTCGGCGCAGCTCGGTGGCTACGTGCACCAGGGCATCGAGGAGATGGCGCGCGAGTACGACAAGCGGTTCGGGCTCGACCAGCCGCTGTGGCGGCAATACCTGACCTACCTGCGCGATACCACGCGGTTGGAGTTCAACTACTCGATTGCCAACTATCCGCGTACCGTGCGGGAAATGATCGCCGAGGCGGTCCCCTGGACGGTCGGCCTGCTCGGTATCACCACGCTGCTGTCGTTCGCCATCGGGACATTCCTGGGCGCGCTGCTGGCCTGGCCGGGTGCGCCGCACTGGCTGCGCTACCTGATGCCGCCGTTATGGGCGCTGCACGCCATCCCGTTCTTCCTGCTCGGGCTGATCCTGATGTACCTGCTGGCGTTCCAGGTGCAGTTGCTGCCGATCTTCGGCGGCTACAGCGCCGGCGCGATTCCGTCGCTGTCGCTTGGGTTCGTCTGGGACGTGGTCGCGCACGCGCTGCTGCCGGCATTGTCCATCGTGCTGGTCGCCACCGGCGGCTGGGCGCTGGGAATGCGCGGCATGATGGTGACGACGATGGGCGAGGACTATGTGACATTCGCCGACGCGAAAGGTCTGAAGAGCTCGACGATTTTCCTGCGCTATTGCCTGCGGAACGCCATCCTGCCGCAGACGACGGCGCTGGCGCTGGCATTGGGACAGATCCTGTCCGGCGCGGTGCTGGTCGAAGTGATCTTCGGCTATCCCGGCATCGGCGCGCTGCTGTTCCAGGCCATCCGGGAAAACGATTTCTTCCTGATCCAGGGCATCGTGTTCACCGTGATCGTGGCGTTGGGCCTGGCAACGCTGTTGCTGGATATCGTGTATCCGTGGCTGGACCCGCGGATATCGTATCGGAGAACGTAGTGCGACGGGCGTCGCCATACCGTCACGGCCGGGCGTGTCCCGGCCATCAGCACCGGCAGACTGCTGATGGCCGGGACAGGGCCGGCCATGACGACTTGTGTGTCATGACGGATGGTGTGTCATGACGGACGCGGCTTAGCGTGTTCAGCTACCTTCGCCGCAACAAGTCACTGGCCGTGGGCGTGGTCCTGCTGTCGCTGCTGGCGTTGTTCATCATCGTCGGCAATCTGACCGTGGACACCGAACTTGCGCGCCCGCTCTCGGTGCGCGCCTTGCAGCCGCCGTCATGGGAGCATCCGTTCGGCACCGACCGGCAGGGCCGCGACCTGCTCGCAGCGATGGTCGCCGGCACGCCGCTGACCCTGAAGATCGGCTTCATCGCCGGCTTCCTCGGTGTCGGCATTGGCACCGTGCTCGCCTTCATCGCCGGCTATTATCGCGGCATCACCGACACGCTGATCCGTGGCATCGCCGATATCGGCCTGACGGTGCCGGGCCTCCTGGTGCTGATCGTCATCGCGGTCTCGGTGCGCGGTGGCCTCACGGTCAACCAGATGGCAATCGTCGTCGCGTCGCTCGCCTGGCTCAATCCGACGCGCACCATCCGCTCGCAGGTGCTGACCTTGCGCGAGCGCGGCTATGTCGAGGTGGCGCGGCTCAACGGCATGAGCGGCCCGGAAATCATCCTGCGTGAGATGATGCCGAACCTGCTGCCTTATCTTGCCGCGACATTGGTCAACGCGGTATCGGCAGCGATCCTGGCTTCGATCGGCCTGGAAGTACTCGGCCTCGGTCCGCTGGAATCACCAACGTTGGGCATGACGCTGTACTGGATCAACTTCAACGCGGCGATCCTCAACGGCTGGTGGTGGTGGTGGACCGCGCCCATCGTCATCATCCTGATGGTGTTCCTCGGCTTGTTCTTCCTCACCGTGGGCCTCGACGAAATCGCCAATCCACGCCTGCGGCAATCGGCATGAACGCGCCGGGCATGAACGCGTCGGGCATGAACGCGCCGGGCATGAACGCGTCGGTTTTGCGCGTGGAACATCTGCGCGTTTCCTATGACCATCCGCTCGGCTCGGTACGCGCGGTCGATGATGTATCCTTCAGCCTGCGCGCGCATGAACGCTTCGGCCTGGCGGGTGAATCGGGCTCCGGCAAATCCACCATGGCGCTGGCCATTTTGCGGCTGCTGCGGCCGCCGGGACGGATCGATGGCGGCGAGGTGTGGCTCGACAACATCGCGCTGTCTTCGCTGTCGGACGATGCGATGCGGCGGCTGCGACTCGCGGGCATCGCATTGGTGCCGCAAGGGTCGATGAACGCACTCAACCCGGTGCTGCGGATTCGCGCCCAGATCGCCGATGCCCTGGGCGACCACGACATGGCGCTGTCGCGCAGCGACCTCGCGGCGCGCGTGCGCGATCTGCTCGGCCAGGTCGGCCTGCCGCCGGAGGTGGCGGAGATGTACCCGCACGAACTCTCCGGCGGCATGAAGCAGCGCGCCTGCATCGCCATCGCGATCTGCCTGCGCCCGAAAGTGATCATCGCCGATGAGCCGACCAGTGCGCTCGACGTCGTGGTGCAGCGCCAGGTCATGGCGACTCTCGCCCGTGTGCAGCAGGACCTCGGCGCGGCCGTCGTGCTGGTCGGCCACGACATGGGCCTGATGGCGCAATTCGTCGATCGGCTCGGCGTGATGTACGCTGGCCGCCTGGTCGAGATCGCGCCGATCGCCGAGATCATCGCCGCACCGAGGCATCCCTATACGCAGATGCTGATCGCCAGCCTGCCGTCGCTCGAACGCAAGGGGATGATGCAGGGCATCCCGGGACTGGCGCCGCTACTGCGCGACCTGCCGCCCGGCTGCGCGTTCCATCCGCGCTGTCCGCAGGCCGTGGCGCGGTGTCGCACCGAGCGGCCGGTGCTGCGCGAGGTCGCCGGCGGCATCGAAGCGGCATGCCACCTTGCGTGATGTGACGGCAGGTCGCGCATGACATTGCTGCTCGAAGCACGCCATGTGACGAAATACTTCGGCGGCGGATTGCTGGATCGCGACAGCACCGTGGCGCTCGAGGATTTTTCGTTTGCGATCGACTCCGGCCGCCCCTCGATCACCGCCATCGTCGGCGAAAGCGGCAGCGGCAAGACCACATTGGCGCGCGTGCTGCTGGGCCTGGTCGCGCCGACGTCGGGCACGGTGCTGTACCAGGGGCGAGACCTGCATGCTTTGTCAGGCGCCGAACGGCGGAATTTTCGCCGCGACATCCAGGCGATCTTCCAGGACCCGTATGGCGTCTACAATCCGTTTTACCGCGTGGACCATGTACTCACGACACCGGTGGCCAGGTTCCGCCTCGCCAGGTCGCGCACGGAAGCCCGCGGACTGATCGAGGACGCATTGCGCGCGGTCGGCCTGCGCCCGGAGGAAATCCTTGGCCGCTTTCCGCATCAGCTCAGCGGGGGACAGCGCCAGCGGGTCATGGTGGCGCGTGCGTTGCTGCTGCGCCCCCATGTGATCGTGGCAGACGAACCTGTCTCGATGGTGGATGCGTCGCTGCGTGCCACGATCCTGGGTTCGCTGCGCCAGCTCAACCAGGAGCGCGGTATCTCCATCATCTACATCACGCACGACCTGGCCACCGCCTACCAGGTCGCCGACAACATCATCGTGCTGTACCGCGCCAACGTGGCCGAGGCCGGCGATGTCGAACGCGTGGTGAAGGCGCCGCAGCATCCGTATACCCAGTTGCTGATCACTTCGATTCCACAGGTCAGCACGGAACGGACCTGGTTGAACGAACAACCGGTCGCTCAGCGCATTGCGCCAGGCCAAACCGGCTGCCGGTTCGTCGAGCGCTGTCCTGTTGCCATGCCGGTCTGCCAGACGATGCCGCCGCCGTTGTCACGCACCGAACCCCGCCGGGTGGTCGCCTGTCATCACCATCCGGATCCCGCCGGTGCGCAGCAGAATGTCCTGGCGGATATGTTCGTGGAATCCTGATGGGCGAACTCCCCGACATAACCGGCTTTGCCGCCGTCACACCCGCTGATTGGCTGGGGCTGCGCCAGCGGCTCGTGGCGGTCGGCCTCGACGAGGCCGGCGTCGCGCCGCTGTTCGCGATGTGCCCACAATATCCGGAAGACGACAGGAACCCGATCCGGCTCTGGCACCTGCGCCGGCGAAGCGATGCCGGGTCGCTGGCAATGCGCCTGCTGATGTGCGGCGATCCGCTCACCGCCGCCGAAGCCGTCACGGCGCTGGGTGAGCCGCTGTATACACTGCTGTATTCGGCAGGTCTGCTGGTGCTGCGCGAGCGCCAGGTGCATTGCGTGCTGCGCCTGGCGATGGCGGGCGAGTTTTATGTGTTCGCCGACGATCTGCGGGCCGGTGGCGACGTGGTGATGGGTATGCGCGAGACCACGGCTCCGCTGTGGCGTGCCGTGGTTCCTGCACGGAAGGTCGGGCGCGTCCTGGACCTGGGATGCGGCGCCGGCGCCATTGCGCTGCTGCTGTGCCGCCATGCGGTGCAGGTTGTTGCCACCGACATCAATCCGCGCGCAGTGGCGCTGGCACGCGTCAACGTCACACTCAATGGCGTGGACAACATCGAGGTGCGCGAGGGCGACCTGTTCGCGCCGGTTGCCGGCGAGGCTTTCGACATCATCGCCGCACACCCACCCTACATCGCGCTGCCTGACCGGGTTGCCGCCATTTCGCACCTGCACGGTGGGCCGCGCGGCGATGAACTGGCGTGCCGGCTGGTCGGCACCGCGGCGCCGTTCGTCGCGCCGGACGGCCATCTCGTCGTGCAGGCGCATTGGCCATTGCGCGAGGCCGAGTTGCTGGCGGCGCACATCCGTGAAGCGGCGGGTCCCGACCTCGATATGCTGGTGCTGCGGGTCGGCGCCAGCAGTGCGGACGAACTGGCCACGTTCTGGGGCCAGCAGCAGCAGCGCAGTGCGGCCGCGGTAGCGCAAATCCGCGGGCACTACGCACGGCTCGGCCTGGTCGGCACGGAAGCGAGCCTCACTGTGCTGCGGCGCGGCAGCGTGACGCCGGCGTGGACCGCCATGCTCGACATCCCGCAGGGACATGCCGAGTTCGTGACGGCCGATCGGATCGATCGGCTGGTGCGGGGCCTGGACCTGCTGCACGGCACGGCTGCGGCATTGCTCGCGGCACGGCTGCGCCTGCCGGAAGGGACGTCGCTGGCGACGATAGCGGGCCAGCCCGGGACCACGGGCAGCAGGACCATGCTGATGCTGCCGCCGGCGACGTTGCGTTCGCCGGTCGATGTCACGCCGGCGGCACTCCAGATTTTCGAGGCGGTGCATCGTGCGGCGACGGTGGCTGAGTCCTGCCAGCCGCTTGCGGCGGTGCGCGAGGGGCTGGCGCGCGGCGTGCTGGAACCAGTCGAGACTTGAGACGCCCGGGTCCGCGGGACCACAATGCAAGGCGGCCAATCGACCGAGGTGCCAAATGACCGACGTCCCTGTTCGTCTTACGCGGTCCGGCGATGTCGGCGTGATCGTGGTCAATCATCCGCCGGTCAATGCTCTGGCGCACGCGGTACGCGAGGGGCTGCTGGCGGCGCTGTCGGAGATTGCCGCGGATGCCGCTTTGCGCGCCGGCGTGATCGCGTGCGACGGACGCACCTTCATCGCCGGCGCGGACATCGCCGAATTCGACCACGGATCGCCCGCCGCGGCCGTCACCGCCGTGCTGCGCGCGATCGAATTCAGTCGCAAACCCATCGTCGCGGCGATCCACGGCAGTGCCCTCGGTGGCGGCTATGAGCTGGCGCTGGTGTGCCACGCGCGGGTGATCTCGCCTGATGGCTTCGTCGGTTTTCCCGAAGTGCGCATCGGCCTGATTCCAGGCGCCGGCGGGACACAACGCGCGCCGCGCCTGGCCGGGCCGCTGGTCGCACTCGACATGGTCACCAGCGGACGCAGCGTGCCGGCCGACGAAGCGATGGCGCATGGCCTGGTGGATGAAGTGGCCACCGATCTGCGCCGTGCCGCGATTGCACGGGCGAAGCATATGGCGGATTCCGGTCAATTGCCGCGCGTCGGCGAACGGGGCATTCCAGCTTACGACCACACGGCCTTCGAAGCCGCAGTGGCGACGCTGCGGCGCCGGGTGCGTGGCGCCGTCGCGCCGTTGCGCGGAGCCGAGGCGGTGCGGTTGGCGCTCACCGCTTCGCTGGAGGATGGGCTCGCGCGCGAGCAGGCGATCATCGGGGAGTTGCAGCACGGCTCGCAGTCGAAGGCGCTGCGGCACCTGTTCTTCGCTGAACGGCGCGCGACGCGGGTGGCCAGTCACGCATCTCCCTGGCCGGTCCGCCGTGTCGGCGTGGTCGGCGGCGGCACCATGGGGTCCGGCATCGCGGTGGCGTTCGCGGATGCCGGCCTGGATGTGACGCTGGTCGAGACGGGCCAGGCCCAGGCGCAGGAAGCCGAGAGTCGCGTGCGGGCGATCTACGATCGGCAGTTGCGTGGTGGCCGGCTGACCGAGCGACTGCACCGGGAGCGCATCGGGCGCATTCGCTACGCCGCCGAGTTGCGTGGCGTGCACGACGCCGACCTGGTCATCGAGGCGGTGATCGAGGACCTTCCGGCGAAGCAGGCGGTGTTCCGTGGCCTGTCGCGTCTGGTGCGACGCGATACGGTGCTGGCGTCCAACACCTCCTACCTCGATATCGATCTGCTGGCGGACGCTGTGGACGCTCCGGAGCGGGTGATCGGGCTGCACTTCTTCTCGCCTGCGCATGTCATGCGCCTGGTCGAGGTGGTGCGGCCGCGTCGCGCATTGCCGGAGGCTGTGGCAACCGCCCTCGCGGTGGTCCGCCGATTGCGCAAGCAGGCGGTGATTGCCGGCAACGGTGATGGTTTCATCGGCAACCGGATCCTCGGCAAATGGCGCGCGCAATGCGAATACGCGCTGGAGGATGGCGCCTTGCCGCAGGAGGTGGATGCGGCGCTGGAGGCCTATGGTTTTGCGATGGGCATATTCGCCGTGTTCGACATGGCCGGGCTGGACGTGGACTGGAGCGATCGCAAGCGCAAGGCGGCAAAACGTGACCCACGCGAGCGATACGTGCCGGTGTTCGACCGGATCTGCGAGCGCGGCCATTTTGGCCAGAAGACCGGGCGCGGCTTCTATCTCCATCAGGATGGCAAACGCCTGCCTGACCCGGAAGTTGCGGCGCTGGTCGAGCGTGCGTCGGCCGAACGGGGCATCACGCGGCGCGCGGTGCCGGCGGAGGAGATCCAGCGCCGCGTGCACGCAGCGATGGTGAACGAGGGCGCGCGCGTGGTGTCCGAGGGAATTGCCGCGCGCCCATCCGACATCGATGTGGTGCTGGTGCACGGCTACGGCTATCCCGCCTGGCGCGGCGGTCCGATGCACGAGGCGGACGCGGTCGGCATCCCGGAGATGCTCCGGCGTGTCGAGGCGCTGCACGCCGCCGCCGGCGTCGGCTGGGAACCTGCGCCATTGCTGCGGGAGATGGCGGCGGCCGGGAAACGGTTTGCCGATTTGAACGGGTGAGCGCAACCGATCCTGGCATTGCCGTCGCCCCTCCTTGCCCCACCTGACGAGCGGGCCGCAATGACACCATGGGTACGGTCGGCTATAACCCCGCCCAAGGAGAACCGTCATGCCAAACGATGTGACCACGCGCGCCTGGACCCCCGATAGCTGGCGCGACCGCCCGATCAAACAGGTGCCGGCCTACCCGGACCCGGAGAAGCTCGCGGCGATGGAAGCGCGGATCGGCAAGTATCCGCCCCTGGTGTTCGCCGGCGAGGCGCGGCGGCTGAAGGCGCACCTGGCGCTTGCGGCCGAGGGCAAGGCGTTCGTCCTGCAAGGCGGCGACTGCGCCGAAAGCTTTGCGGATTTCACTGCCAACATCATCCGCGACACCTTCCGCGTGCTGCTGCAGATGGCCGTCGTGCTGACCTTCGGCGCGTCTCTGCCGGTGGTGAAGATGGGCCGCATGGCCGGCCAGTTCGCCAAGCCGCGCTCCTCCGACACCGAGACGCAGGGCGACGTCACGCTGCCGTCCTACCGCGGCGACATCGTCAACGGGCCGGAGTTCACCGCGGATGCCCGCATCCCCGATCCGGCGCGAATGGAGTTCGGCTACTTCCAGTCCGCCAGCACGTTGAACCTGCTGCGCGCCTTCGCCTCCGGCGGCTACGCCGACCTGCACGAGGTGCACCGGTGGAATCTGGATTTCGCTGCGCGCTCGCCGCTGGCGGCACGCTACCAGGACCTGGCGCATCGCATCGATGAAACGTTGTCGTTCATGGCTGCCTGCGGGATGACCAGCACGACCACGCGCGACATGCGTGAGACCGATTTCTACATCAGCCACGAGGCGCTGCTGCTGCCCTACGAGCAGGCGCTGACGCGGATCGATTCCACCACCGGCGACTGGTACGGCTGCTCGGCGCATTTCCTGTGGATCGGCGACCGCACGCGCCAGCTCGAGGGCGCACACGTGGAATTCCTGCGTGGCTTGAAGAACCCGCTGGGCATGAAGGTGGGACCGACGCAGGAGCCGGATGACCTGCTGCGCATCCTGGAAGTGCTGAACCCGACGAACGAGCTGGGCCGCATCACGCTGATCAGCCGCATGGGGCACGACAAGGTGGGTGCGCGGCTGCCGGGACTGATCCGTGCGGTGGAACGGGCCGGGGCGAAAGTGGTGTGGCTGTGCGATCCGATGCACGGCAACACGATCTCCACGGTGGCCAAATTGAAGACGCGCAACTTCGATTCGATCCTGTCGGAGGTACGCAGCTTCTTTGACATTCATGCTGCGGAAGGCACCTGGGGCGGCGGGGTGCATGTCGAGATGACCGGGCAGAACGTGACGGAATGCACCGGCGGCGCGCATCGGCTCAGCGAGGCCGACCTGACCGAGCGCTACGAAACCTTCTGCGATCCGCGGCTGAATGCCGAGCAGTCGCTGGAGCTGGCGTTCCTGGTGGCCGAGGAACTGAAGCAGCGGCGCGGCGAGCCCGGCGGCCAGATCCAGGTGGCGGCACAGTAGTGCAACGCACGCCGGCCGAGCTTGCCACGGACATCGCGGCGCGGACCGACAGCTACTTCAACCGCACGCGGCAGATCGTCGCGCGGTTCGGCGACAAGCGCGTGACCTATGCGGTGTTCATGCGGCGGCCGGTGATCTCGGCGCCGCGGCTGATGGTCGAATGGCTGGAGACCGCCGCGGCGGCACGTGATACCAAATTTGACATCGACCTGATGTATGCGGAGGGCGAGTGGGTCGGCGCCGGTGAGCCGCTCGCCTACATCGCCGGCAGCCTGGAGCAGTTGTCGGACCTCGAGACCATCCTGCTGCAGATGATCGGACCAGCCTCGGTGGCGGCGCACAACGCCTACCAGATGTGCATCGCCTTGCCCGACGTGGCGTTCCTGGCGATGGACGCGCGTCACTGCGCCGGTGCGGAAATGCAGGACATGATGGCCTACGCCGCCTCGGTCGGCAGCAGCGCGGCGAAGTGGGAAGGCGCGAAGGGCTTCGTCGGCAATGCCAATGACGGCACGGCGCATTGGTTCGATGCGCCACGCGGGTTCGGCACGATGCCGCATTCGCTGATCGGCTACGCCGGATCCACGCTGCGTGCGGCGGAGATGTTTCGCGAGACCTATCCGGACGAACCGATGACGGTGCTGGCCGACTATTTCGGCCGCGAGATCACCGACGCGCTGGCGGTGTGCGCGCGGTTTCCCGACCTGGCGGCCGCCGGATGGCTGTCGTTCCGACTGGACACGCATGGCGGCCGTTTCATGGAAAGCCTCGATCCGGCCGAGAGTTATGCGGTGCTGGAACGCCACGCGCCGGGCGCGATCCGCCGATACCGCAGCGAAACGGAGCTGCGATTCCTGGTCGGGACCGGTGTATCCGCCGCCGCCATCTGGCGGATGCGCGAGGCACTCGACGCAGCCGGCAACTCACACGTGCGCATCGTCGCCTCATCCGGGTTCGGTGTAGACAAGTGTCGCGTCATGGCGGATGCCAAGGCGCCGATCGATGTGGTCGGCACCGGCAGCTTCATCCCCGATGCCTGGCACGAAACCTATGCCACGGCGGACATTGTCGAGTACGACGGAAAGCCGATGGTGAAGGTCGGCCGCGAATTCCTGCTGCGCAAGAACGGAACACGCAAAAAGAGCAGCTGAACGAGCGTATCGTTGACTTCGACGGTTCCCCCACCATAACGTCCACAGGCGGTGTGCCGGGCGCCGCACGACACAACAACCCCGGCAACGTTCGGGGAGCAGCAATGGCCAACATCATCCGGGCGGCATCACGCCGCGACGTGCTGAAAATTACCGCGCTCGCGGGCGCCGGCTCCATGTTCGGCGCGGCGCCGGGGCGGGCGGCGCCGAAGAGCATGACGATGATGCACGAGAATTCGTTCATCCCGGCCTATGACGCGTATTTCAAGACTCCGCTCGCCACGGCCTACGAGAAGGCCACCGGGATCAAGGTCAATTACGAACTGCTCAGCGTGGGTTCGCTGCAGACGCGCATCACAACGGTGGCCGAAACCGGGTCCGGCCCGGATATGACTTTGACATTCTTCAATTGGCCGTTCCTGTTCGACGACAAGCTGGTCGATGTCAGCGATATCGCCGAGGAGATCGGCAAGAAAGCCGGCGGCTGGCACGACTCCGCGAAAGAGGCGGTTGTCGTCAACGGCAAGTGGAAGGCGATCCCGTTCGGCAATGTCGGGCAGTTGATGAATTACCGCATGGATTGGTTTTCCGAAGTCGGTGTCAAGGAATTTCCCGACACGTGGGATGCGCTGCTGGAGGCCGGAACCAAGCTCAAAAAAGCCGGCCATCCGTTCGGCTTCGAACTCGGCCACGGCTTCGGCGATAACCACGGCTGGCTGTACCCGCTGCTGTGGTCGTATGGCGCGCGCGAGGTGGAACCCGACGGCAAGACCGTGGTGATCGATTCGGCAGAGACCGCGCGGGCGATCGATTTCTGCCGGAAGTTCTTCCAGGACACGATGTTCGAGGATGTGCTGGGCTGGACCGACGTCAGCAACAACAAGGCCTATCTCAGCGAGCAAATCTCGTGCACCAACAACGCCGAAAGCATCCTGTACGTGGCGATGAAGGACTTTCCCGACATCGGCAAGGTGACCGGCCAGGCGCAGAATCCGAAGGGCGAGAAGGGGCGGTTCCATATCCTGGCGCCGTGGAGCCATGCGATCTTCACCCACACGCCTGACCAGAAGGCGGCGAAGGATTTCCTGGTGTGGCTGATGGATCCCGCGCAGGCCGGCGGCTGGTACGACGTGGCGGTGAGCTATTACGGGCCGTACCTGCATATGTTCGACGACGCTTCGCTCTGGCACAAGGAACCGCGCAACCTGCCGTATCGTGACTCGCTCGCGACGTCGCATCTGCCCGGCTGGCCGGCGCCGATCGGCCGGCCGCAATCCGAGAGCGTGGCGAAATACGTGGTGGTGGACATGTTCGCCAAGGCCTGCGCCGGCAAGTCCACCAAGGAGGTGATCGCCGACGCGAATGCTCAGCTCAAGCAGATCTTCAAGTCGGGCTGATGTCGGCGCATAGCCAGGCCATCGGTACGGCGGCGGTTCGCGTCCGGCCGGCGCCCAGTTTCCGTCGCTGGACCGAGCGCGAGGGCGTCTTCAGCTGGCTGATGGTGACGCCGCCGGTGCTGTTCCTGTGTGCGCTGGTCGGCTATCCGTTCTTCTACGGTATCTGGCTGTCGCTGGAGAATCGCCCGGTCGCCAAGCCAGGCGTCTTCGTCGGCCTGGCAAATTTCGTCGCCGACTGGCACGACCCGGTGTTCTGGCAGGTGGTACAGAACACGTTTGTCTACACGATTGCCGCGACATTGCTGAAGATGTTGGGCGGCCTCGGGCTGGCGCTGGTGATGAACCAGGATTTCAAATTCAAGAACCTGACCCGGGCGCTGATGCTGTTGCCGTTCATCGTGCCGACCGTGCTCAGCACGATCTCGTGGATGTGGATCCTCGATCCGGCGTTCAGCGTGATCAACTGGTTCCTGATCAATACCGGCCTTGCCAATCCCGGCCCCTCCTGGCTGGGCAACCGCTATTGGGCGATGGCATCGCTGATCGTGGTGAATACCTGGCGCGGCCTGCCGTTCTACGCCATCACCCTGCTCGCCGGCCTGCAGACGATTTCGCCGGAACTCTACGAGGCCGCGACGATTGACGGCGCCAGCGCGCTCTCCCGCTTTCGCTATGTCACGCTGCCGCTGCTCAAGCCGGTGATCTTCATCGTGACGATGTTCTCGGTGATCTTCACCTTCGCCGACTTCCAATTGGTCTACGTGCTGACGCGCGGCGGTCCGGCGAATGCCACGCATCTGTTCGCCACCTACGCGTTCGACGTGGCGATGGGCGGCGGACAGCTTGGCATGGGAGCATCCATTGCGCTCGCGATGCTGCCTCCGCTGGCACTGATCATCATCGCCATGTCGGTCTACATGCGGCCGGCGAAGACATGATGGTCGAACGCAAGGGCTGGATGGTTCGTGCGGTCAAGCTGTGGCTGCCCCTGGGCTTCTTCATGCTGTTCACGCTGTTCCCGTTCTACTGGATGGCGGTGACGTCGCTGAAGCCCAACCAGGAACTGTACAACCGCAAGATCATGCCGCTGATCGTCTACCACCCGACGCTCAAGCATTATGTGGACCTGCTGACCGAGACCAACTTCCTGGTGTGGACCTACAACACGATGCTGGTCGCCACTGTCTCCACGGCGATCTCGCTGGTGTTCGGCGTCATGCTGGCCTATCCGCTGGCCCGGATGCGGTTCGCGGGCGCCGCATTGATCTCATTCGCCGTGGCGGCAACCTACCTGGTGCCGCAGCCGCTGCTGTTCATTCCGCTCGCCGACATCATCAACAGGCTGCATCTCGGCGACACGCTGACTTCAGTCATCCTGACCTACCCGACGCTGTTGATCCCGTTCTGCGCCTGGCTGCTGATGGGTTATTTCCGCACGGTGCCGCACGAACTCGAAGACGCTGCGCGAATCGATGGCGCGACGCGGCTGCAGACCATGTTCCGGATCTTCCTGCCGCTGTGCACGCCGGGGTTCATCTCGGCCGGCATCTTCGCCTTTACCCTGGCGCAGAACGAGTTCCTGTATGCGTTGATCTTCCTCACCCAGACCGACGTTCGCACGGTGCCGGTCGGTGCGATCGCCGAACTGGTGAAGGGCGACGTGTTCTACTGGGGCCAGCTCATGGCTGCGGCGCTGCTGGGTTCGATCCCGGTCGCCATCATCTATTCGTTCTTCGTCGAGCATTACGTCGCGGGACTGACCTCGGGATCCGTGAAGGCTTGATGTCGGGGCTCTGACAGGGGCGGATTGATTCCGCGCGACCGCGTGCCTAGTTTGCCGGCATGAGCGATCTGTTTGCCCCGGACGGTGGCTGGCGCGTGCGTATCCTCGACCTTTCGGGCGGCGCGCAGGACAACGTCGTCGAGGAGGTCGGCGGTTTCGAGACCCTCATGCAGGCCAACGCCTTTGCCCGCCGCTATGTGCGCGATTCGGTAGAGCGATGCCGCGTGCCGGGTGCCACCACGAAGCAGGTATTGGAATCCTGGTTTGCGTTCGGCGAGGATGCCGAGGTGATCGATGCCGGCGAGTCCGGTTGGCGCAGCGCCACCGAACTGGGGGATTTCGTCGACAATCCGGCGGGGTCGGAGGATCGTGACTGGCGTGCGCTCGATCCGCGGCGCATCGATGCGGACGATGAGGAGGAGTGAGACCCAGCCTCATTGCTGATGACCTATGCGTCGCGCCCACTGTCATGGGCGGGCTTGGCCCGGCCACCCAATTCTTTTCGCCGACGCATATTTGGGAAGACGACGCATATGAGGAAGACGTGGATGGCCAGGACGCACTCCGCCATGGCAGTGGGAACGATGTGTCGCTCTCAACGGGCGTTGGTATGAGGCCGGACGCCGGCGGCTACGCCGTCGCCGTGGCTATGTGTTGATAGAAATTTTCCATCGACCGGCATAGTGCCGCCGTGTCGCACGCCGGCGTGGTGCGCAGCCGATCGCGCATAGCGGCACGCAGCGCGGCAAGTCGCATGGGTGTTTGCGGATCGCCGGCAAGGGCGATCGCGCGGTGCACGTACTGCGCAGCGCCCGGCATGACCCAGTCCGCAAGCCGCGCCGCACGGAGTATCGAGCGGCTGGTCCGCGACGCCCAGCGGTCGCCGTCGAATGCCAGGACCGGAACGCCCTGCCACAGCGCCTCCGTCGTTGTCGTCCCGCCGTTGTAGGGGAACGTGTCGAGCGCGATATCGACGCGATCATAGGCCTGCAAAAACGCGAAGTGTTCAGCGCGGCCTTCCAGCGAAATGCGTTCGGCATCGATGCCTTCGCGAGCCAGGCGCGCCAGCAGGTCGCCGCGGCTCGACGCGTCTTCCAGCGTGGCGTTCTTGATGAACAGGCGCGCCGTCGGCGCCGCGCGCAGGATCTCGCCCCACGCTGCGAGCACCGGGTCCGTCAGCTTGTGCTGCGATCCCAGGCAGCCGAACGTGATGCATCCGGCCCGCAGCGACGGCGGCGGCGCGATCGACGGCACGGGATACAACACCTCGAAAGCCAGATAGCTATCCGGCAGGCGATGGATGCGTTCGACGTAATGCGGTTCCTCGTCTGTCCGTATCACGCTGTCGTCGCCAACCAGCCAATCGAATGCAGCCAATCCTGTCGTCGCAAACATGTTGAACCAGCCGACGGCGACTGGCGCCGGACGCAACGCGAACAGGCCGAGCCGATCGGGGAAACTATAGCCGTTGAGGTCCACCAGTATGTCGATGCCGATGGAAGCGATAATTTCGGCAAGCCGCTCGTTGCCGACGCCGCCGACTGTGTGAATCACATCGGTGGCCATGTCGTGATAGCCGCTGTCAGCGCTCGGGTCGGTGCGGTCCGAGAACATGTGCACTTCGAACCGCGCACGGTCATGGTGGTTGATCAGGCCCCATACCGGCTTCATCCAGTTGCGCGATCCAAAGAATGCCGAGACATATCCCACGCGCAGCTTGTCGCCGTGGCGCAATGGGCGTCGACGCGGCGCGACTGACTTCGGTGCCCAGGCGCGGCGCGCGGCCAGTACCGCCTGGTGGTCGGCCTGCGGTGCGCCAGGGATGATGATGGCAATGTTGCGCAAGGCCGCCTCGCGCAAAGCTGCGTCGCCGGCGCCGGCGGCGCGGTGGAACGCCGCAACGGCAGCATCGACGTGGCCGAGTTGAAATAGCGCTTCGCCGAGATCGTGGTCCAACCGGCCCGGATCCGGCGCGTGTGTTGCGGCCTGTCGCAGCGCCGTGACCGCCGCGCCGTATTCCCAGTGCTCCAGGTGGCGGCGGCCGCGATCGTGCCAGGCCGCTGCTGCCGGACTGAGGCAAGCGTTGGACATGGGTCCTCCATACCGTCCGGTGGCAGCATAGCGCGTGCCCCGCAGCAGGTATTGCGCTAGGGAAGGGCGTCACCGACGGAGGTCGCCATGCCCGCCTATGAGTTTGTCACGGTTGACGTCTTCACCGAACGCCGCTTCGGCGGCAATCCGCTCGCGGTGTTTCCCGATGCACGCGGGCTGAGCGATGCGCAGATGCAGGCGCTCGCTGCGGAGTTCAACCTGTCGGAGACGACGTTCGTTCTGCCGCCGGACAATCCGCAGAACCACGCGCGCGTGCGGATTTTCACGCGGCAGGGCGAGCTGCCGTTTGCCGGGCATCCGAATGTCGGCACCGGCTATGTGCTGGCGCGACGGATGGACCATC
The DNA here is from genome assembly GCA_036265005.1 of Acetobacteraceae bacterium. GTDB lineage: Bacteria > Pseudomonadota > Alphaproteobacteria > Acetobacterales > Acetobacteraceae > JAMXLO01. The sequence continues at coordinate 38,922 of DATAPW010000359.1, read as the reverse complement.
CACCCGAGCACCTGGTGTTCGAAGAGATCGCCGGCCTGGTGCGCGTGCACCTGCTGCGCGATGCGGCCGGCGCGATCAACGGTGCGCGCATTTCGGCGCCGCGGGCGCTGTCGATCGACATCGGCATTCCCGAGGCGGTGGTGGCATCGTGCGCGAGCCTGCAGCCGGAGGATATCGCGACCAATGCACATACGCCGCTGGTGGCTTCGGTGGGCATCCCGTTTGTGATCGCCGAGGTGGCGAGCGTGGCGGCGCTGTCGCGCGCCGAACCGGACCTTGCAGCGTTCCGCGCCGCCGCGGCCAAGTATCCGGTCGGTCCGGAACGCCTGGCGCTGCACCTCTATGCATGGATCGATGGCGACGAGAGGCGCCTGCGTGCCCGCATGTTCGCACCGCTCGGCGGCACGCTGGAGGACCCGGCGACCGGCAGCGCCAACGCCGCTTTGGCCGCGCTGCTGACATCGCTGGCGCCGGGCGAGAATGTCGATCTGCATTACGCCATCGAGCAGGGGGTGGAGATGGGACGCCCCAGCCAGTTGGTTGCCGGCGCGAGCAAGACGGCAGAAGGCGCGGTGCTGGCCACGGTGGCCGGGGGATGCGTTCCGGTCATGCAGGGGACGGTCGAGGTGTGACGATGGCGGGCTGAATGCGGCGCCCTGCGGTCACGCTGCCGTGATGAGGTCGAGGATAATTTAGTAACTTGCATGGTGATAGGAACTCGGTTATATGCGGCTTGCATGATGCAAGTCGCAGCCGGAGGCTCCTATGCAGCGCACACACTTCGGGTTTATGCAGTGTTCAATCGCCCGCAGCCTCGAGCGGGTCGGCGAGTGGTGGAGCATCCTTATCCTGCGCGACGCCTTCCAGGGGCTGACGCGCTTCGACCAGTTCCAGAAGAGCCTCGACATCGCGCCGAACATCCTGGCGCGCCGGCTGAATGCGCTGGTCGAGGGCGGGTTGCTCGAGCGCCGCGCCTACTGTGAACGGCCGCCGCGCCACGAGTATGTGCTGACCGAGCGCGGCCGCGATTTCCGGCCGGTGTTGTGGTCGCTGCTGGCGTGGGGCAACCGGCATTTCGCGCCCGAAGGGGCAAGCGTCGTGGTGGTCGATGCCGAGACAGGCGAGCCGGCGGACCCGGTGCTGATCGACCGCCACAGCGGTCGGCTGATGCGCGAGCCCGCGTTCCGCTCCGCACCCGGGCCGGCTGCCGATGAGCGCACGCGCCGCCGCTTTGCCGCGGCCGGGGCAGAACACAGGAGCGCGGCATGAGCGTCCAGGTGGCGGATCGTGCTGCAGCCCCGGCATTGCAACGCGAGGTCGCCGTGCGTCCGCGGGGCCGGACACGGCGCGTATCGCGCCGCCAGCTCGGGCTGGCCGGCGCGGCGCTGCTGGTCGGCATCGGCGCGGCCTGGTACGGGCATCAATGGTGGACCGTCGGGCGCTTCATCGAAAGCACCGACGACGCCTATGTCGGCGGCGATGTCACGGTGATCGCGCCGAAAGTCGCCGGCATCATCGCCGACGTCGCGGTCACCGATAACCAGTCGGTCCATGCCGGCGACCTGCTGGTGAAGCTGGACGATCGCGACTACCGGGCCGCGCTGGCGAAGGCACAGGCCGCGGTTGCCGGACAGCAGGCGACGCTCGCCAACCTCGAGGCGAACCTTCGCCTGCAGGAAGCGGTTATCGCCGAGGCAAAGGCCGAACTGGTCGCCACCGCGGCGGACATCGCGCGCAGCAAGTACGACGTCGATCGCTATCGCGCGCTGGCGCGTGACCAGTTCGCCTCGGCGCAGCGTTTCCAGCAGGCGGATGCCGATTACCAGAAGGCGCTCGCCGCCGACCAAAAGTCCCGTGCCGCATTGGAAGCGGCGCAGCGCCAGCTCGATGTGATCGAGACCCAGAAGCAGCAGACATCGGCCGGGCTTGCCGGCGCCATTGCCGATCGCGACGCTGCCCAGCTCAACCTCGGCTACACCGAACTGCGGGCGCCGATCGACGGCGTCATCGGCAACCGCAGTGCGCGGAATGGCGCCTACGCCACGATCGGGGCGCAGCTCATTGCGCTGGTACCGGCGCACGGGCTCTGGGTGGATGCCAACTTCAAGGAGAACCAGCTCGCGCGCATGCATCCGGGATTGCCGGTGACGATTGCAGCCGACGTCCTGCCGGGCGAGGCGTTCCACGGCCATATCGCGAGCCTCGCGCCAGCGACCGGCGCCGTGTTCAGCGTGCTGCCGCCGGAGAACGCCACCGGGAATTTCACCAAGATCGTGCAGCGCGTGCCGGTGCGGGTGCTGCTGGACGACAATGCGGCGACGCTCGGACGGCTGCGGCCGGGACTGTCGGTTACCGCCGCAGTCGATGAACGCCCTGACGCGGGCGCCGTGCAGTGAGCGCGACGACAGCGGACATCCTGGTCCGTCCGACGACCCAGCCCGGCGAGTTGCCGATGGCGGCGAAGGTGTTCGCCTTCGCCACCATGTGCGTGGGCTTCTTCATCGCGCTGCTGGATATCCAGATCGTGTCCGCGTCGCTGAACGATATCGGCGGCGGCCTGTCTGCCGGCGCCGACGAGACGGCCTGGGTGCAGACCAGCTACCTCATTGCCGAAATCGTGGTGATCCCGCTGTCCGGCTGGCTGTCGCGCGTCATGTCCACGCGCTGGCTGTTCTGCGCCTCCGCGGTCGGATTCACTTTCACCAGCCTGCTCTGCGGCTGGGCCTGGAACATCGAGAGCATGATCGTGTTCCGGGCGCTGCAAGGCTTCCTCGGCGGATCGATGATACCGACCGTGTTCACCACTGCATTCATCTACTTCAACGGCCAGCAGCGGGTGATTGCCGCGGCGACGATCGGCTGCATCTCCTCGCTGGCGCCGACGCTCGGGCCGACCATCGGCGGCTGGATCACCGACAATTATTCCTGGCACTGGCTGTTCTTCATCAATCTTGCGCCCGGCATCTTCGTAGCCGTGGTGGTGCCCATTCTGGTTCGCGTGGACCGCCCGAACCTGTCGCTGCTGCGTGGCGCGGACTATCTCGGCATGGCGCTGATGGCGGTGTTCCTTGGCTGCCTGGAATACACGCTGGAGGAAGGGCCGCGCTGGGACTGGTTCGGCGATGACACCATCCGGCTGACGGCGTGGATCTCGGGCGTGGCGGGCATCGCGTTCCTGTGGCGCAGCCTGACCTACAGCCAGCCGGTGGTGGATCTGCGCGCGCTGAAGAGCCGCAATTTCGCGCTGGGCTGCTTCTTCTCGTTTGTCACCGGCATCGGCATCTTCGCGACGATTTACCTGACGCCGCTGTTCCTCGGACGCGTGCGTGGCTTCAGTGCACTGGAGATCGGCCTGGCGGTGTTCTCGACCGGTCTGTTCCAGGTGTGCGCCATCCCGGTCTATACGCTGTTCGCGCGGCGCGTCGACCTGCGCTGGCTGATGATGTTCGGCCTGGCGTGCTTTGCCGTCAGCATGTGGAACTTCACGCCGATCACGCATGATTGGGGCTGGCGCGAATTGCTGTTGCCGCAGGCGTTTCGCGGGTTCTCGCAGCAGTTCGCCGTAGCCCCGACCGTGACCCTGACACTCGGCGGTCTCGCGCCGGAGCGGCTGAAGCTGGCATCCGGCCTGTTCAACCTGATGCGCAATCTTGGCGGCGCCATCGGCATTGCCGCGTGCGGCACGATCCTGAACGATCGGACCAACCTGCACTTCCTTCGCCTGGCCGAGCATCTGAACAGCAGCAATCCTGCGGCGGTGCAACTGGTCGAACGGGTTGCGACGGCGGAGACGGTGGCGCGCGGCGGCGATGCGGTGCATGGCCACGCCGCGGCGGTGAAGCTGCTGTGGTCACTGACCCTGCGGGAGGCGCAGACGCAGACCTTTGCCGATGCGTTCATGGTGATCGCGTTGTGCTTCGTCGTTGCGACGTTGATGGTGCCGCTGATGCGCAAGATGGCAGCGCCGGCGGCGCCGTCATCGGACGCTCATTGATGAACCGGAGGGCAGGCCGTTGGAACCCAGGAACGCCACCGCAGCAGTGATCGGCGCCGGCGACTTCATCGGCAGTGCGATCGCCAGGAAATTCGCCGCCGAGGGCTTCACGGTGTTTGCCGGACGGCGCAACGGGGAAAAGCTTGCGCCGCTGGTGGCCGACGTCGAGGCGCAAGGCGGCCGCATCGTGGCGCGTTCGCTCAACGCGCGGCAGGAGGACGGCATCACCGAATTCCTGCGCACGGCCGATGCGCTGGCTCCGCTGGAAGTCTGCATCTTCAATGTCGGCGCGAACGTCAATTTCCCACTGGTCGATACCACCGAACGCGTGTTCCGCAAGGTGTGGGAGATGGCGTGCTATGCGGGCTTCCTCGCCGGTCGCGAGGCAGCGCGGCTGATGCTGCCGCGCGGTCAGGGCGCAATCTTCTTCACCGGTGCGACGGCCAGCCTGCGCGGCGGCGTCGGCTACGCCGCATTCGCGGCTGCCAAGTTCGGGCTGCGGGCGGTCGCCCAGAGTGCCGCGCGCGAACTCGGACCGAAGAACATCCACGTCGCGCATCTGATTATCGACGCCGGCGTGGATACCGAATGGGTGCGTGGACGGATCAGGGAGCGGGAGGGCGAGGCGGCATTGGCGAACCTCGATCCCGGCCGGCTGATGCGCCCGGCCGCCGTCGCCGATGCGTATTGGCAGCTTTATCGGCAGCCACGCGATGCGTGGACGTTCGAGCAGGAAATCCGTCCGTTCGGCGAAAAATGGTGAGCGCGATGAGCAGGGTAGAATTCCACTTCGATTTCGGCAGCCCGAACGCCTATCTGAGCCATCTGGTGATCCCGGATATCGAGCGCCGGACCGGGGAGACATTCACCTACGTGCCGATCCTGCTGGGCGGCGTGTTCAAGCTCACCAACAACCGCTCGCCTGCCGAAAGCCTTGCGGGCATCAGGAACAAGCCGGAGTACCAGCGCCTGGAAACGGCGCGCTTCGTGCAGCGCCACGGGATCACGCGGTTCGCCGCCAACCCGTACTTTCCGGTGAACACCCTGGTGCTGATGCGCGGGGCGATTGCGGCGCGGGGTCTCGGCATATTCGAGCGGTATGTGGACGAGATCTACCGGCATATGTGGGCCGATCCGAAGAAGCTGGACGACGCCGAGGTGCTACGTGCGGCGCTCGCCGAGTCGGGTCTGGATGGCGAGCGGATCCTGGCGCTCACGCAGACCGCTGACGTGAAGAACGAGCTGCTGGCGAACACGCAGCGTTCGGTCGAGCGCGGCACGTTCGGTTCGCCGACATTCTTCGTCGGCGACGAGATCTTCTTCGGCAAGGACAGGCTGCGCGATGTCGAAGAGGCGATCGCGACTTGCACCAACGCTCGTTGATAGCGACTCATCGATCCCACTGTCATGGCCGGGGCGTGGCCCGGCCATGACAGTGGGCACAACGCATGGGTCATCATCAATGAGGTTTGGCAGTAGGGAGCCTTTGGGTCAGCGCTGCGTTCCTCGCCGTGACGACTGATCGCAGCCGCAGCCTAGACGTGGGCGAGGATCAGGACGCCGGCGGTCAGAGCAAAGGATATCGCGAAAAAAACGGTCCACTGCGCCGTGGCCCGGAGGCGGCGAGACCCGCATGGTGCTTCCTCCGTCGGCGAGCGCGAGGGCCCATCACGATGGATTTTTGACATCATTGCCTCCCCTTGAGCTGCGGCTGAATGCATGTCGCAACCAATTTGTAGCAGTCGCATAGACGCCGGAATAGAACCAAAAGGCGAAAATCGCCTCATTCAATGGGACATGGCCCGGCCATTAACCCGCAACTCCCGCCCGAAGGGAAGCAAATGCGGTTCCATTGCGCAGAAAGTCATGGTAGTATCACGGCCAATTGATGGCCCCGAAACGTGGGCCGACGGTCGCGGGGAGGCTGCCATGGATATCAATCGGCGCGGTTTCGTCAAGCTCAGTGGCGCGAGTCTTGCAGTTTCCAGTATCGGCGCGCTGGGATTCGGAACTTCTGGCGAAGCATTGGCTGCTTCGGTGCGGCCTTTCAAACTCGCGCGAGCGACCGAGACGCGCAATACCTGCACCTACTGCGCGGTCGCCTGCGGTATCCTGATCTACAGTTCGGGCGACGGGGCAAAGAATTCCAAGGGCAGCATCATCCATATCGAAGGCGATCCGGATCATCCGGTGAACCGCGGTACGCTGTGCCCGAAGGGCGCTGCGCTGCTCGACGTGGTGCACGCGCCGACGCGGGTGAAATATCCGATGGTGCGTGCGCCCGGCTCCAACGAATTCAGGCGCATCAGCTGGGATGACGCGCTCGACCGCATCGCCAGGCTGATGAAGGACGATCGCGACAAGAACTTCATCGCCAGGAATCCCGCCGGCACCACGGTGAACCGCTGGACCTCGACCGGTATGCTGGCGGCATCGGCGTCCTCCAACGAGACCGCCTTGCTCACCTGGAAGGTGGTGCGCTCGTTCGGCATGGTGGTGTTCGATAATCAGGCGCGGGTCTGACACGGACCGACGGTAGCCAGTCTGGCTCCAACATTCGGTCGCGGCGCGATGACCAACACGTGGCAGGACATCAAGAATGCCAACGTGATCCTGGTGATGGGCGGCAATGCCGCCGAGGCGCACCCGTGCGGCTTCAAATGGGTGGTCGAAGCCAAGATGCACAACCACGCCAGGCTGGTGGTGGTGGATCCGCGCTTCACCCGCACCGCTTCGGTGGCGGATCTCTACGCGCCGATCCGGCCTGGCACCGACATCGCGTTCCTCAACGGCGTGATGCGCTATCTCATCGGCAAGGATGCCATCCAGCACGAGTACGTCGCGTCGTTCACCAATGCATCGCTGATCGTGAAGGAAGGCTTCGGCTTCCAGGATGGGCTGTTCAGCGGCTTCTCGCCGGAGAAGAACGATTACGACCGCTCAAGCTGGGACTACGAACTGGGTGAAGACGGCTTTGTCAAATCCGACCCGACGCTGCAGCATCCGCGCTGCGTCTACAATCTGCTGAAGCAGCACGTCGATCGCTACACCCCCGAGATGGTGGAGAGGGTTTGCGGCACGCCGCAGGACAAGTTCCTCGCGGTGTGCGAGCTGATCGCCACCACCGCGGCGCCCGACAAGGCGTTGACCAGCATGTATGCGCTGGGCTGGACGCAGCATTCGGTCGGCAGCCAGAACATCCGCGCCATGGCGATGGTCCAGCTGCTGCTGGGCAATATCGGCGTCGCCGGCGGCGGCATGAATGCGCTGCGCGGGCATTCCAACATCCAGGGCCTCACCGATGTCGGGCTGCTGTCCAACCTGATGCCCGGCTATCTCAACCTGCCGAAGGACAGCGAGCCAAGCTTCGCCGACTACATGAAGACCCGCGCCTTCAGGCCGCTGCGCCCCGGGCAGACCAGCTTCTGGCAAAACTACGGGAAGTTCATCGTCAGCCTGCAGAAGTCGAACTATGGCGCCGTGGCAACCGCGGACAATGACTGGGCATACGACTACCTGCCGAAACTCGATGTGCCGACCTACGACATCCTGCGCGCGTTCGAGCTGATGGCGCAGGGCAAGATCAACGGCTACATCTGCCAGGGCTTCAACCCGCTGCAGTCGTTCCCCAACAAGAAGAAGATCCGCGCCGCGCTGGGCAAGCTGAAGTTCCTCGTGGTGATGGATCCGTTGGAGACCGAAACTGCCAGCTTCTGGCAGAACCACGGCGACAAGAACCCGTCCGATCCGTCGAAGATCGCGACGGAGGTGTTCGTGCTGCCGACGACATGCTTTGCCGAGGAAGACGGCAGCCTGACGAACTCGTCGCGCTGGCTGCAATGGCATTGGAAAGCGGCTGACGCGCCAGGCGAGGCGAAGAGCGACATTGCCATCATGTCGGGGCTGTTCCGCCGCATGCGCGCCATGTACGCCAAGGACGGTGGCGCGTTCCCCGATCCGATCCTGAACCTCACCTGGAACTACACGAATCCGATCGAGCCGGGCCCAGACGAACTGGCCAGGGAGATGAACGGCAAGGCGCTGGTCGAGGTGAAGGACGCCAGCGGCGCGGTGACCCTGCGTGCCGGTCAGTTGCTGGATGGCTTCGCGCAGTTGCGCGACGACGGCACGACGGCGAGCGGCTGCTGGATCTATTCCGGGTGCTGGACCGAGCGCGGCAACATGATGGCGCGGCGGGATGCCACCGATCCGCGTGACCAGGGGCTGGCGCCGAACTGGGCGTTCGCCTGGCCGGTCAATCGCCGCATCCTGTACAATCGCGCCAGTGCCGATCCATCCGGCAAGCCGTGGAACCCCGCGAAGCCGCTGATCCAGTGGAACGGCTCGGCGTGGAGCGGGATCGACGTGCCGGATTACGGCCCGGCGGTGAAGCCGGAAGCCGGGGTCGGCCCGTTCATCATGCTGGCCGAGGGCATGGCGCGGCTGTTCGCCCGCGACCAGATGCGCGAGGGGCCTTATCCGGAGCACTACGAGCCGTTCGAAAGTCCGGTGCCGAACCTGCTGCATCCGAAGGTCGGGCCAAATCCGGTTGCCCGCGTGTTCGCCGGCGATCGCGCGGATTTCGGCACGGCGGAACAGTTCCCCTATGTCGGCACGACCTATCGACTGACCGAGCATTTCCACTTCTGGACCAAGCACGCGAAGATCAATGCGATCCTCCAGCCGGAGGAATTCATCGAGATCAGCGAGGTGCTCGCGAAGGAGAAGGGCATCGCCCAGGGCGAATGGGTGAGGCTGTCATCCAACCGCGGCTTCGTGGTGTGCAAGGCCTATGTCACGAAGCGGCTGAAACCGATGCTGGTGGACGGCAAGCCGATCCACACCATCGGCATGCCGATCCATTGGGGCTTCACCGGCGCGGCGCGCAAAGGCTTCGGCGCCAATGTGCTGACACCGTTCGTCGGCGATGCCAACGCGGAAACCCCGGAATTCAAGGCGTTCCTGGTGAACGTCGAGAAGGCCGCGGTTCCGGTCGCCTGAGGGAGAGCGATCATGGCCGATTTCCAATCGCTCGATGTCCTCCGTCGCTCGGCTTCCACCGAGACGACACCGCAGATCCGTGCGCATCCCGAGGTCGCCAAGCTGATCGATGTGTCGCGCTGCATCGGCTGCAAGGCGTGCCAGGCCGCGTGCATGGAATGGAACGACCTGCGCGACGATGTCGGGTATTTCGAGGGCAGCTACAACAATCCCGGTGACCTGGATCCCAGCACCTGGACGCTGATGCGCTTCACCGAGTGGGAAGATCCCAAGGGCAACCTGGAGTGGCTGATCCGCAAGGACGGATGCATGCACTGCGCCGAACCGGGCTGCCTCGAGGCCTGTCCGTCGCCCGGCGCGATCGTGCAGTACGCCAACGGCATCGTGGACTTCATCAGCGAGAACTGCATCGGCTGCGGCTATTGCGTGAAGGGCTGCCCGTTCAACATTCCGCGGATCAGCCAGGCCGACCACAAGGCCTACAAGTGCACGCTGTGCAGCGACCGCGTCGCGGTCGGCATGGAGCCGGCCTGCGTGAAGGCCTGCCCGACCGGTGCGATCCTGTTCGGCACCAAGTCCGACATGACGGCCTGGGCCGGCGAGCGCGTCGAGGACCTGAAATCGCGCGGCTTCGACGAGGCCGGGCTGTACGACCCTGCCGGCGTCGGCGGCACGCATGTGATGTACGTGCTGCATCACGCCGACACGCCGTCGATCTATGCCGGACTGCCGGACCAGCCGAGTATCAGCCCGGTGGTGCAGGCCTGGAAGGGCGTGATGAAGCCGATCGCGATGGCCGGCCTCGCGTTCACGGCTGTCGTCGGCTTCGTGCACTGGATGGTGGCGGGCCCGAACGAGGTCCAGCCGGAGGACGAAGCGCGCGGACGCGACGTGCTGAACGAGAAGCAGCCATGAGACAGCCCCCTGGCACATTGGCGCGCTACACCACCGTGGCGCGCCTCAATCACTGGATTACCGCTGCCCTGCTGATCCTGCTGGCGTTGTCGGGCATGGCGCTGTTCCACCCGTCGCTGTTCTTCCTCACCAACCTGTTCGGCGGCGGCTCCTATACGCGGGCGATCCATCCCTGGTTCGGCACCGTGCTGCTGCTGAGCTTCGTGCTGCTGTTCATCCGCTTCGCCCGCCACAATCTGTGGGAGCGCGACGACACGCGCTGGATCGGTTCGATCCGCAGCGTGCTGGCCAACGACGAGGAGCATGCGCCCGAGGTGGGCCGCTACAATGCCGGCCAGAAGCTGGTGTTCTGGTCGATGACGTTGCTGATCCTGATGCTGTTCGCATCAGGCATCGTGGTGTGGGACACGTACTTCTTCCCGTACTCCACGATCGGGCAGAAGCGCTTCGCGCAGCTTGTGCACAGCGTGGCCGCAGTGGCGATCATCGGCATCTGGATTGTGCATGTCTACGCCGCACTGTGGGTGCGCGGCTCGGTGCAGGCGATGACCCGTGGGGTTGTCAGCGCGGGTTGGTCGTGGCGCCACCACCGCAAATGGCTGCGTGAAACGGCCCACCACCGCGCGACAGGGGAATAGGTCCCAACTGTCAGGCCTGGTCGAGGTCAGGCCTGGTCGAGGTCAGGCCGCCGTCAGTCTCGCCAGTGCCGCCTCGCGTGATGGATACACTTCGAACACTTCGTGCAGGCCGGCGATCTCGATCACGCGGGCGACCGGCCCAGTCGTGCTGCATACCGCCAGGCTGCCGCCCATCGCCGAGGCGCGCTTCGCGGCAAGCAAAAGGGCACGGAAGCCGGCGCTGCCGATATAGTTCAGCCGCGACGCCTCGATCAACAGATGCGACTGGCCGGACCCGAGCAGTGCGGTCAGCCGCTCGCTCAGGCGGGAAGCCGTCTGCGTATCCAGCCGACCGGCGATGGCCACAATCGTCACGTCGTCGGCCGCCTCCTCAGACAGATCCATCGTTGCCCCCTGCTTCTTTGGAACCACCCTAACCCCCCGATCGGCCGGAAGCTATGGCCTGCATCACAGGTTCAGTGGTGGAAATGGAACTGCACGGTGCAGACGTCGCCACGCCGGGACGACGCCGAACGGTCGGCGTTGTGGCGCAGCAGGAAGCCGGCCAGCATGCGTACGCCGTCCTCATGGTCGCGGATCTCGTCAGGGGTGGGCCGGCGTTCCGGCAGGACCAGCAGGTCGCCGCTGTAGCGCGCCTCCACGGTGAGATCGAACTCATCGAAGCTGCCTGACAGCGTGATGGGGCCGCGTGGTCCGCAGTTGTCGGCGATCACTTCGACGAGTTGCTGTGCTGCGTAGTTGGCGCGGGTGATTACCGCGCGACGCGCCCCCCACAGTTCGCCACGCCCGTCCATGAAGCTGTGGATCGCGTCGAAGTCGATCGCGCGCGGGTCAATCGCCAGCGCTGCCCGCCGGCGGGTGCCGATCCGGAATACCGCGTTCAGGATGAAGCCGACGGCAGTACCCAGAACCAGCGGCGATCCGACCAGCGGCGCGATTCCTGCAGGTGCCGCGTTGAAGAACCCGGGGAAGGCTTCGACCGCCACGCCGTTGAGCAGCGACAGGCCCACCACCAGGGTGCGCCGCGCATCGAGCATGCGCGAGGCAATCGTCTCGATGCCGCCCTTGAGGATGGCGCAGGAGGTAAACAGGAACGTCGCGCCGATTACCGCTGCAGGCATCAGCGTGAACAGCCGTATCACGTCGGGCACGAACGCCATCACGACAAAGATCGCACTGATGGCATAGGCGACCACTCGCGAGGCAACGCCGCTCGCTTCGATGAGGCCGACCGATGGTGCGCTGATATTGACGCCGAACACGCAGGTCGCACCGGACAGCACCGTGGTGATGCCGTCGGCAAGCACGCCGCCGCCGATCCGCGTCATGTTGGGGCGGACCCAGTCGGCGTCGCCGATGCGTTCCGCGGTCGCCAGCAATGCGGCCCCCTTCAGGGTGTTGGCCAGCGCCGCAATCAGGAACGGCACGATCATCAGTGCGTTGAATGACCAGGCGAAGTAGTCCGTGCGCGGCAACTGGACCGGCGCAAGGTCCATCAGCGCAGCCAACTGATCATGCGGCACCAGACCGAGGAACAGTGCCACCACGTAGCCCACGCCCATGCCGACCAGGGCGCAACTGGCACGCAGGATGCCCTTGCCCCAGACGCTCAGCACGACCGTGACCAGCAGGGTGGTCGCCACGGTCACCCAATGGCGCGCGTCCGGCGGCGTCGAGCCTGGCGTCAGCAGATAACGGAAGCCCACCGCGCCATTGCCGATGGCGACCAGCATGATCACCACACCGGCCAGTTCCGGTGGCAGCAGGGCACGCAGCCGGTGCATCGAGCGCGACAGCACCGCTTCGACGATGCCGCCGAATATCGTCATGCCCGCCATCAGCGGCAGGCCGCCGAGCCGCACCGCTTCCAGCGATGGCGGGACATAGACCGCCGTCATGGTACTCGGCGCAAGATAGCTGCTGCCCAGGGGGCCTTTGGGCAGCGCCTGCATCGTCGTGCCGATCGCCAGGATGATCATCGACCAGCTCAGCACGCTGTCGATCACGTCCTCCGACGCGTGCGCCTCGCGCGCCATGATCAGCGGATACACCAGGAATGCCGCCAGCACGGCGACGTATTGCAGGGCGTTGACGATGATGACCGACGGCGGCGGCACTTCGTCCACGCCGTATTGCAGGTTTGCCGGTTTGCGAGGCATGTCAGTGGTCGAAGTGGAATTGCACGATGCAGGTGTCGCCGCGCCGTGACGATGTCGAACGATCGGCGTTGTGGCGCAGCAGGAAGCCGGCCAGCATCCGCACCCCGTCTTCGTGGTCGCGGATCTCGTCTGGGGTCGGGCGGCGTTCCGGCAATGCCAGCAGGCCGCCGACGTAGCGCGCCTCCACCGCGAGGTCGAATTCGTTGAAGCTGCCGGACAGTGTGATGGGCCCGCGTGGTTCGCAGTTGTCGGCGATCACCTCGACCAGTTGCTGTGCGGCGTAGTTGGCGCGCGTGATCACGTCGCGTCGCGCGCCCCACAGTCCGCCGCGGCCGTCCATGAAGCTGTGGATCGCGTCGAAGTCGAGCGCGTGCGGGTCGATGGTCAGCACCGCGCGCCGCCGGGCCCCGATGCGAAATGCGGCATTCAATCCGAAGCCTACGAACGTGCCGAGTACCAGCGGCGATCCGACCAATGGCTCGATGGATGCCGGTGCAGCGTGGAAGAAGGCGGGGAAGGCTTCCACGGCCAGGCCGGTCAGCAGCGCAAGGCCCACCACCAGGGTGCGCCTGGCATCCAGCATGCGCGAGGCAATCGTCTCGATGCCGCCCTTGATGATGGCGCACGAGGTGAAGATGAACGTGGCGCCGATCACCGCGGCCGGCATCAGCGTGAAGAACCGCATCAGGCTGGGGATGAACGCCATCACCACGAAGATCGCGCTGATCGCATAGGCCACCACGCGGGACGCGACGCCGGTCGCCTCGCTGAGGCCGACCGATGACGCGCTGACGTTCACGCCGAACACGCAGAACGCACCGGATAGCGCGGTGGTGATGCCGTCGGCCAGCACACCGCCGCCGATCTTCTTCAGGTTGGGGCGGACCCAGTCGGCATCCGCAAATTTATCCGCGGCGGTCAGCAGTGCCGCGGCCTTCAGCGTGTTGGCCAGCGCGGCGATCAGGAACGGCGCGATCAGCACCGGGTCGAACGACCAGGCGAAGTAACCGACCCGCGGCAGTTGCACCGGCGTCAGGCTGGCAAGCTGGGCGATCTCGCCATGCGGCACGAGACCGGCCGCCAAGGCTGCCGCGTAGCCGACAATCATGCCGATCAGCGCGCAGGTGGCGCGGACGATGCCCTTGCCCCAGACGTTCAATGCGACAGTGACCGCCAGGGTGATCATCGCCACTGTCCAGTGGTTCAGGTCGGCATGTCCGGTGCCCGGCGAGAGCAGGTAGCGGTAGCCGACCATGCCGTTGCCGATCGCCACCAGCAGGATGACCACGCCGGCCAGTTCCGGCGGCAGCAGCGAGCGCAGACGGTGCATCGAGCGCGACAGCACGGATTCCACCGCGCCGCCGAACAGCGTCATGCCGCCCATCAGCGCCAGCCCGCCCAGGTGGACCGCCTCCAGCGACGGGCTGACATAGACCGCCGTCATGACACTCGGCGCGAGGTAGCCGCTGCCGATCGGGCCCTTCGGCAGGGCCTGGAGGGTGGTGCCGATTGCCAGGATGATCATCGACCAGCTCAGCACGCTGTCGGCGATCTCGGGCGAAACATGCGCCTCACGCGTCATGATCAGCGGAAACACCAGGAAGCCCGCCAGCACCGCAACGTATTGCAGGGCGTTGACGACAATAACCGACACCGGCGGCACGTCGGCTACGCCGTAGAGCAGGCTGGCTGGTTTTCGTGTCATTTCGACGGAAGAAGCGTCGCGATGTCTACCAAGTCAAGTGGATATGTATGATTCTTCAGGGCTGACGCATTGGCGGCACTGGCTGGGCAGGAGGCTGAGTCAGGGGGCTTGCCCGGGCGGCGGGGCGGGCTTCTAGTGGCGCATGGTATTCATCCGCTCCCTGTTGCGAGGCTGAGGATGGCGCGCATTGTCGGCGGTCGCATTGGCGACCCGACCCGCGAGACGGTCGGCCAGCCGGTGCCGATCATCCTTCCGGACCCGTCCGCCGTGTTCAGCCGACGCGCCGACCGGCTCGAGTCGCTCGCCATCGGCCACCCCATGACCGACTGGCTGCGCTTCATGGCGCGGCTGGCGAGGGCGCAGCACGCCGCCGCGCTCGCGTTGCCCGCTGCGGACGCGGTCGTGGTGACCGAGGGCGAACCACCGCTGGCGTTCGACAGTCATGGACGAGATGCGAGCTGGCAGGCCGGGTTGGATGTCGTGCTGCAGGCGGTCGATCATCCGGATCTGCCGGAAGCCGCCCGTGCCACGCTGCGAACATTGCAGGTGCGCGACGCGGCCGACCGGGAGAAGCTGGCCGATGCCTGTCTGCGCGGCGACGTGCGGCACGGGCAAACCGGCGAGGCGGTGTATGTTGCGGCCGCGCTCGGAGTGTATTTTGCGCGTCGTGCGGCCGCGCTCGCGCTGCCTGAGGTGCACCTGCTGCCGCAGCGCGGCCGCTGCCCGGTATGTGGTTCGGCGCCGGTGGCCGGGGTGATCACCGGCGCCGGCAAGGCGGCCGGCGTGCGCTACCTGCATTGCGGCCTGTGCGCGACGGCGTGGAACCACGTGCGTGCGGTGTGCATCACCTGCGGCGGGTCGCGCGGCGTGGCGCTGCTCGGCATCGAAGGCAGCGACGGCGCCGTGCAGGCGGAAACCTGCGACGAGTGCCACAGCTATGCGAAGATGCTGTACCAGCCGAAGGATATGGCAGTCGAGCCGATGGCGGACGATCTGGCATCGCTCGGGCTGGACATGCTGGTGGGCGAGGCGGGGTTCGATCGCAACGCGCCCAACCCGCTGTTGCTGGCAGGATGACGCGCGCAACGTTCGTGACCAACGCTTCGTGGATTGTCTGACCGCCGACCATGATCATTGGCACCGCAGGCCATGTCGACCACGGCAAGACGGCGCTGGTGAAGGCGCTGACCGGCATCGACGCCGATCGCCTGGCCGAGGAAAAGCGGCGCGGCATCACCATCGATCTCGGCTACGCCTACACTGACACCGCCAATGGCACACTCGGCTTTGTCGATGTGCCCGGCCACGAACGCTTCGTGCACACCATGCTCGCCGGCGCCAGCGGGATCGATGCGGCGCTGCTGGTCGTGGCGCTGGACGATGGCGTGATGCCGCAGACGCGCGAGCATGCGCAGATCCTCGAACTTCTCGGTATCGATCGCGGCGTGGTGGCACTGACCAAGGCGGATCTGGCGCCCGGACGCGTGCCGGACGTCAGCCGCCAGGTGCGTTCGCTGTTGGCAGGGACCGGTCTGGCCGCGGCGCCATTGCTGCCGGTTTCCGCAGTGACAGGCGAGGGGATCGAGGAACTGCGCGCGGCGCTGCGGGCGCTTGGTCCGCGTCAGCGTGACAGCGACGGATATCCGCGCCTCGCGGTCGATCGCGCCTTCACCCTGGCCGGCGCCGGACTGGTGGTGACCGGCACGCTGGTGGCGGGTCGTGTGCGGGTTGACGACAGGCTGATGCTGTCGCCGCCCGGCATCGAGCTGCGGGTGCGCGGACTGCATGCGCAGAACCGCGCCGCTGCCGAAGCGGTGGCCGGACTGCGCGTCGCGCTGAACGTCGTGGGTCCCCGGCTGTCAAAGGATACGGTGACACGCGGCGACTGGGTACTGCACCCCGAAATCCACATACCGACCGCACGCTTCGACATCCGTCTGCGGTTGCTGGGCGACGAGTCCCGTGCGCTGCGGTCCGATGCGCCGGCACACCTGCATCTCGGTGCGGCGCATGTTATGGCGCGCGTTGCAGCGCTGGACGCCGACCGGATCGAACCCGGTGGCAGCGTGCTGGCACGATTGACGCTGGACCATGCGATCGGTGCGCTCACCGGCGATCGCCTGGTGCTGCGCGACGCAACGGCGACGCGCACCATCGGCGGTGGCGTGGTCATCGATCCGTTCCCACCGCGGCGCGGCCGCCGCACGCCCGAGCGGCTCGCCCAGTTGGCGGCGCTCGAGCAGTCCGACCCCGCGGCTGCCTTGCGCAATCTGCTGGCCTTGCCGCCTGGCTGGACCGATCGGGTCGGCTATTGTCGCGCGCGCAACCTGCCGCCGCCGCAACAGTCGGTCGTGCTGGACGCGGCGCCCGCCGTCGCCGTGGCGGAGCTGCTGATGCGCCCGATGACGCTCGATGCATTAAGGGCCAGCGTGGTGGATCGCCTCGCGGCCTATCACGCGGCGGCGCCCGACCAGCCGGGCCTGCAGCTCGAGCGTATGCGCCAGGCAACGCCGGGGCGCCCATCGCAGCCGGCGTTCCGCGCCATCGTCGAGTCGCTGTTCCGGCGCAGCGCCGTGGAACAGGACGGACCCTGGCTTCGCCTGCCGACGCATCGTGCGACGCTGTCGGCGCAGGACGAGCGGGTGTGGCAGCAGGCGCGCGCGCTGATTGCGGCGGAACGCTTTCGTCCGCCGCGGACCCGCGACCTGGCCCGCGAACTGTCGGTGCCGGAGGCGGCCATGCGGAGCACGCTGAAGCGGGTGCAGCGCATGGGGCGGCTGATCGAAGTAGCTCCGGATCAGTTCTTCCTCGGCGAAACGGTGGCCGAAATGGCCGCCATCGCCGCATCGATTGCGGCGGCTGATCCGGCAGGAACGCTTACCGCCGCCGCGTTCCGCGATCAGTTGGCGAATGGCCGGAAGGTCGCGATCCAGGTGCTGGAGTTTTTCGACAAGGCCGGGGTCACGGTGCGGACCGGCGATGAACGGCGCGTACGGCAGGACCGGTTGGGGCTGTTCGGTGCGCCGCCATCGGTGGCTGGGTGATTCCGTGTGATGGGTTTCGCTGCGCTCTACCCATCGTTTGCCCTACATTACGCCAGCGCCAACAGCACCACCCCGCAGCAGATCAGCGCAATCGCGCCGATCTGCATCCCACCCATCGGTTCGGCGAAGGCATAGTGGCCGATCAGCGCTGCCGCGACATACGAGATTGCGGTGCAGGGCAGCGCTCGCGACATCGGGATGCGGCGCAGCGCGACGATATAGAGCAGCGCCGAGCCCCCGTACAGGCAAAATCCGAGCACGGTACGCCAGTCGAACAGCTGCGCAATGAAATCCGCAGCGCCCGCACCGGCCTTCAGCATGGTCTGGCCGGCCATGCTGGTGGCAATCGCGATGAGCAGCGTGACCCAGTACAGCGTCACGCGTTGACCCGCTTGGCGGCAGCATTCCGCTCGATCGAGCGGACCGTACCTTGCGGCTTGCCGTTCGCCGACAGGAAGGTGCGGCCGACATATTCGCCGAGTACGCCAAGGATCATCGACTGTACGCCGGACACCAGCAGGATCACGGTCATCGTCGAGGCCCAGCCGGATGGCGTGTTGTGCAGGAACAGCGCCTCGAAGATGGTCGCCGCGGCGCCGATCGCACCGAGCAGCGCCATGAACACGCCGGCATAGATCGCCAGTCGCAGGGGGGCGAGCGAAAAGCTGGTCGCCAGATTGAGCCAAAGCCGCACCAGGCGCTGCAGATTATAGTTGGAACGGCCTTCGACCCTCGGCAGGTGGCTCACCTCGATGCTGTCGATGCGCTGCGTCACCTCCATGATCAGCCCATCGACGTATGGATACGGGCCCTGGTAGCGCGTCACCGAACGAACCACGAGCGCCGACATGCAGCGGAACGAGGACAGATAAAGTCCCTTCGGCTTGTCGAGCAGGCGATCGGCCACCGCATTGGCGAAGCGGCTGCCGAGGTTGCGCCAGCCGTTATGCTGCTTGATCGCGTAGCGGGTGTAGACGACGTCCCACTTGCCCAGCCGGGCATGATCGTACAGCCGGATGACCTCTTCCGGCGGGTTCTGCAAATCGTCATCCATGTTGATCACATACGCCCCGCGCACCTGCCGCAATCCGGTCATGACCGCATTGTGCTCGCCGTAATTGCGGGCGTGCTCGATATAGGTGAGCGGGACTGAGGCACGCCGCACCAGGTCCTGGCAGACCTCGGCTGAATTGTCCGGACTGCCGTCGTTGACCAGGATGATCTCCAGGCCGCCGACCGGGTTCAGCGCCGACAGGGCATCGACCAGCAGGCCGATCGTGCTGGCGCCGCGATACACCGGGATGACGATGGACAGGCCGATGCCGTGCGCCTGCGCCGGTTCCGGCACCGCCGTCGCATCGGCCAGATGTTGCACCAGGTCGCTCTCGATATTCATGGTCGCTCCGCAGTCGCCAAGACCGAGCCGCCCGCCGGCAAGGCGAAGGGCAGCCGGCGCTCAAGCTCTGTCATGCCATGGAAAGTCGCATCCAGCCATGGCGGAAACGGGGCGACGTCCGAGGCGGCGCCGTCGCGCGCCAGCAGCTTGCGCTGCACCAACATGAGCGGAAACAGCAGGCTGTTCCAGTAGCGCGCCCGCACCTGGCAGAACCCCGCCCCGAGAAGCATGGCGGCAAGCTGCCGCGCGGTCTGGCGGCGGGCGTTATGCACCTGGTGGTCGTGCACCGAGAGCAGCCACGCATAGGCCGGCATGTTCACGATGAGCCGGCCGCCCGGACGCAGGACCCGCCGCAGTTCGGCAAGTGCGTGATCGGGCTCGACTTCACGATGGCACAGCAGATCGGCGGCGATCGCGGCATCGAAGCTGGCGTCGGCGAACGGCAGGGCATTCACGCTCCCGCGCACGACCGGTGCGCCGGATTTCCCGGCGGCGCGCCGGCAGGCCGGTTCGGACCACTCCACACCGGACGGCTCCAGGTCCGGGCACGCCTCGCGCAACCGCGCCAGCAGGCCGCCGGTGCCGCAGCCGGCATCCAGCACGCGGCCATGAACGTCGGTCAATGCTGCCGCAATGCGCCGGTGCAATGCGCGGTACCACCACATGCGGTCCTCCACCGCGTCCATCAGCTCGTATTCCGCAGCCTCCATTCGGTCCCTCTGATCTGCCGGCGCTGCTTGCCTTGTACCCGCCGCAGTCGCAAGGCATGCCCCGCGCCATGCGCATGAGCCATTTGGATCAACAACAAATCGATGCCGCCATCGCCGCGGCGCGTCCGCGATCCTGGACGCTCCGTATGGATTTTCTGCGGCGGGCGACGTGGCGCGTCCTGCCGGCCTTGCTCCCGGCGCTGCTGTTCCTGCCGGTGGTATTGGCGCCCCCGCTCAACCAGGACGTTGCGGCGATCCTGCAATTCAGCCAGCGCTGGCTGGGCGGCGAGCATCTCTACACCGACCTGATCGATGTCAACCCACCGCTGATCTTTGTGCTGAACCTGCTGCCGGCAACGATCGCAGCGATCACGCCGCTGAGCGGGGTCGTTGCGCTGCAGCTCTGTTTGTTCGCCTATGGCGGGTTCTGCTGGTGGCTCGCCACGCGGGTGCGCAACCGGCCAGCGGAAGGACAGGTGGAGCGGGCCTTTCTGGATGTGCTGCCGGTGCTGTTCCTGCTCACGGCCGGCTACGATTTCGGCCAGCGCGAACATCTGATGGTGGTGGCGGCGCTGCCCTATGTGCTGGCAGCGGAACGGCGCGCGGCTGGATCCCGGCCGCGTGGCAGGATTGCCATCGGGCTGCTCGCCGGCGTGGCGTTCGCCCTGAAGCCACACTTTCTCGGGGTCCCAGCGTTGGTGGAGGCATACGTGCTGCTGCGCCGCCGCCCCACCGATGGTGCGGTACTGCCCGGCCTCCGCGTCGCCATCCACCGCAGCCTGCGCGATCCGCTGCCCTGGCTGATGGCAGGTGTCTGGGCGGTCTACCTGGTGTCGCTGCCGCTGGTGTTTCCTGACTATCTCGGCACCGTCGTGCCGCTGGTCTGGGGCTTCTATCTTGGCGGCCTGACGATCTGGCAATTGCTGGTGACGCCAGCAATCGGCTCAATCGTGGCCCTGCTGCTGGCCCTGTCGCTCGCCACGTTCCGGCCCCGGCGCGCCGCGTCGAGCACGGCCGCCGATGCGCTGCCGCAGTTGCTCGCGTTGGCCGCCGTGGCGGCGACAGCCGCGCTGTTCGTGCAGCATAAGGGCTGGTCCTATCACATCCTGCCGATTCAGCTGTTGACCCTGGGCCTCGCCGGCGTGCTGGCGGCACAGTGGCTCGACCGGCAGCGGGCGGTCGTTGCGGGTTCGCCGCCGTATTCGATCGCCGGGGTACTGGCCGGATTGTTCGTGCTCTATACGGCTTTGACCGGTCCGGCGCCCTGGCGGGAGCTTTCCTATCCGCAGGACGAGGTGGCGGGCGTCGCCGCCATGCTGAAACGCGCCGCGGCCGGTGGGCGCGTGCTCGTGCTGTCGCCGGACGTCTATCCGATCTATCCGGCGCTCAACTACGCCGGCATGCGATCCACGTCGCGCAGCACGGATACCTGGCTGCTGCGTGGCGCCTATCCTGTCTGCCTGCCGGATGGCCGCCGCTACCGCGAAGTGTGGGAAATGCGCCGGCCGGAGTTCTTCTTTTATCGCACCGTGGCCGAGGACTTTGCCCGGGCGCCGCCCGCAGCGGTGCTGGTCGATACCGTCTCCGGCATGCCCTGGTGCGGCGGTCCGTTCGACTTCATCGAATATTTCGAGCGCCACCCCCTGTTCGCCGAGGTATGGTCGCACTACCAGTTGACCGCGCAGTGGGGGCGCTACCGCCTCTACACGCCAAAGGACTGAGTGCGGCAGGCGAAAGACCGTAAGGGGGAACGTGCCGTTGGCTGACGTTGTGCCGCAGGTTGTGGTGGTGCCGGCGCCGCGCGTACTCACCGACAACGCCTCCGACACGGTCCGCGGCATCGCCTTGGTGGTGCTGGCCAACCTGATCTGGACGCTGGGCGACGCAACAGCGAAGTGGACGTTGCCGACCGTCGGCGTGGCCGGCGCCATGCTGTGGCGCGGCGTGTTCGGCGCGACCGTCGTGCTGGCGGTGACCATTGGCCAGGGCGGCATCGGTTGGCGCCGGTTGCGGCCGGTGCGCTGGAAACTGGTGCTGGCACGCAGCGTGCTGTCGTCGTTCGTGTCGGTGACCTGGTACTTCTCGTGGCTGTCGATGAGCCTGGCGGATACCTACGCGGTTGGCTTCACTGCGCCGCTGATCATGACGGTGCTGGCGGTGCCGATGCTGGGCGAGCGCATCCGCTGGCGGCGCGCGCTGTCCACCCTGGTGGGTTTCGGCGGCGTGCTGATCATGCTGCGGCCCGGCGGCGATCTGTGGACTCCGGTTGTGCTGCTGCTGCTCGCCGGCACCATGGTGATGGCGCTGACCCGGATCATGACGCGGCAGCTCACCACGACCGAGACGCCGGAATGCCAGGCGTTCTGGCTGCTGGTCGCCCACACGATCACCGGCCTCGTGCTGCTGCCATTCTTTCCGGTTGTCGGTTCGATCGGGCCGATCGCCTGGGTGGCGCTGGCGTTCCTGGGGTTGTCGAGCGGCCTCGCCCACTGCGTGTTCGCCCGCGGCTATGCGCTGGGTCCGGTATCCGCGCTGGCGCCCTATGAGTACACGATCCTGCCCTGGGGAGCGGCGGCGGGCTTCCTGGTATTCGGCGACGTTCCGTCATGGAGCACGCTGATCGGCGCCACCGTGGTGGCCGCGTCCGGCAGCTACAACGTGTATCGCGAGCGGGTGCGGCGGGCGGAGGAGCGCGCCGCGGCGGTGTAGCTTCTGCGTGGCACCCCGACCTTAGCCCTCCCCCGCCGCGCGGGAGAGGGGCCGGCGCTACTTCCGCTGATAGCGCTTGCAGCGGAGCATCAGCATGTCGCGGAAATGCGGGCGCATCCGCTGGGTCCACGGCGTATTGGCCGCGTTCTGCCACGCCGCTGACCGCGCCACGTCCAGGCCGGTCAGGTGGTAGAGCGCCAGGTACTGACGTTCGCGGTCCGCTGCGGTCGAATGATAGCGCCGCGCGCACAGCACGCCGGGAACGGCCGCAAGTTGCGGCAGGTGCTCGGCATTGTACCACTCGTTGAATTCGGGTTCCGCTGCCGGATCCACATTCATCGATGCCACCAGCAACGCGCCTGCGCCGGCTGGCGCCGCAACATCGCCTGGCAGTCGCTGCTCGCCGGTGAAGCGCAATATCCGGCGGGCGATCGCGGTGACGCGCTTGGTCCAAACCGACGCATTGTCATAGCCGATCGCGCGATAGGGCGCGCTGTCCAGCACACCGATGGTCTCCAGATCGTAGGTTGCCACGGCGACCTGCGGGTTCTCGTCGCTGATCCAGCGTTCCGCATTGATGAAGCCGGGCACGCGCAGCCGCTCCGGAATGTGCTCGAGGTCGTACCAGTCGTGGAACTCATCGGCGTGGGCGGTGGAGAAGTCGAACGCCGCGAACAGCAGACCCTTGGCCATGGCACGCTCCCTCCTGATGTCGCTTGCCGCGATCCTGGCATGCCGTGGCGCCACGTTGCCAGTCCCGCCACTTTGCTGCATGTACCAAGGCCGACCGCAACGAGGACGCGATGCCCTTCCTGACCGAACCCGAGCCCGAACGCGGCACGGTCCAGCCGGTGCTCCCCGGCATTTCCCGGATCGTCGCCCCCAATCCCGGCCCGATGACCTATTTCGGGACCAACACATACCTGATCGATACCGTGGACGGGCTGGTGGTGCTGGACCCAGGGCCCGAGGAGCATCCCGAGCACGTCGAGGCGATCCTGCGCGCCACCGGTCCCAATGTCGCGCTGATCCTGGTGAGCCATACGCATCACGACCATGTCGGCGCGGTGCCGGCCCTGCAGGAGGCAACCGGGGCGCCGACGGTCGGCTTTCGCGACAGCGGCAGCGTTAGCTTCGCGGCTGACATCAAGCTGGCCGATGGCGACGTGATCGCCGGCATGGTGGCAATCCACACGCCGGGCCACGCGTCCGACCATCTGTGCTTTGCCTTGCCGGCAAAGGACGGCACGGCGGTGCTGTTCAGCGCCGATCATGTGATGTCGTGGTCCACCAGTGTCGTCAGCCCGCCCGGCGGCGACATGGGGGATTACTTCGCCAGCCTGCGGCTGCTGCTGGACCGGACCGACGATGTGTTCCTGCCTGGCCATGGTCCCAAGCTGCCGAAGCCGCGCGAACTGGTGCGCGAAATGCTGACGCACCGCATGGCGCGCGAGCAGGCGGTTGTTGCCGCGCTGACCAAAGGGGCCGCCGGCACCTACACGCTGATGGACACGCTGTATTCACAGGTGCATCCGCGGCTGCGTCGCGCCGCCGAACGCAACGTCCTGGCGCATCTGCTGAAGCTCGAGGCCGAGGGGAAGGTGCTGCGCGACGGGGAGTTGTGGCGCGCGGCGTAATACCAAACCTCAAATGACCCATGCGTTGCGCCGACTGTCATGGCCGGGCGTGGCCCCGCCACCCACGTCTTTTGGCCTACGCATACGAGGAAGACGTGGATGGCCTGGACCCGCCCGGCCATGACAGTGGGAACGATCTGTCGCAATCAACGAGCGCTGGCATAACGCGTCACCGTCTACTTCGCGAAGGTGGCACCGGCACTGCGCCAGAGCGCGGCGCTTCACCCGCCTATGGCGCCAAGCAGTCTGCATGCCGGCACCTGCCCACAATAGAGTATTGCCGAATGGCAATGGCTTGATGTTACGCTGCGTGGTCGCCAGCCCGGGCGGGCGGCCAGCGGAGACGAGCCATGGACCTCACGTCCCTCACCTTGTTCCTGATGCTGGTCGCGTCGGCCATCGGTGTGGACACCGTGCTGCACCCGACCAGCGTCGTGCTCGACGCCACGGTCGGCGGCAAGTTCGATAAGCTGACCGTCGATGCCGACACGCTCAGCAGCATGCTGACCTACGAGGTGATGCAGATCTGCTCGGCGCCGTCTGTCCTCGCGGTGCCAGAAATACGCGCGGCAAACAACAAGGGCATCGGCATGGCCGTCGCCGAGGCGGTGCGCATGCAGGCGATTGCCCTCTCGTTGCAGGCGCAACTCGGCTATCAGCCGGAGCAGATCAAACTGACGCTGCTGGGCGAAGATGGCGTCATCAAGATGCTCGTCAGCGGCAGCGGGATGGGCGGGCGGATCCGCACGCCGCCGTTTCAGGAGCAGCTTGTGCTGCAGCAGGGCGAGACGCTGGCCGCCCTGGTGCACCGTGGCGCATTGTTCGGCATGTCGCAGATCGATCCCTACATCACCGCGCTCTATCTGCTGCAGAGCCACTCCGCCGACAGCGATTTCAGCCAGGCCGAAGCGTTGATCGATGCCACCAAGGCGCGGTTGCCGCCGACGCCGATCAGCTACGACAGGTCGCTGCTGGAGAATTTGCAGGGCATCATCGCCTTGCTGCGCGGCAACCTGGATGAGGCGGATTCCTGGTTTCACACCGCCAGCACGTCGGATCCGGACGATGCAGCAGCGGTGCTGAATGCCGCATTCCTCGATATCCAACTCGGCCACTACCGCAGGGCGATCGAGCATGTCGAGGGGCTGCTGGCAGCGAAGCCGGCGCCTGACAAGGTCCTGCTCGCAACCGCGTATATGAGCTGGGGAGCGGCGCTGCTCGGTCTCGGCGATGCCGATGCGGCTGACCAGAAACTGGCGCTGGCCGTGCAGATCGATCCGTTCAGTTCCGCGGCGTACGAGCTGTGGTCCGAGATCGAGCGCGTGAAGGGCGACACCGCGACGGCGGATCGCCTGCATGCCAAGGCATGGGCAACGGCCGATTCATTCGAGAATTACGCTGAGGTGGCGGCGCTGTATTTTCGCCTGGCGTGGAAGAAGGACCAGAAACTGACGCGCAGCCCGTTCGACACATCCGGCCGGATACGCTTCAACTGATACCTGGCTCCGCTGAGTGCGACTCATTCCGTCATGGCCGGCGAAGGCCTGCCATCCAAGTCCTTTTGGCCCGCTGCAACCAGAGGCGTGGTTGGCGTGGCCAAGCCCCGCCATGACCGGTATCGGGTCGCGTCACTGCTCCCGCCTATTCCATCCGCCAGCCGCGATCGCGGTGCATCACGGGTGTGTGGGTCTGCCCGGCCCGCTGCGTCGCGCTCATCGCCAGCCAGAGGCGCAGGCGCTCCAGCACGCGACGCGTCGGCATCGCCAGATCAAGGGACAGAGCTTCCGCCATTCCGTAGAACCGCAGGCCCTCCAGTTCACCATCGCCGCCCAGCGTCCCGGAGACGTGGCGCGCATCGACCACGAAGAACCGCGCGTTGAAGCGGATCGGACTGGGCGGCGGCGTAACCGCGCGGGCCAGCAAATGCAGCACGTCCAGCCGCGGCGGCGAGCCGAGTGAAAGACCGGTCTCCTCGTGCAGTTCGCGTGCGGCGGCGATGCCGAGACCGTGCGCCAGCCGCTCGTTTGCATTCTTGCGCAGCAGATGCTCGGTCTGTGCGGTCAGTGGTGCAGCGCAGGGCGCGCCGAGATCGGCGCGATCGACCGCTCCGCCGGGAAACACCAGGCGGTTCGGCATGAAGCGATGCTTTGCGCCGCGCATGCCCATCAGCATCGACACCTCATCGCCCTCGCCGCGATAGACCACGAGGCTGGCGGCATGGCGTGGACGCACCGCCCGCGGGCGTGGCGGCGCCTGCCGGTCGATCAGCGGCGCGCGGTGGACGTGGTCTTCAGGCAAGATCGAATCCCCGCGTCTTGAGGTAGGCAGCGAAACCGAAGCGTTCCGGCACGGAGAGCTGACGCGCGACATTCTCGCTCCAGCCAACGCCGTCGCGCGGCGGATAGACGTCGTTGTTCTTCAGGCTGCCGGCCGCGACCGGCTCGCGAACGCGGCGGCGTTCGTCATAGGCGCGGATTTCGCTGTCCTGCTGCGTGTCGTCGTAGCGTTCCCGATGCACCACGACGGATGGCGGCAGCCGCATCGACACGGGACGGCGGAATACCGGCCAGCCGACGCTGAGACCCGCCACCGGATAGACGCCGGGCGGCAGCGACAGCAGCGGTGTGACGCGCTCGATGTGGCTGCGCACGTAGCTGATCGGACAGGTGCCGAGGCCGATCGCTTCCGCGGCGGCAATAAATTGCCCCATCGCCAGGGTGCAATCCACCGCGGTGTTGAGGAAGGTGTCGAGGTTGTTGTTGGCGTGCGGCATGCCGTGCTGCTCGCACAGGCGCTGGTTGCGCCGCATGTCGCCGCACCACACCAGAAACACCGGCGCCGTCGCAATCCAGTCCATCGTGCCGATCCAGTCGGCGATCTGCCTGATGCGCGCGGCATCGCGCATCACCACGACCGAATACTGCTGCAGATCAGATTTGGTCGGCGCCGACTGCGCTGCGGCCAACAGCGCATCGAGCAGCGAGTCGGGCACCGGCTGGTCGGTATAGCGGCGGGTCACCCGCCGATCGAGCAGCGGCGCCACTTCCGGCGGCACGGTCACGTCCGGCAGATCGATACCGAATCGCGCCCGCAAAAGCTCTGCGCCATCCATCATCCTCTCCTTGTCAACCGCTGCATCGCACCCTTGCCGGAACGCCTCCTTCGCGCAAGGCTGCGCGGCAATCGAGAAGGAGACCGACATGGCGGCACCGTATGCAACGCATCGCGCGCAGATCAAAGCCATCCTGGGTGCCTGGGGTATGCCGGAGGAGAATGCCGAGTCCACCGCCGATATTCTTTCCTGGGCCGATCTGCACGGCGTTGACAGTCACGGCATGTCGATGCTGCCGGGCTATGACAGACTGCGTCGCAACGGTCGGGCGAAGATGGATGCACGGCCGCAGATCGTGAGGCAGACGCCGGTCTCTGCACTGATCGACGGTGGTGGCGGTCTTGGGCATGTGCCGGCGCACTACGCCATGCAGGTGGCCATCGACAAGGCGAAGCAATCCGGGATGGCGATCGCCGCGGTGCGCAATTCTGCGCATTTCGGCGCCACCGGATATTACACCTTGATGGCAGCCAAGGCCGGGCTGATCGGCATGGCGTGCACCTCTGCCTCGGGCATCCAGGTAGCACCGACCTTCGGCAAGGAGGCGAAACTCGGCACCGATCCATGGTCGTTTGCCGCACCGGGCAGCGATCCCGACAAGCCGTTCCTGCTCGACATGGCGACGACGACGGTGGCGGCCGGGCGGATCCGCAACAAGGCGAACGAGGAACTGCAGTGCCCGCCTGGCTGGGTGCTGAACAAGGAAGGGCTGCCGAGTACCGATCCGTTGGAGGCGCGCGAGAAGGGCGGGTTCCTGACGTCTCTCGGCGGTTCGCCGGAGAATTCCAGCTACAAGGGCTACGGGCTCGCGGCGATGGTTAACATCCTGGGATCATGCCTGTCGGGCGCCACGCTGATCACCGATCCGCAACATACCAAAAAGCCGCAGGGCATGGATATCGGCCACTTCTTCATGGCGATCGATCCCGGGCTGTTCCGCGATGCTGCGGACTTCCAGGGCGATGTGGCGCGGTTCTGCGATGACCTGCGTGCAACCAGGCCGATCGATCCGGCGCAGCCGGTGATGGTCGCCGGCGATCCGCAATGGAACAACGCGGCGAAACGAATGGCTGAAGGGATTCCCGTCGGCCCAGGCCTGCTCAACCAGGTACGGCAGATCGCCCAGGCTTCTGCCGCCCCCTGGCTGCTCGATTAGCCGCTCGCCTGGCGGGCTCCGGGACTACTTCGGCACCACGCTCTGATTGCCACCGGGCGTGCCGGGAGGCGGGATCACTGGCATCGTGCCCTGGCCACGCGACGGCACCGGAGCCTGGATGCCAGGATCGACCGATGGCGGCTGGAGCGTACCCTGCTGTCTGGACAGCCGATCGCTCAGGTTGCCCGTGCCGCTGGTTCCCGCTGACCCGCCGCCCGGTGCAATTTGCTCCGGAGGAGGTTGCGAGGCGTTGGGCGGCGCAACCGGTGGCTGCGTCTCGTGCGGCGCGGCCGGTTGCGGATTCTGTGCACCCGCCACGCAAGGCAACGTGATGCAGCCTAACATGCCGAGCAGGAAACTGGTGGTTCGGGTCATTGCCCCTCCATGATCTCGCGATCTTGCGAGCAACGGATGTCATTCGGACAACAACGCGGAGGGTCAGGTAGCGTTCCCACCCGCGGTTTCAGTCCTTCCACACCTTCCACGGCGCGTCACCCGATGACCACAGTGCTTCCAGCGTGGTCTTGTCGCGCAGCGTATCCATCGGCTGCCAGAACCCGTCATGACGGAAGGCGCACAATTCGCCATCGCGCGCCAGGCTTTCCAGTGGCGCGGTCTCCCACGGCGTTTCGTCGCCTTCGATGCGATCCAGCACGTCGGGATGCAGCACGAAGAAGCCACCGTTGATCAGCGCATTGTCACCCGGCGGCTTCTCGCTGAAGCGCGCGACCTGGTCGTCCTGCAACAGCAGCGCGCCATAGCGACCCGGGGGCGCCACGGCTGTGACGGTGGCCAGTTTGCCATGCCGCCGGTGGAACGCGATCAGCGCGCCGATGTCGATATCGGCCACACCGTCGCCATAGGTCATGCAGAAGTTTTCGTCCGGATCCAGGTAGCGGCCAACGCGCTTCAATCGGCCACCGGTCATGGTATCGAGACCGGTATCGACCAGCGTCACGCGCCAGGGTTCCGCATAGTTGGTGTGATAGATGATCTCACAGGTCCTCGCGTCCACCGTCACGTCGGATTCGTGCAGCACGTAGTTGGCGAAATACTCCTTGATCATGTAGCCGCGGTAGCCGAGGCAGATGACGAAATCGGTCACCCCGTGCGTCGTGTAGATGTTCATGACATGCCAGAGGATGGGCCGGCCGCCGATCTCGATCATCGGCTTGGGCCGCAGATGCGACTCCTCGGCGATGCGGGTGCCCAGGCCGCCGGCAAGTATCACCGCTTTCATGGCATGTGGTCCGATCATCGGCGCTTCAGGAAGCTCTTTGGCCAGTAGGTGACACGATGCCGCACCACGCCTTCGTTGAACGGAAAGGCGGGTTCCTCCAGTGCGAATTCCGCATGGCGTTCCAGAAATGCGTCCACCGCGGCGATCGGATTGTTCCAGGTCCAGTCAGGCGCGGTACGTGGCGCGCCGGCGAGCTGCGCCATGATGCCGTCGCACGCGACGATGTAGGACCTGGGCGAGACCAGTGGCGCATACAGCTCCAACTCGGCTTGCACGTGCGCGCGGCAGTGGTTGGAATCGAGCACCACCAGCACCGTTTCATGCGGCGCGATGTTGTGTCGCACGGCTGCCACGGTGCCTGGCGCAATGGAGCCGCCCTCGATCAGCGTGATGCGCTTGGCAAGCGGATGCGCCTCGATGGCCGTGCGGTTGTGCTGTCGGATATCGACGTCGATGCCGATCACGCGGCCATGGCCCATCGCCTCGAACAGGCTCGCGTAGAAGACCAGTGAACCGCCATGGGCCACGCCGGTTTCCACGATGACGTCGGGGCGCAGGCGCCAGATCACCTCCTGGATGCGGATCATGTCCTCCGGCAACTGGATCACCGGTCGTCCCATCCAGGTGAAGCCGTAGACGTATTTGACGTCCCATCCGCAGCGCAGCCACGCGGCGGAGACCGCCTCGAATGCTTCCGGCGTATCCAGCCGGTATTCGTCCGCGGTGCCGTCCGTGTGCTGGACGACTACGCAGCCATGTGCTTCATCGATGGTGAGCATTGGCATTCCTGTTCAAGCGCCAGCAAGGTCGGCAGGTCTGCGGCAAGGTCGCTGTCGGTCGCTCCGAATTCGGCGGTGACCCGGCTGGTGTCGATCGGCCGGTTCAGCAATGTGGGAGCGTCGGGTGCAAAACCGGTGCGCCAGCCCGCGACTTCCTGCAGGCAGTTGGCGATGGTCGCGTGGGTGGTGTTGGTGCCGGCAGCGACATTGTAGATCCGCTGCCTGCCGGCGGTGGCGATGGCCGGGAGCAGCCGCACGACGCTTGCGATGCCGATATAATCCTTGGCGGACCCGGCGCTCTGGCGAAACACGACGCTGCCGAAACCGCGTCCCTCGCGCATGATCTGCCCAAGGAACGTCGCCGCCGGCATATCGATCCCATACACGTTCGACAACCGCGCCACGCGGATTTCGTGCCGCGGGCCGGCGAGGCACAACGCCTCGCCGGCAAGCTTGGTCACGTTGTAGAGGTCCGACGGGTCAGCGGGCAGCACGGGCAGTGCGGCTTCCTCGTGGGTTGCGCCGGCACGCGCGTAGAGGCGCGTCGATGACAGCAGCAGGAACGAATCGAACCGCAACTCTGCCAGGCAGCGCGCGACGAGGCCGACATGGGCGTCCGCCGTATCCAGCGGCCGGGATCGGAAATCGCCGGTAAGCCCGAAGCAGGCGATCACATGACCCGCCGGCCGGCGGGTCGCGAACAGGCCAGGCAGCGCGGCTCGGGTGACCGCATGCACCACGCGGTCCTGGCTCGTGAGCGAGGCGACGAGTGCGGAACCGATGAAGCCGCTGGCGCCGAGGATCGTGAACTGGTTGTCAGCCGACACAGTGATGCGCACCGAGCGTTTTGCTGCGTCTGCTTTACGCCGTGGAGGTAAATTTAGCGTTGCCGCCCACGCCAGCCGCGCACGGTCGCCGGTGTTCCGAGGGCGATGCAGAACGCCGGCAAAGTGCCGCGCAGCAGCGAGGAGGCGCCGATCACGCTGCCTCCGCCGATCGTGGCGCCGTCTAGCAGCACGCAATTGGCGCCAAGCCACACGTCGTCGCCGATCACGATCCCGCCGCGGCTGGGTTGGAAGCCCTGTTCGCGGATCGGCCGGTCGGGGTCGGCGAAGGTGTGGTTGGTCGGTGCGAGCGTGCAGTTCGCTGCGATCAGCACGTTGCGGCCGATACGGATGCCGTTGCCGATGTACAGCACACAGCCCGAATTGATCACCGTCCCGCGGCCGATCACCACATCGCCCAACCCACCGGATGCCTTGATCTTGACGAATGCATCGATGACCACGTCGTCCTCGATAACGATGCGGCTGCCGCGCACCGAGTCTTCGATGTCGGCGAGTGGCGAGATGCGCGCCGACGCGGCGATGCTCAGCATGTCAGGCCACGCGGGCTGTAGCCGTGCTCAGCCAGGCGTCCCACAGCATGCGATAGCTGGCTTCTACAAGGCGCGCCAAACCGACGGCGTCGCATAGCGGCGAGGCGGCGACGCGCGATCGGAGTCCGGTGCGCAACAGCGACAGAGCGGCAAGGTCATCCGCCGATGCGACGGCGCGTTCGATGTAGCTCGCGGCATTGTCAAAGACCCAGTCATCCATTCCGACGGCATGCAGGATCATCGCGCCGAAGCGCCCGACGCTCGGGCGGCCTGCCAGCGAGACGACCGGAACGCCTTGCCACAAGGCCTCGATGGTCGTGGTGCCGGCATTATGCGGGAATGGATCCAGCGCGATGTCCACCGCACCGTACGCGGTCCAGGTGTGTACTTGCGGCTCGGTGCAGGCCAGTTCGAGGCGTTCGCGCGCGATACCCTGCGCGGCGAAGCGGGCTGCGACCAAATCGCGGAATGCCGATTCGCGGAACGGCCGGCTGTTCAACATCAGTCGCGATCCGCGGACGTGTTGCAGGATGAGCGCCCAGGCGGCGATGACCTCATCATTCAATCGCTCCGGCCGCCCGAAATAACCGAAGGTGACGAAGCCGTTGGCCAGGGCGGGAAGCGGCGCAACCGGCGGCATATCCTCTGGCGGTGCGTAGGCGATCGGAATGCGCGGCAACCGCACGATCGGTTCGCTGAACAGCGTTTCTGCGCCCGGTGGCGCCAGGACCGCATCTGCCAGGAACGCGTCCATTGCGGTGAGTCCCGAGGTGTAGCCGTGGCCCAGCAGGTATGCCACCTGCACCGGCGCCGCCCTGCGGGCGAAGACCAGCAACCGGTTGCCGGCAGTATGGCCCGCGAGGTCCACCAGTACATCGATGCGATCCCGCCGTACCAGGTCGGCGACCGCGGCGTCGGTGAGCCCGACAGTGCTGCGCCAATGACCAGCCAGGTCGCGAAATCGCTGCGTCACGGCATCGGGCGCCGCCACTTCTGCGTAGCAGAACAGCTCGATCGTCGTGCGGTCATGCGCCGCCAGCAGCGGTTCGGCGAACAATGCGGCGGCGTGCCGACGAAAATCCGCGGAGACATAGCCGACACGCAGCCGTCGTCCGGTCGATCGATCGAGCGCAAACGACGGCTCTGCGGGGGCCAGTTTCATCGCGTGCCGGCGATTCCAGTTCCGGTATTCCGCGAAGATCGCTGCGGCCGGCAGGTCCGTGCGGTAGTTCAGGGCAAACAGCAGATTGCCATGCCCGACTGCATAGTCGGGCCGTATCGCCAGTGCTTCGCGGTAGCACTGTTCAGCTTCCTCGTGTCGCGCCTGTGCCTGCAGGGTGATCGCCAGGTTGCTCAGGCCGCGATGGCGTTCCTTCAGCGCAGTCAGGGCTGCGCGGTGATGCCCCTCCGCCTCGATCGGTCGGCCGCTTTGTCCGAGCAAGGCGCCCAGCGTCTCATGCGCCTCCGCATCCGCCGGATCTATTGTCAGGGCGCGACGCAGGATGGCTTCGGCGCGGTCGACCTTGCCGCATGCCATCAGGCTGAGTGCAAAGCTGCGCACGAGCCACGGCCGGTCCGGCGTGCGCTGCAGCGCCTCGGTCAGCACGGCTTCCGCTTCGGCCGGCCGATGCTGGTCGAGCAGGACATTGCCCAGGTTGCCCAACGCCTGCACCAGCGTTGGGTCGATCCGCAGGGCACGTCGATACATCGCCTCGGCTTCCGCGAAGCGTCGCTGCGTGCGCAGCGTCACACCGAGATCCGACAACACCGTTGGGTCCTGTCGCACATCGAGCGAACGCTGCAGCAGGACAGTCGCCGCCGGCGCGTCTCCGAGGCTGAACCGTACCAGTCCGAGCACATGCAAGGCGAACGCATCGCGTGATTTGCGTGCCAGCATTCGCTCGGCCAGCAGGCTGGCCGCGCGCATGTCGCCGGCTTCGTAGAGACGCCGCAACTGTGCCGGATCATCCTCTCGCCATGCGTCCCACAGGCTGCGATAGGCGGACTCTACGTCGCGTGCCAATCCGGTGGCGTCGTGCAGGGGCGATGCGGCGAAGCGCGGCCGCAATGCCGCGCGCAGGCGGGCCAGGCCATCGCGATCCGCCGCGGCGGCGACGGCACGCGCCACGTACGCATCGACATTGCCGGTCACCCAATCATCGAGGCCGACAGCGTGCAGGATCGCAGCGCCGAACCGTCCGACGGTCGGTC
The DNA here is from genome assembly GCA_036265005.1 of Acetobacteraceae bacterium. Taxonomy (GTDB): domain Bacteria; phylum Pseudomonadota; class Alphaproteobacteria; order Acetobacterales; family Acetobacteraceae; genus JAMXLO01. Next base: position 5,138 of record DATAPW010000359.1, on the reverse strand, counting down.
GGCCGGCAAGCGAAACCACCGGCACGCCTTGCCACAATGCCTCGATGGTCGTGGTGCCGGCATTGTGCGGAAACGGGTCGAGCGCAATGTCGATCTCGCCATAGGCGGCCCAGGTTCGCGTTTGCGGCGATGTGTAAACCAATTGCAGCCTGCTGGGCTCGATGCCGAGAGCCGCGAAACGCGCCGCCATCTGATCGCGCCCGGCAGCCTCACCGAACGGCGCACTGTTCAACATAAGACGCGAACCCCGAACGCTCTGCAGAATGCGGACCCAGGCGGCCAGCACGGCATCGTTCAGCCGCACGGTGCGGCCGAAATACCCGAACGTGACGAAGCCATTGGCGAGCGCCGGCAACGGCGAAACATCCGGCATCTCCGCCGGCGGAGCGTAGGCCAGCGGAATCCGCGGCAGCCGCACGACGCGTTCGCTGAACAGCGTGTCGGCGTCGCCCGGCGCCAGTATCGCGTCGGCCAGAAATGCATCCATGGCCGACAGGCCGGAGGTGTAGCCATGGCCGAGCAGATAGCTGACCTGTACTGGAGCCGGCTTGCGCGCGAAGACCAGCAGGCGATTGCCAGCGGTATGGCCTGCGAGATCGACGAGGATGTCGATGTGATCGCGGCGGATACGGTCGGCCAGGTCGGCATCGCTGAGACCGACAGTGGAGAGCCAGTGATCGGCGAGCGCGCGGAAGCGCCCGGTGACGGCATCGGGTGCCGGCACATCGGCGTAGCAATACAGTTCGATTGACGCTCGGTCATGTGCGCCCAGCAGCGGTTCGGCGAATAATGCCACCGCGTGCTGGCGAAAGTCCGGTGACACATAGCCGACACGCAGTCGCCGACCGGGTGCCCGATCGACCTCGAAGCGTGGTTCCGTGGGCATCAGGGGCTGGGCGTGACGCTGATCCCACTGCCGGTATTCGGCGAAGATTGCCGCGGCGGACAGATCGGGACGATAGTTCAGGCAGAACAGGATATTGCTGTGCGGCAACGGGAAATCCGGCCGCAGGGCGAGTGCCTGGCGCAAGGCTGCCTCTGCCTCGACCAGGCGCCCCTGGCGCATCAGCGCCAGGCCCAGGTTGTTGTGCGCATCGGCGTTGTTGGCGTCGCACGCGATGGCCTGTTCGGCAGCCTGCTCTGCCTGCCTGGCATGTCCGGTCAACGCCAGGACCCACGACAGATTGACCCACGCGTCGGCGAAGCCTGGGTCGAGTCGGACAGCCGTCCGATAGCAGTCGACGCTTTCGCTGAACTGCCCGGCATCGCGCAGGATGTTGCCCAGGTTGTTGTGCGTCGCGACGCGCTGCGGCTCCAGCTTCAGGGCGATCCGCGCGGTTGCTTCGGCCTCCGCGAGCCGGCCGAGCGAGCGCAGGATTGCCGCATGGTTCGCGCGCAATTCGGCGCGCGCCGGAGCGTGGGCGACTGCGGCAAGGAGATGGTCGTCGGCTTCCCGCAGGCGCTTTTCGCGATAGGCCAGCAGCCCCAGCACGTGATGGGCCTCATCATCGGCCGGGTCTCCCAGCAGCATGCGATGCGCGAGTTCGCCGGCGGCGGCAAAATCGCCCTGTCCGTACAGGCAATGCAGGCTGGGTGTATCGCGCTGGCGCCATGCATCCCACAGCGCGCGATATGCCGCCTCGATGGCGCGGGCCAGGCCGGCCGCATCGCGCAACGGCGATGCTGCGAAGCGCTGGCGCAGCCCGGCGCGCAGTTGCGCCAGCGCTGCAGGATCGGATGCCGCGCCGATGGCGCGTGCCACGTAGCCGTCTATGTCCGTAGCGACCCAGTCATCGAGGCCGACCGCATGCAGGATGTCGGCGCCGAAGCGGCCTACGATCGCCCGGCCGGCGAGGGAGACGACGGGCACGCCCTGCCATAGGGCTTCGATGGTCGTCGTGCCGGCATTGTGCGGGAACGGGTCGAGCGCGATGTCGATCTCGCCATAGGCGGCCCAGGTCCGTTGCTGCGGTGTCGTGAACACCAGATCGAGCCTGTCCGCGGCAATCCCGTGCGCGGCAAAACGCGCCAGGAACAGGCGGCGAAATGCCGCATCCTGGAAGGGCCGGTTGTTGAGCACCAGGCGGGATCGTGGGACCGCGAGTAGAATGCGCGCCCAGGCGGCGAGGACGGTTTCGTTCAAACGTTCCGGTCGGCCGAAATGCCCGAATGTGACGAAGCCGTTCGCCAGCGCCGCCAATGGCGCAACGGCCGGCATATCGTCGGGTGGCCGATAGGCGAGCGGGATACGCGACAGGCGGACGATGCGTTCGCTGAACAGGCTGTCCGCACCGTCCGGCGTCAGGACCGGATCGGCGAGGAATGCGTCCATCGCCGACAGGCCGGTGGTGCAGCCATGCCCCAGCAGGTAGGCAACCTGGACCGGCGCCGGCCTTCGCGCGAATACCAGCAGCCGATTGCCGGCACTGTGCCCCGCGAGATCCACCAGTACATCGATCTGGTCGCTGCGAATCTTTTCGGCGAGGTCCGCGTCGCTCATCCCAGGTGTGCAGCACCAGTGGTCGGCGAGCGCACGAAACCGCTCAGTGGTGTCATCCGGTACCGCGACATCGGCGTAGCAATAGAGCTCGATCGACGATCGATCATGCGCGGCCAGCAGCGGTTCGGCGAACAACGCCGCGGCGTGCTGGCGGAAGTCGGGTGACACGTAACCCACGCGCAAGCGACGACCTGGCGTCCGGTCCAGCACGAAAGGCGGCGCGGTTGATGCGAAGTGCTTTGCGTGCCGGCGGTCCCAGTCCTGGTACTCGGCAAAGATCGCTTCCGCCGCGACATCGGTGCGGTAGCCGAGCGCGAACAGAAGATTGCCATGGCCGGTGGGGTAATCGGGCTGCAGCGCCATGCCCTGCCGGTAGCATGCTTCGGCTTCAGCGTGCCTGCCTTGCGCCAACAGCGAGACACCCAGATTGGTCAGCCAGCGGTGCTCGCCCGGAGCCAGTGCAACGGCGGTGCGGCATTCCGCTTCGGCCGCTATGGGATGGCCGCATCGCGCCAGCAGCGCGCCAAGGTTGCCGTGCGCCGCGGCGTGGGTCTGATCCAGAGCAATCGCCCGTTGCAGCGCCTCAAACGCGGCTTCGTGGCATTCGAGGGCGATCAGCGCAGTGCCCAGGTTGTTCTGGATCTCGGCATTGTCGGGCGCGTACTGCACTGCGCGACGGAACGCCTCCACCGCCTCATTCGGGCGCCCCAGTGATTGCAGGGTATTGCCCAGCCCTCTCCAGGCCTCGACGTAGGCAGGCCGGAATTCGACTGCGGCGCGAAACGCGACGGCAGCGTCGGTGTAGCGGGCCTGTTCATGCAGGAGATTGCCCAGATTATAGTGAGCTGCGGCGAAGCCGGCATCCAGTGCGATTGCGCTGCGGTATGCCGCTTCCGCCTCGTCGTGTCGTCCCAGTGCGCGGAGCACGGCACCGAGGTTCGAATGATCCGCCGCGTCATCGCATACGCCGCGCAGCAAGGGTAACGCCTCGGCATGACGCCCGGCCTGGTAGGCGATGATCCCGAGAACACGCTTGGCTGAACGGTCGTCCGGGTTCTGCAGCAGCCCATTTCGGGCAGCTTCCTCGGCTGCGGCGGTGTCGCCCGACCGCCAGGCCGCCAAAGCAGCGGCCCCGCCGGTCGGAGCCGCTGCTCTGGCATGGTGGGTGGCGGCTTGATCCGGCATCGTCACCCGTTCACGTTGTTAGACCTGCACGAAAGCGTTCGAGTTGTAGATCCACGGTACGTTGCTGCCGCTGTCGACGACTCCGATCAGAGTGCCGCCACCAGCGAAGACGCCGTTGGTGCTGTAATACAGCTCGCCGGTATCTTGTTGGTAAACGAACCCGCCGTTGCCGCCGTTGCTCTCCACGGCGGCGAGACGCGACGCGGCATCCGCTACTGCCTTGAGGTCGGTGCCATCGATCAGTGCCGTGCCGCCGAGGTTGTAGGCATTGCCGGAGAGAGTGCCGTTTCCGGCTGTATCGAGTGCGATCTTGTCGCCCTTGGCAGCGCTGAAGTTCAGGATCGTGCTGGTATTGCCGGCGCTATTTTGATCGAGCACGAACTGGTCGGCACCGGTATTGCCGGTGATGAAGTTCATGCCGGCACCACCGACAACCAGAGCGGCATTGGATCCGGTCAGTACCACCGTATCGTTGCCGGTTCCGCCGAATACGGTCTCGGTATTGGTCACGGATACGCGGTTGGTGAGATTCCCGAGCTGCAAGGTGTCGCTGCCGCCAGCGAGATCCACACTGCCGTTCACCAGGGCCGTGCCGATAGTGACCACGTCGGCTCCCGACCCGCCGATCACTGTTTCCACGTTCTTCACCGTGCCGGTATTGCCGCCGCCGCCGAGCGTCAGTTGATCGGAACCGGCGCCGAGATCTATCGACGTCGAAGTCGTCAGCGGGCTGCCCAGCGTGATGGTGTCTGCGCCCGTGCCGCCGGTCACGGTTTCAACGTTGCTGACGGTCGCGATGTTGTTGAAGGCGCCAAAGGTCAGAGTGTCGTTGCCGCCGGCCAGGTCGATGCTGGCGTTCTGCGCGACCGAGCCCAGGGTGATCGTGTCCGCGCCACTGCTGCCGATCAGTTGCTCGATATTCTTCACCGTGCCGGCATTCGCGACGTTGGCGAGTGACAGCTTGTCGGCGCCCGCCCCGAGATCGATCGACATCGCGGTGGTCAGTGCGGCGCCGAGAGTGATGATGTCGGCACCGGTGCCGCCGGTGATCGTCTCGACGCCGGTAACCGTTGCGGTATTGCCGGCATTGCCCAGCGTGAGCACGTCGTTGCCGGTTCCCAGATCTATGGACGCGTTGGAGACCGCAGCACCGAGAGTAATGGTGTCGGCGAGCGAACCGCCTGTGATGGTCTCGACGTTGGAGACGGTGGCGGAATTGGCGCTGTTGGCGAGCGTGAGAGTGTCGCTGCCGGCGGCGAGATCGACCGATGCGTTGGCGACGCCGGCGGCGAAGGTGATGGTGTCGGTGCCGGTGCCGCCGACGGTGGTCTCGACGCCGGAGAGGGTGCCGGTATTGGTGGCATTGGCCAGGGTGAGCTTGTCGGCGCCGGCGGCGAGATCGACGCTCATCGATGTGGTGAGTGCGGTGTCGAGGGTGACGGTGTCGGCGCTG